>SYFY01000216.1 GCA_005799745.1 Gammaproteobacteria bacterium
ACCAGTTTCGGGTTGCGAGCCATGCAGTGATCGGGGCCGAGACCAAGGCGTTCTGTCACACCGGGGCGGAAGCCCTCAAAGAGGGCGTCAGATTTTTGAACGAGGCGTAACACTGTCTCGACGCCCGCTGGCTGCTTGAGATCAACCGCGATCGAACGGCGGTTACGCGCGAGAACATCATTATTGCGGCGTGCTGGCGCACCCATCCGATCCACGCGGATGACGTCCGCGCCCATGTCCGACAGCATCATGCCGCAGAACGGTCCGGGACCAATGCCCGCCAGTTCCACGGCCCTGAAGCCGGAGAGTGGCCCCCCCATATCGCCCCCTTAATATTGCGATTGTTTGTTCTTTGGCCGGCGGGTCGAATTTGCCACCACCTGCCAGTGACTCCCGCGGACTAAGACTGTCTGCCTTCGCGCAGTGTACTCACTTTAGCGAATGACTTAAAAAAACGTTGTGATAGTTTCGCTGTGGAAACACTTGCATCCGTTCGCGGATTCAGGCACCTGCGGCCACTTCCCGTTCCGGCAGAGTCGCATCGTCAGCAGTCGCAGCCACTGGCTGAGTCAATCCGTCAAGCGGATGCTTAGCTCCGTCAGCGAACTGGATTCCGGAAAACCGAGCGTACAGTTCGTTAGACCGCAAGAGCTCGGTATGTGTTCCTGAACCGACGATCCGTCCACCTTCAAGCACCAGAATGCGGTCGGCCTGCCGAACCGTCGAGAGTCGATGGGCGATCACGATGATGCTGCAACGCCCTTTCAACCGGTTGATGGAGTCCCGAATCGCCCGCTCGCTGTCAGCGTCAAGTGCACTCGTCGCTTCATCCAACAACAGGATACGGGGTGTCTTGAGCAAGGCCCGGGCGATTGCCAATCGTTGTTTTTGACCACCGGAGAGACCAACCCCACTTTCGCCTAGAGGCGTATCGAGACCCTGCGGCAATGCGCGCACAAAGGCATCTGCACTTGCGAGTTCAAGCGCTTCCCACACGGCCTGGTCCGTCGCCGACGCTTGGCCGTAACGAACGTTTTCACCCACCGTGCCGGCGAACAACACCGCTTCTTGGGGAACAAAGCCCATCACCCGACGCACCTCTTCGAGGCGTAGCGTCCTGAGATCGTGCCCATCCAATCGAACACACCCTTCGAGTGGATCATAGAAGCGCTGCAGAAGATCAAAAACCGTGCTTTTTCCCGCGCCAGAAGGTCCAACGAGCGCGATCATCTCTCCCGGATCCACCACGAAGCTGACGCCGTGGAGGACTTCAACATCCGGGCGCAGCGGATAGGCAAAACCCACCGACTCCACAGCCAATCGCGGTTTTGCCAATTCGGCTATCACCGGCGTCGTGCTTTCGACGAGGACGCTCTTCGCTTCAAGCAACTCAACTAAACGTTCGGTCGCGCCAGCCGCTCGTTGCAGATCGCTGTAAACTTCGCTGATGGCGCCGACAGATCCGGCAACGATGAAGGCGTAGAAAATGAACTGTACCAGCTCACCGGAGGTGATTGCGCCCGATCGCACATCGGCACCACCCACCCAAACCATGACGCCAATGGCACCCATCACCAGGAGCATCACCAGCGTGATCAGCCACGCGCGGTGACGGATACGCGTAATCGCCACGTCAAAGGCGAGGTCAACCCGTTTCTCGAAACCGGTGGCGTCAGCTTTTTCGTGATTAAAGGACTGCACGACACGAATGTGACGGAGCGATTCACCTGCATGACTACCGACGTCAGCAAGCCGATCCTGACTGCTCCGCGAAAGTTGCCGCACCCGCCGACCAAAGAGAACGATGGGTGCAACCACCACAGGTACACACGCGATCACGATCAAAGACAGCTTGACGTTCGTGATGAAGAGCAACACCAGCCCACCGACAAACATCAGCGCATTACGCAGCGCAATGGATACCGACGAACCAATGACCGTCTGCAGGAGCGTCGTATCCGTCGTGATCCGCGACTGGATTTCTGTCGGCCGGTTGGTCTCAAAAAAACCCGGATGGAGGTGCACGAGATGACGAAACACCGCGGAGCGGATATCTGCACTCACCCGCTCGCCGATCCAGGAGACGAAGTAGAACCGCACAAAGGTGCCGACTGTCAGCAGCACGACCAGCAGCGCCAGCAGCCCAAGACTTTCGCCAAGCACATCACCGGACGAAGAAGAGAGTCCGTTGTCGACGACCACACGTAGCCCCTGGCCAATAGACAATGTGACCGCTGCCGTGGCGATCAAAGCGAGACTGGCGAGGACGACACGACCGGCGTAAGGCCGGAGGAAGCGCAACGCGGGGGTAAGTTTGCGGACGTCTTTCGACGCCTCGCGATTGAGACCATCATCCATGGGCGGGCATTATAGGGTTCTGACTTCCTTCGACGAGCAGCGGTTTACTGAAACCAGTCACCGCGTGAACAAAACTAACCCACAGGAAACGCATGAGCGACCTCGAAACGCTGATTGTGACCACCGGTGACAATCCGGTAGGAACCGTCATCTGGATGCACGGCCTCGGTGCGGACGCCCACGACTTTGAACCCGTGGTACCCATGCTCCGCCTCACCCGGCCCCTCCGCTTCGTCTTCCCAAACGCACCCGTGCGTCCGGTGACCATCAACGGCGGCATGGAAATGCGGGCCTGGTACGACATCGACCTCTCCAACCCCACCGTCGGCGAGCGGGACATCCGCGAATCTGCGGATGCCATCGACCAATTGATCGATGCTGAAGCAGCCAATGGAACACCGGCACGAAAGATCACGTTGGCGGGTTTTTCCCAAGGTGGTGTCATCGCGACGTACCTGGGTGTGCGCGCCAACCGCAAGCTGGCCGGCATCATGGGGCTGTCCACCTACATCCACAACCACGAGCGGGTGGTTGATGAGGTCAGTCTCGACAACATCGACACCCCCATCTTTATGGCCCATGGCATCGCCGACCCGATGATTCCGATTGCACGCGCCATCACGGGACGTGAAGCGCTGAAGCGGCTCAACTACCAGGTTGAGTGGCACGAGTACGGCATGGGGCATCAGGTATCGCCCCAGGAGATCAATGACATCGCTGCGTGGTTGAACCGGATTTACGGAGATTAACGAGTCGCAGCTATAAGCGACTCGTCAATGAGCAGCAGCAATCACCTCAGCCACCGGTCACGAACACCCAACGCCTTCCTCCACCACGATGAACCTGGATCACCTCACTCCCATCGACCCCTCTCCTGACGCATGGCTTGATGCAGTGCTCAGTGTTTTTCCGGCGTTTCTCTGTGATCACGCGTCGTGCGAGAAAAAAGCCAGCGGCATGGCACTCAACGTCGCCTCGCACTATCCTGACAAACCGTCTCTGGTGCGCGCGATGACTGACCTCGCGGTGGAAGAACTCACCCATTGGCGGGAAGTTATGCGTGTACTAATGGATCGAAATATCCGCCCACAACCCGATGACCGCGATACCTATGTGCATGCCATGCAAGCTCAAATCCACAAAGGTCCAGATCTGTACCTGTTAGATCGGTTGCTCGTCGACGCGCTGATCGAACGCCGTGGTGCGGAACGTTTTTCGCGGATCAGCGAAGCGCTCGAAAAATCCAGTCACCCGTTCTCTGAACTTGCATCGTTCTATCGAGCGCTGGCGACCAGTGAATCTCGGCACTGGGGACTCTTCATCCAGCTCGCCGCCGAGTACTTCGAGCAATCCGCAGTCGAAGCACGATTCGCAACCCTCCACGAGGCCGAATTCCAGGTCGTTATAAGCCTGCCTCCCGCCCCTCGATTGCACTGATTAGCGAGTCATCCTTCAGTCAGCAGTCTGCAGTCTCGCCGTGCCCCAAATCACAGAAACGTGCGCCAATATCCATGCATGCCTGATGCTACATCTACAATCCTGCAGTGATTCAGGAGCAACCCATGCAGCACGCGCAGTATCAGAACCCGGACTTGGCCTGGGATCTCGACGCGTTTACGCAACGATCCAGGGCGACGGAATTTATCTCGCAGTTCCAGAGCACACTCTGTGTGTACTCACCCACCGTGGACATGCTCTACGCCACCTACGAAATCCTGTTCCCGGAGGAAGTTGATGCCAAGCTGGTGATCCTCCCAGACAAAAACGCCTACTACGACACATTTACCCGCATCGTTGCCGATGGCATAAAACCCACGGGGTTGTACATCGTGCCAGGGGAGCTGGTGAAACGCGCCGGTCTGCACCTTGCAAATGTGACCGCAGACCGAACCCTCGGCCCCCGCCAGATTCCTTTCGAATCGGGGATACGTGCCATCATGAACAGCCGCCCCAAGGACGATCCGTTTCTACCGGTTTTGACTAAAGGTGACTTGCGAGAATTTGAACAATCCTGGCCCGTGATCCACCTGCACCGCATCAGCCTGCCAGACATCGAACATCTGTCCGCACTGAATCGGAGCAGCATTGCCAACGTGATCAGCGAAAAGATGGAGTCGTTGTTCGTGACTCAACGGAACTCGATGGTCGCCTGACACCGCAAATCTGGCGCTCAAGACAGGAGCGCTAGAGAAACTCTGCTTTATTGGATATTTTCGTCAGAACGAGGCGAGAGGAGCGTAGAAAAAAGCGAGGAAATGCAGTAGTTCAGCGATTTTTTGGAGCGACGATCAACGAAGTTCTGGCGGAAATAGTCATTAATCAGAGATTCTCTAGAGAGTTTTTCGAAGTAGCACAAACGATCAGGGTGGATGATGCCGACAGCGACTTCTCACAAGTTCAGCGCACTTGGTCACACATCTAACGGCAGCTCACTGGCTGACCTGTAAAAACACCGATAATTTCGACCATGTACATTCCACCCGATTCAGAAAAGCACCTCGAGGTGCCGGTCTACCAACTTGAGCCCGGCATGTACATCGCCTATCTCGACAAGCCTTGGCTGGAATCTCCATTCATGGTCCAGGGTTTTTACGTTCATACCCAATCCGACATCGCAGAGGTTGGTGAGGTTTGCACGCATGTCTACGTCGACCCACACCGTCACACGCGCGGCAACGTGGTTAGAACTGCCTTCAACGGCGCACCGACGTGTCAGAAGACCTCTGATGTCACCATCTCACTGCGTCGCGACTTCGTGGCCGCGGAATCCGACTACGACTTGGCGACTAACGCCGTTAAACAGGCCTTCGTTCGCTTGCGTGAGACCGGGCAGATCAACATTCAGTCTGTCGCCGACGGCATCAACCCATTGATCGAGCACGTCGTGCATCGCAAGGAAGCGATGGTCGCGCTCGTCCGCATGAAGAAAAAGGACGACTACCTCTATAACCATTCCATTTCTGTGGCGGTACTCGGCGCCATGATCGGTCACCAAATTGGTATGCCGGGCGAAGACCTCGAAAATCTCGCACTCGGCTGTGCCCTCATGGACGTCGGCAAGGTTAAGTTGCCGGATGAAATGTTGACATCATCCGCGCCGTTGACCCGTGAACAACAGGATACCATGCGCAAACACGTGCAGTTCGGGGTCGCTTTGCTTGCGCGCGAGAACCAGGTAGACCCGATGGTTGAATCGGTTTTGCTTGACCACCACGAACGGTGGGACGGATCCGGCTATCCAAACGGCAAGCTGGCCAATGAAATCCCATTGGTTGCGCGTATCGCAGGGCTCGTGGATACCTACGATGCCATGATGACGGTGCGGCCCTACGCGCCGACTCAAGCCCAAGGTGTGCATCATCCTCGACGAAAACAAACGTCGCCGTACCGATTTCGTCACCATCGACCTCTGCAAGTACACCCGCTCTGACGGTACTACGCAGGTCTGGATCACGCAGGAGCTGCCTGCAGGCTCCTACGGTATTGACGCGGAGACGCTGTACCTGTGAACGAATCCTTAGACATCATCTCACCAGATCTCCCAGAGGAGGCCCTGGCGCTCATCGCTACTCGAATCGACGGTGCCAACGAAATCGACGAATCGCCGACGGGCTTTATCTCCTGTGCGGTGATTCAGATGATGCGCGCGACCGAGCTCAAGCTTCAGCTCGGTGAAGGGACATTCGATCTGATGGTCGATGAATTTCGCGCGCGCCTGATTGAATTCTGCAAAGTCGCCGATAATCTCGTTGAGCTCCCGGGCGCCAAGTTCTGCATGGTGCTTCCGGACCTGACGAGCCTCGACCACCTTGAACTTGCCACAGCGAAACTCCGGCGCGTGCTTACTCCGCCGATCAACGTGGTGAATCACGCGGTGCTGGTGCAGACCAACGCCGGTTTTTCGATTACTCGCGTGGCGTCGGCCCGCCCCGGAATCTTGTATCAGGCTGCAGAAAGTGCGCTCGGTCGGTGCTCTCCCGCTGAACGATACGTGATCTACGATCCAGAAACCGTCAATCGCGAAAGTGATACCTGGGCGATCAAGATTGAGTTGGAAGAGGCGTTGCAAAAAGGCGAACTCATTCCCTACTTCGAACCGGTGCAAAGCACCGCCTTTGAGAACGTTATCGCGGGGGCGTCCACGCTCGCCTGGAATTCTCCCAAGCGCGGGCTCCAGGGCTTCGGGAGATTCCTCAATACCGCTCGCGACTGTGAGATGTTGCGTCCGGTGTACTGGCAATATCTTAAGGGTGCGATTGGTCAGGCCAACAAGTGTCAGCAGACCGTGGGGGTTGTGACCCCGGTGCCCGCAGAGCCCCTCGTTGACGATGAGGTCTCACACCAGCTTCTGGACGCGCTCGATCTCTACAGCATAACGCCGCAACGACTGACGATAGATGTACCGGAGTCCACACTGTCGAACGCCGATTCGCGCGTCATACTCGAGAGTATCCGTCAGAAAAAAATCTCGGTTCGCATTTCAGGCATGGGAGATGGTGGCCTACCGCTGACCATGCTCGGCAATTTGCCGATCGATGAGGTTTCCGTTTCGCGCGCGCTACTCAGCAAGAGTGTTCCTCCCGCCCTTCGCACGCTGATCCTCGAACTCTTCAAACGTGCCGGATATCGCTTGATTGCAACGGGCATCAAGGAGGAGAAGCTCCTGCCAAAACTGAAAGAGCTAGGCTTCCACGCGATCCAAGGCGCCGCCGTCGGTGCGATCCAGCCGTACAACGAATTCGCGGGCTGGTTGAAGAAGAAAGTCGGCACCTGATCCTCTCGCTCAAAGCTCCTGACCTACATCCTCGTTCCGCTTCTTTGTTCAGTTCCTTATACTTGCGCGCCTTTTCATTGAACCGCCCCCCATGTTGCACGTTTTCATCGATGGCCAGGCAGGCACCACCGGCATCGAGATCACGGATCGATTGTACGGCCGCACTGATCTGTCTCTCATCACCCTGTCCGACGCGGACCGCAAAAATTCAGACAAACGCCGCGAGGCGCTAACGGCTGCGGACGTCGCCATTCTCTGTTTGCCGGACGACGGGGCGAAAGAGGCTGTCGCTTTGACCGATGGTCGTGCACGTATGATCGATGCGAGTACCGCGCATCGCACCCACCCAAATTGGGTCTTCGGGCTGCCTGAGTTGACGAAGACACATCGTCAGGAAGTTCAGAGCGCTCGCTTCGTGGCTAACCCGGGTTGTTATCCACAGGGTTTCATTCTGATGATTCGGCCGCTCATCGAAGCAGGCTTGCTGGATGCAGCGACACCGCTGACCTGTCATGCACTTTCGGGTTATTCCGGGGGTGGTCGACAGATGATCGAGAAATACCGCGCGGCTACACCCGCACAGGCAGAAGGTTTCGGCGCGCGACCGTATTCGCTCGCCCTCGCCCATAAACACGTTCCTGAAATGCATCTCTATTCGAAAACAGCGGTGCGCCCGATTTTTGCGCCGATGGTGTGTAACTACTACAAGGGCATGACCGTGCATGTGCCACTCTTCGCCACACAACTGAAGTGTTCAGCTGAAGACGTGCAGAAACGACTGGCAGATCGTTATGCCGACGAAGCGTTTATTCGGGTTCTGCCTTACGGCGCGGTGGATGCGCTGGACAGTGGTTATCTCGACCCCACCACGTGTAACGACACGAATCGTATAGAGCTCATGGTGTTCGGTAACCAGGATCAGGTACTTCTCACTGCGCGCTACGACAATCTTGGCAAGGGCGCCGCGGGCGCTGCCGTACAAAACCTCAATCTCATGTTAGGTGTGGACGAAGCTACGGGACTTTCTTCATGACTGCGCTCAGCAGGTCTTGGTTACAACTCAACAACGATCAACGCACTGCACTCGCCGCAAAGCTCCGCCAGTCGTTCACCCAACTTACTTCCAATCGATTGTCCCTGGACCTCACACGAGGCAAACCGGCTGCGTCACAGCTTACGCTTGCCAACGGTCTCGACCACCAGATTGACGGCGACTACACCAGTCGTGAGGGCACTGACGTACGCAACTACGGTGGACTTCGCGGCATCATCGAAGCGCGTGAACTAGGTCGTGAGATCATGGACGTGCCGGCTACCAACATCCTGATCGCAGGAAACTCCAGTCTCTGGCTCATGCATCTCACCCTGGAAACTGCGTTGCGGCATGGCCTCTGGGCCGGCGCCACACCTTGGCAACAATCGGGGCAAGCATCGGGCAGCGTCAGCCTGATCACCCCAGTGCCCGGTTATGACCGACACTTTTCACTGACCGATTCTCATGGCATCGGCATGCGCAACGTTGGGCTGCATGACGATGGTCCAGACATGGCAGACGTGCGCAAACTCATTGCATCGGACGCCTCCATTAAAGGCATCTGGTGTGTGCCGAAATATGCCAATCCCACCGGCTGCATCTACAGCGATCAGGTGGTGCGTGAGATCGCCGAGCTCCCGAAAGTCGCCGCTGCCAAAGACTTCGTGGTACTGTGGGACAACGCTTACGCCGTGCACGATCTTGTTTTCCCGCCGCCGCGTCTCGCGAGTCTGTTTGAAGCTGCAGCCAAGGCTGGTACGCAGCGACACATGGTGCAGTTTGGTTCTACCTCAAAAATCACCTTCGCCGGAGCCGGTATCAGCTTCGTCGGCAGCGACGAGAGTGTGCTGAAGCGGCTGGAAGAACGGATTTCCCTGATCACCGTGGGTTTCGACAAGCTCAACCAGCTTCGGCACGCACGTTTTCTCGGTGGTCGTGTTGAAGCACACATGCAACAACATGCAGCGATCTTGAAGCCTAAGTTCGACTTGGTTGTTCGCAAGCTGGAAGAAGATTTGGGCGGGCTAGGTATCGCCACCTGGACGGAACCCAAAGGTGGCTATTTCGTATCGCTGGATGTATTGCCGGGGCTTGCGAAGAAGATCGTCGCCTTGGCCAAAGAAACAGGACTCGCCTTAACTGCGGCGGGCGCAACGTTCCCGTACGGACGTGATCCGGAAGACCGCAACATCCGCATTGCCCCGACATTTGCAGAAACTGATGCCCTGGAGGCTGCCATGGATGTTCTGACGCTCTGTGTATGTCTCGCGAGCCTCGATAAGTTGAATGCCGCATGAGTGAATGGAATCCCGAAGAATTCATCATTGAACCCGCGGAGGGGAAAGACCGCTTCCACGACTACGCGCTACCCATGCCACTGATGCGTGGCATCTATGAACTCGGTTATGAGTACTGCACACCGATCCAGAGTGGTGTGTTGCCTATGAGCCTCGCGGACTACGACGTTACGGGTCAGGCACAGACGGGGACGGGGAAAACCGCGGCCTTTCTCATCACGATCCTCACACATTGTTTCGAAAATCCTCTGGAGAGCCCTGCACAACCGGGTTGCCCACGGGCTTTGGTGCTTGCTCCGACACGAGAACTCGCTCTCCAGATCGAAGGTGATGCCAAGGCTTTGGGTCGCTTCATGGAAGAACGCTCCATGGCCGTCGTCGGCGGCATGGATTTCCAAAGACAACGCGACCTTTTGCATTCAGGTCCCATCGACATTCTGGTGGCTACACCGGGTCGGCTCATCGACTTCGTCAACCGTCGCGATGTGAACCTTCGCCACGTGGAGATTCTGGTCATCGACGAAGCCGATCGTATGCTCGACATGGGTTTTGTGCCGGATGTGCGCCGAATCGTCTATCAGACACCTCCGAAACGTAAACGTCAGACGCTGTTCTTCTCGGCAACCTACAACGACGATGTCATGCGGCTCGCGGATTCATGGACACTGGAACCTGAACACGTCGCCATCACACCGGAACAGGTGGCTACCGATCGAGTCGAACAGAAGTTCTGGCTCGTGAGCGCCGATCACAAGGCCCGCAAACTGGTTGAGTTCATCAACAAGACACAACCAGAGCGGATGTTAATCTTCGCTAACCGGCGAGATTCGACACACCAGCTTTACCGCTATCTCGTCAAACACGGCATCGAGTGCGAACCCCTTGCAGGCGATGTGCCACAGAAAAAACGGCTGTCCACTTTGAATCGTTTCAAAAACGGCGGCATCCACTACATCGTCGCTACCGACGTTGCAGGACGCGGCATTCATGTCGACGGTATTTCTCATGTCGTGAACTACGATCTGCCGGAGGACTCGGAAGACTACGTCCATCGAATCGGTCGAACCGGTCGCGCTGGCGCGGAAGGCATCAGCATCAGTTTTGTCAGCGAAGACGACGCCTTCAATCTGCCGGCTCTTGAAGACTATCTCGGCAAAAAGATCGCGTGCACCCAACCGGATTTTTGAAGCTCCAGGAGATCAAAAAAAAGATGAGCGGACGTCCTTCCACCGTAGCGGCCATTCAGAACTGCGCGGGGCCGGATGTCCGCAGGAATCTCGAGACCATCTCCACCTTGTGTCTGGCAGCCGCAAACGCCGGCGCTGAAACACTGATCGTTCCCGAAGCGTTCGCCTTTCTGGGTCCTGACGAAGAAAAACAGAAGATCGTAGAACCCCTGCCTTCGGGTGGTCCGATTCTCGATCACTGTCGAGAGCTTGCGCGCAAGACGGGCTGCGATCTGATTCTGGGTGGCTTCCATGAGAAGTCCGATGCACCCGGAAAGGCCTACAACACCCTGGTTCACCTGTCGAAAGCCGGTGAGATCGTGGTCATGTACCGCAAGATTCATATGTTCGACGTGGCACTCGCGGATGGCACGGTGCTCGCGGAGTCGTCACGAACACTGCCGGGTTCGAGCCTCATCACGACTGATCTGCCGTTCGGCAAGCTTGGACTCTCGATCTGTTACGACGTGCGATTTCCTTATGTTTATCAATCGCTCGTCGACCAAGGCGCGATTGCGCTGACGGTACCTTCGGCATTTACCGCGACGACGGGCAAAGCCCACTGGCACGTGCTGCTGCGTGCTCGCGCAATTGAAGCCCAGTCGTACGTCATCGCTCCGGCGCAACACGGCCATAACTGGGGTAAACGCCACTCCTATGGTCACAGCCTGATCATCAATCCCTGGGGTGAAATCCTCGCTGAGCTTGCGGAAGGCGACGGCTTTATCATCGGCACCATCGATCCGGCTGAAGTGATCCGCGTCCGTAGCCAACTGCCGAGCCTTACCCACCGCCGAACCCTCTGACAAGTCCATTTCGCGGACATCCCTGCGGACAATCGTTTGCAGCGCACATAGAATGTGGTCAGACCACCACTCGTCCCTTATGACATGACCGCCGAATCTGGCCGAGGAATCCTCATCGCAGCAGCTCTGGTGATTGTCTTCGCCGGTATAAAGGCTGCCGAAGAGATCGTGGTGCCGTTCCTGCTGGCGGCGTTTCTGGCCACAATCGCCGCGCCACCGATGTTCTGGCTGGAAAAAAGAAAGCTCCCGCAGTGGCTCGCCATCACCCTCGTCATGTCGACGATCATCCTCGTCCTGGTCGCTGTCGGAGCCTTGGTGGCGCAATCCGCCAACGCCTTCACCAACAAACTCCCGTTCTACGAAGCCCGACTGCACGAGCTGATGCAAACAGGCATCGGCTTGCTGGCTCATTACGACATTCATCTCGACAAGGATTTCCTGCTGCAATACCTCAACGTGCCTATGGCACTCAGTGTTGCAGGCAATACGCTCGCCGGGCTCTCGAATGCGCTGTCGAACGGCTTTCTGATTCTGTTCAGCGTCATCTTCATCCTCGCGGAAGCGTCGAGTTTCCCGCGCAAGCTGCGGGACATCATGACCACGCCCGACGACAGCCTGCCCCACTTCGAACGTTTCGCGCTGAATGTGAACCGATACATCGGCATCAAGACCACCATCAGCGCGACTTCAGCACTGCTGGTCTACGTCTTTTTGTTGATCGTCGGTGTGGACTTCCCGCTGCTCTGGGCGCTGCTCGCCTTCCTGCTAAACTACATCCCCACCATCGGCTCCATCATCGCGTCCGTACCTGCGGTGCTGCTCGCACTGGTGCAATTGGGTTTCGGCTCGGCATTGATCGTCATCGCCGGCTTTTTGATTATCGAGATGGTGATGGGCAATGTCGTCGAGCCCCGCTTCATGGGTCGTGGTCTCGGCATTTCTTCGCTGGTGGTCTTTCTGTCTTTGGTCTTCTGGGGCTGGATGCTGGGTCCCGTCGGTATGC
>SYFY01000217.1 GCA_005799745.1 Gammaproteobacteria bacterium
AGGTCTTGAGGTCGCCCAGGTGCGTCGTCACCATCGCCCGGCAGCCGAGCATGTCGAGTTCGTCGAGAATCGCGCGGCCCAGTGCAGCGCCTTCGACGGGATCCGTGCCGGCGCCGACTTCTGCTCTCCTCCCAGGAGGTTGGGACTCTAGTCACCGCTTTGGGCTGTGGTATCGGAAGAGACGAGTTCAATCTCGAAAAGTTGAGATATCACCGCGTCATCATCATGACTGACGCAGACGTAGACGGGTCGCACATTAGGACACTGCTACTGACGTTCTTTTTTAGACAAATGCCGCAACTGATCGAGCGCGGATACATCTACATCGCGCAACCGCCGCTCTACAAGATCAAGCGTGGGAGGAATGAGTCCTATGCCAAGGACGAGGCAGAGATGTCACGGTTCTTCCTCGCCTCCGCACTGGACAGTGTTCGACTCGAGAAAGCCGCTCAAGCGCAGGACGAAACGAGCGAAAGCCAAAACTGGTTGCGAGAGCTCTTTCAAGACTACAACGCATTGCTCGAGCGTCTGGAAAGGTTGAACAGAAGTGTTCCAGTCAGTATTAGTAGGGTGCTGGTTGATACTCCGGCGCTAACGGAATCCTCGTTGCGTTCATTCGTCGAAATGAGCGCCTGGAGTGCGGTGTTTCAGTCGGAACTTCAACAGCAAGGACACCCAGGCGCTGAAGTAACGCTTCAACACGATGAGGAGCGTGGCCTCTATCTGCCTACCATCAATGCCATGGTCCGCGGAGTCAGCGAAAAAATTGTCCTCGGACAGAATTTTGTTTCGGGCGCCGACTATGAAGAGTTGGTCTCTCTGAGCGCACAGATGAAAGTGCAGTTCGGTGAAGGCGGAGGTCTGTTTCGAGGCGAGAAACAAAAAGAGGTAAGACGAATATCTGAAGCATTCGACTGGCTCCTGGGTGAGTCCAGACGTGGAGCGGATATCCAGCGCTACAAGGGCCTCGGAGAAATGAACCCGGAACAGCTTTGGTTAACCACGATGGATCCGACGGTAAGAAGGATGCTACGGGTGACGGTAGATGACGTTATTGCTGCAGATCAAATGTTCACCACTTTGATGGGCGACCAGGTAGAACCACGTCGCCAGTTCATTGAGAACAATGCGCTGCAAGTTGTGAACCTCGATATCTGACACCTCGGAGTAGTCGATGAAAAATCGCCTAACCGTCTCCACTGGTGCTGGGTCTCGTTAATGCGGTCAAGACTTCCGAAAAGGCGATATGAGTTTCATAGGGAGTAAATAACCCCAGCTAAGGCTGACGAATGAACTCTGTGGCGATAGAAAGAAGGTCATCGAAAACGGGGACTTGTAAACGCCGAGCACTGCGCTCTGCCTCGAGACCACGTCCCGTTCTTACCAGGGCCGCGCGAGAACCCGCATCAAGTGCAGCGACCAAATCGCGCTCAGCATCACCAATCACCAAGGCATCTTTAGGATGAAGGTTGAAGGTTCGGCAAAGATCGAGAATCATGCCGCCCCTCGGCTTACGACAACGACAGTTCTCATCAGGCCCATGGGGGCAGTACCGCATGACATCAATGCGACCACCCGCTGACACCAAGGTGTGGAACATCTTCCGATGAATTGCAGACAGATTCGCCCCGCTGATTTTGTTTCTCGCGATACCCGATTGATTAGAGCAGATCGCAATGCGGACCGATTGTGTGGATAGCGCGGCGACCGCTTCAATCACACCAGGCAGTGGAACCCACTCGTTGGGTGACTTGATGAAGGCATCTGACTCAACGTTAATCACGCCGTCGCGATCAAGTAGAATGGCACGAACATCTGCGAACAAACGAACGCTCACAACTCCTTTGGTCGTACGAAGGTACGACACTGAGCACCCATTGGTCAAAGCGCCCGTCTTCTATCGCTTCGCGCTGAAGCACAGCTGAGGCGATGTGATGGCGGCTTTGCTGATTCGATTCATCGTGTGGTGCATAAGCTTGTTGCCGCTCGGGATTTCACGCCAACTCGGCAAGTGGATGGGCTGCTTCCTCAGTCAGTTCGACTTCGAAACTACGCGGGTGACCAGGATCAATGTCCAAAGGTGTTTCCCTGCGCTGACCGATCTAGAGCACGACAACCTTGTCCTCAAGAGTTTGCAGCACACCGCCATGCTGGTGATGGAGTTTGGCATGTTGTGGTACTGGAGCCTTGAGAGATGCCGGACGCTTTGGCAATCGGTCGATGGCTACAACCTTGTTGAGGGTGCATTGCAAGAAAAAAGAGGAGTCCTGATTCTGGTGCCGCACTTCGGCAACTGGGAGGTGCTATCGCTCCACCTCGGAAAGTCGGGCTATACGTGTCTTTATGACAGGCCTCGAATTGCCGGGCTCGAAAAAGTGATCGTTGATGCCAGATCTCGTACCGGAGGAAGACTTGTTCCTATCGGTACAGCTGGTATCAAAACGATCGTCAAAGCCCTGCGCAACGGGGAGATCGTCGCTCTTTTACCTGACCAAGTCCCCGACGCGAACGCCGGCGTATACGCGCCTCTGTTTGGTCATCCTGCTCTGACCATGACGCTTGCCCAACGGCTGCTCAAGTTGAGTGGAGCCGTACCCATGTTGGGGGCGGCGGTAAGGACCGAGCGAGGATTTACGATTTGTTATCAAAACGTTCCTGAAGAAGTTGGGAATGCGGATTCCGTCGTTGCGGCGACAGCCTTGAATCAGATGACCGAAACGCTCATCCGAAAAGATCCTGCCCAATATCAGTGGGAATACCGTCGATTTAAACGACAGCCCGTGGGTGTTTCCCCGGTTTATCCACGCAAGACAAGAGACGATCTGTGATACGCCGACTTAAACGGACTACGGCCTACGTCTGGCGATCGTCTTCCATTTGAAATCGATCGTGTCGCCGCTACCGTCGCCAGAACAAAGGCGTTAGAAGAACGAGAATTGTGAAAATCTCGAGACGACCCAGCAACATCGCAATTATGAGAATCCACTTGGTAGGGTCATTCACTGTTTGAAAATTTGCGGCCACTTCCCCGAGACCTGGTCCGAGGTTGTTCAGACAGGCGGCGACAGCGGAGAAGGACGTTTCGAAGTCGAGCCCAGACAAGATAGCTACCAATACGAGAAGAATGAAGAACGTGAGCGCGTAGACGGCGCAAAAACTCCACACCGCACTAATGACCTTGTCCGAAACCCGTGCGCCACCGAGCATCACCTGATAGACCGCCGCGGGATGGATCAACGTTCGAAGCTCGCGTACACCTTGAAGAAAAAGTAGAAGAACACGAACGATCTTGATTCCACCCGCAGTCGAACCGGCGGAGCCACCGGCAAACGAGGCAAGAATCAACAATATTGATGCGGCAGCCGGCCACGCGGTGTAGTCGGTAGATGTGAACCCTGTGGTGGTCATCATCGAGACCACTTGGAAAAGCGCGTCGAGCACTGGTCGTTCGGACTGCACGGAATGACCCAGCAGTACCCCTGATACGAGAACAAATCCGGCCAGCATCAGCCACAACATGGCGCGAAGTTCAGCGTCTCGAAAGTACAACAACGGATTTGAGTGGCGTAACACCGAAAAATGCAGACCGAAATTGATCGCAGAGAGAACCATGAAGAACACAGCGACGCTCTCTATCGCTGGGCTTTGGAAAAAGCCGATGCTGGCGTCATGGGTCGAAAATCCACCGATGGACACGGTCGAAAGCGCATGGCAGATCGCGTCGAACAGATCCATGCCGGCGAGCCAATAGGCGAAACTACAAGCCACAGTCAGCCCAACATAGATCATCCATAACGCCTTGGCCGTTTCAGCGATCCGCGGCGTGAGCTTGGCGTCTTTGACCGGACCAGGTGACTCCGCGCGATAGAGCTGCATGCCGCCGACGCCTAACATCGGGAGGATAGCAACGGCGAGCACGATGATTCCCATACCACCAAACCACTGCAGTAATTGGCGGTAAAAAAGGAGTGAGCGGTGTATGTCGTCGAGACCAGTCAGTACCGTACCCCCAGTTGTGGTGAGTCCGGACATCGACTCGAAGGCGGCATCTGTGAATGAGATGCTGAGCTCCGAATTCAGGAGAAACGGCAAAGTGCCGGCCATGGCCAAGGCGACATAGAACAGAGCAGTCACGAGGAATCCATCACCACTACGCAGTTCCTCGTTGCTGCGCATCGTGAGCCATAGGAATAGCCCACTGCCCCCGGTGACAAGAAAAGCCAAACCAAACGTAGGGATTGTCGGCTCCGAATAGATCCATGCGACAGCCGCAGGAATCAGCAAAGTCAGACTGAAAATCGTGAGCAGAATTCCAGTGATCTGAAGGACAACTCTGAGGTGCATGGAATTGACCTACCCTCAGAAAAAAGAAAGTCCGACCTGGAACAGCTTCTCGATGGCGGCAACCTGGCGGCGATCTGCCAAAAACAGAATGACATGGTCTTCAGATTCGATCACCACATCGTCATGTGCAATGATGACCCGCTCTCCTCGAACCAACGCACCGATGCTTGCTCCGGCAGGGAGTTTAACTTCGGAGAACCGGCGACCAACCACGCGAGAGCTTCGAGCGTCCCCATGCGCGATCGCTTCCATAGCTTCCGCGGCACCTCGGCGCAGGGTGTGCACGCGCGCGATATCTGCGCGTCGAATGTAGGTCAGAATCGAACTGGTCGTCGCCTGTTGGGGTGAGATGGCGATGTCGATCTCGCCACCTTGTACCAAATCTACATACGCGGGTTTGCCGATCAATGTCATGACTTGGCGGACGCCCATCTGTTTGGCCATTAATGAAGACATGATGTTGACTTCATCATCATTGGTCAGTGCACAGAACGCATCACACTGGTCGATGTTTTCCTGCACCAACAAGTCTCGGTCGGTCGCGTCCCCTTGAAGTACAACCGTTCGACGCAGTGTCGAAGCCAACTCCTCGCACCTTGCTCTGCTGTATTCAATGACTTTGGTTGAGAAATGATCTTCGACTTGCATCGCGAGATGCTCACCGATGTGCCCACCGCCAGCGATTGCAATGCGTTTGAACGGTCTTTCAACGCGCCTCAGTTCGGCCATCACTGCGTTGATGTGTTCGCTCGCAGCGATAAAGAAAACTTCATCGTCCGCTTCGATCACGGTTTCGCCGGTCGGTGTAATCGCTTTACCACGTCGAAAAATGGCCGCAACGCGCGTATCGACATTGGGCATATGTTCACGCAGAACGCGCAGCTCCCGACCTACAAGCGGCCCACCAAAATAAGCCCGCATCGCCACGAGCTTGACGCGCCCGTCAGCAAAATCGAGAACTTGTAAGGCCCCGGGGTGCTCAAGCAAAAGTCGAATGCTATCTGTAACGACACGTTCCGGATGAATGAGCACGTCGATCGGCATGTGCTCGTCACTGAAAAATTCTTTGAGACCGAAGTAGCTCGACGATCGAACCCGGGCGATTTTGGTCGGTGTACGAAACTGCGAGTAACATACTTGGCACGCGACCATGTTCACTTCATCACTCGAAGTGACGGCGATGAGCATTTCTGCATCCTCAGCTCCGGCACGCCGAAGAACATCCGGATGGGAGGCAAAACCCTGCACAGTTTGAATATCCAGCCGATCACGAAGCCATGCGAGTCGTGCCCCATCAGAGTCGACAAGCGTGACATCGATTGACTCTCCGGCGAGGTGCTCAGCGAGCGTACCGCCGACTTGTCCTGCACCGAGGATGAGAATATTCATGAGGAGATCTGTCTGTTGGAGGAAGCTGACTGGGGAGAACCTACCCCTGGTAACCATTGTTCCGCTAAGGCTCGCGCCCCACAAGTCGGATCGACGTGAACAAAGCCGCGTTGACTACTTTGTTGAGCGGAGGAGCGAGTCAAATCGCGTCTAGACACGTTGCAGCAGCGAGTAGAAAAATCCGTCCGTCAGCGGATCATCAGGTAACAACTGCCATCCGTGTGATGTGGCGATCCCCGTCGGCAGATGGATGTCGATGCGATGGGCGTCAGGATGACCGTGCAGAAACGCCTCGATGATCCGATCATTTTCCGCGGGTAAAATCGAACACGTGACATAGAGCAGCTGACCGCCAGGAGCGAGTTTCATCCAGAGACTTTTGAGCAAGTCGAGTTGCAGTGCCGACGATAGGTCGACGTCTCTTGGGCTTCTGTGCAACCGAATGTCCGGGCGGCGACGAATGGTTCCAACCCCCGTACATGGCGCATCCAAGAGAATTCGATCGAAGGCCTCCTGGTCCCACCAGCTTTCGTGCCGAGCGTCGGCAACTTCCAGGGTGAAACGATTGGCGTGACCGAGGCGCAGTCCTTCCCGCGAGAGATGCTCTGCTCGCGAAGCGGACCATTCGACAGCGACCATCCTCGATGGCGTTGATCGCTCCAGCAGGTGAAACAGCTTTCCTCCGGGTGCAGCACACGCGTCCAAAACCCGGTGCGTGTCATTCACGTCGAGGATTGAAGCGGCAAACTGAGCGCCGGCGTCTTGTACCGAAACTAAACCCGATGAGAATCCCGGCAGGTCCTCTTGTCGAATAGGTGTGTCGAGGAAAAGGGTCTCTTTAAGCCAACCATCACTAAAGGCGAATCCCTTCTCCTGGAGCTGTACGCGATACACGTCAGCGTTCACCTTGCTGGTGTTAACGCGCAGGCACATCTTCGGTTGTTCCTGAAAGGACCGAGCGATGGCGGTGGCGCGATTTCTCCAGCCGGACTGAACTTCCGAAAAGAGCCATCCCGGAAGCTCGAACGATCGTTCGGCTTCTTCGAGAATAGCGATTCTGTTGCGATCAATGTCGCGAAGGATGGCGTTAACTAACCCCTTGAGGCCGGGACGATTCAGGCGCTCGCATGCGGCGACGGTTTCGTTCACTGCAGCATGCGGCGAGACACCGCCGAAAAGCAGTTGGTAGGCCCCCGTAAGCAATAAGTACCTGATAACTAGATTTTTTTCTGAAAGGGGCCGGCGTAGGCGCTGATCTACGACATTGCTCACACGGAAATAGCTACGCAATACGCCGAAGACCATGGCGCGGAGAGCCGGAGTCGCCTGTGCTTCGGAAAGTAATCGATCGATCGATCGGTTGGGTGGCTTGAGGCACGCCTCCAACAGCCGAGCCGCAGCGGCGCGTTCTGCGCCAGCGATGTTCGTAATGGTAGCGGCAGAGGTTGGCGTTCGGCTTTTCACGATGCCCGAGTCTTCAATTTAAGTCGTCCACTTCAGGGCCGTGATGGGCGCTATTGAGGACTTGATGGCGCCTTGAACACGCCGGATTTGAGAAAACCAAACCCGTTGCGAGCGGCCGAAGCAGGTTGGACTGTGCCTTTGCCAATGGAAAGCTGTATTTGAGAAATGCCAAAGAGGCCACTACCCGTTTGCACAGCGATGAGATCAGCTCGCGGATGCTGAACAATTTGTCCAACGTTGCCTGTGGAGGTGGTGTCTAACACGACGCCGGAATAGACGCGCACTCGAATTTCCTCATCTTCGTGACAGATACCGGTCCACGCCGTTTCACGACCCGTAAGCGCTCGAACCTGGTTGTGGATTTCCACTGCAGAACCAGACCAGCGAATCGCGGCGGCGTCAGGGGTTAGTTTCGGAGCGTAGGTAGCATGTTTGTCGTCCTGTAGCTCGGCGGCCAGTGAAGCGAGGAGCGGAAGATGCTTACACAGCTGTGATGCCCCGAGATCGGCCAATCTCGAAGTGATGGAGACCCCGGTGTCCTCTGGATCAATCTGGAGTGTTGAGCGGGCGAGCACTGAACCCGTGTCGAGCCCCGCGTCCATTCGCATCAACGAAACACCCGTTTCGGTATCGCCACGCATGATCGCGTATTCGACAGGCGAGGCACCACGCCAACGCGGCAACAACGATGCATGGACGTTAAGTGCTCCATACGTTGGAAATTCGAGCAACGGCGTCGGGATCATGAGTCCGTAGGCAGCCACGATCAGGGCGTCAAAAGGCCTAGTGGTGATGTGGCTAATCGCTACACGGCCCTCCTCACGACGCGGTGATAACGTCAACGGCTGCAGTAGCGGTATGTTCCAAGCCCCACTGGTTTCCTTTACGGCAGAAGGTGAGAGTTTTCGCCCTCGCCCTCGCGGTCTATCCGGCTGGGTCAAGACGAGTTGTGGTTTGAATCCGTGTGAGCAAAGCGACTGAAGAATGGTCGCGGAAAACTCCGGGGTGCCTGCAAAAACAAGACGCGGGCCGCTCAATCTGACCGCCGATGCTGCTTTTCGAGCTTCTTCCGAATGAGTGTACGTTTTAACCCAGATAGATAGTCAACGAAGAGTCTGCCTTCGAGGTGATCGTGTTCATGTTGAATGCAAACAGAGAGGAGGCCCGACGCGTTGAGCTCGAAAGGCGAGCCGTGACGATCCAACGCGCGGACGTGCACAAACTCATATCTGATCACAGGCTCATAAAAACCAGGAACGGAGAGACAACCTTCATCGGTCTCAACGGGTGTTCCTGATAAGGACAACAGGGGATTGATGAGTACCAGAGGTTGATCGTTGGTTTCAGAAACGTCGATAACGATCAGTCGCTCATGCACGGCCACCTGTGATGCTGCGAGGCCGATCCCAGGCGCTGCGTACATCGTCTCGAACATGTCGTCAATCAGCTTGTGAATGCGGCCGCTCACAACAGAGATAGGGCGAGCCTTGGTGCGCAGGCGGGGATCTGGAAACTCGAGAATGTTGAGAATTGCCATGTTTTTCGCGGCGTGACCTATCTCTAGTATTGGTGTAATTCGTGCTGATGAGATTGTGATGGTTATGACTTTTTTGGTGCGAATCCAGCCATTTTCAACAATTCGTTTATCGAATTGAGCTGGCGGCGCAAGGTGGGTATCACCAAGACCTATCCATGCAGCAGCAGCGACTGTCGCCGACCGCTCGAAGACACAAGAGGCCGGAGAACAGGGGAAGCCAGAAACGCAGGAGAAGAATCGTCAAATCGGATCTGAAAAACCACATCGAAGATATGAACGGTTCAATTTGTTCAAGTCTCGATGGGCGAAATTCCGATCATCTATAGACGGGACAATCCTTGGTTCAAAGCCTTCCAGAAGCAAAGGATAGCGCCCATACACCTGCCGGGGGTAGTTGAAACATGCATCCAGAAGTCGGTCGTCGCGCCAGCAGTGCTGGTCGAATTTGCCGTTTGCTCGCACAGTCGATTTTGTGTGTCGGCTTGTCACTTGGAGGCATGGCCAGCGCGGCCGAAGCTGCTGGAAATCTCGGCCAGTACCTCCAACCGAATCATCCCGATGCCTACACGGTTGTTCGAGGCGATACCTTATAGGACATCTCCGGTCGATTCCTGCAGAAGCATTGACTGTGGCCAGAACTCTGGCAAGTCAACCCGCAGATCGAAAACCCCCACCTCATCTATCTGGGCGATACGATTCATCTCGTCTATGTTGATGGTCAACCCCGTCTACGCCTCGAGCGCGGCGGTGCTGGACTTGCTGATGGAAGCGATCGACTGAACTCATCGGTTCGTTCATCACCTTTGGATTCAGCGATTCCAACCATTCGCCTGGATGCGGTACAGGGCCGGTTGGTTCAGAACCGGGTTGTATCGGAAGAAGAACTGAACGCAGCGCCTTATGTGGTTCAAGGTGCGAGTGAGCGTCTCATCCTTGGCGCTGGAGACCGACTATATGTTCGTGGACACTTGCCAAACAGCGAGAGCTTCAATTTCGTGCGGCGCGGACCAGTTTATGTGGATCCGGAAACGCGGGAATTTCTGGGGCGCGAAGCAACCTATATCGGGCTCGGTCAGACGCTCGAACAAAACGACGACATTGCGACGATGTTTGTCCAGAGCAGCCGTGAAGAAGTGCAGGTTGGTGACAGCGTCATGCCAACGGAGGAGCGCCGTTTAGCCTCGAACTTTTTCCCAAGTGCTCCAGCATCCGAAATCGATGGCCAGATCATTTCCGTGTTCAGCGGCGTGACCCAGGCGGGCCAGTTTGATGTTGTTGTGCTAAACGTCGGCGCACGAGAAGGCGTGGACGTTGGAAACGTGTTCGCGATCTACAAACGAGGTGCCTTGGCCAAGGACCGTATCGCGCGTCAAACGATCCGGCTTCCAAGCGAGCGTGCTGGACTATTGATGTTGTACCGCGTGTTCGAAAAACTCTCCTACGGCATCGTGTTGGAAACGGAAAGGCCGTTAGCCGTCAACGATGAAGTGAAAAATCCCTGATTGCTCTCGCTTGAGCATTTCTGATCGGCGCTGATCGGCCGGCGCAGTTTTCTCACGCGATTTCGCAACGATCTCCCATCACACGTTGGGCCGCTGCCTGAGTTCTCAGGCTCGCTGTTCCGTGGATGATGGAAGGGATAGATACCAATCGTCAGTACGAATGCCGCGTCGTTGTGACCTCACCCTCAATTCCGCTCGTCTCATCGAAGCACTTCGCAACCGGCGTCGAATAGAGATTCGCCAACAAATGGATCAGGGGGCGGAAGTAGAAGGTGGTCAGAACACCGAGCGAGTAGCCGAGTGGATAGGTGAGCTTTCTGGGCGTGGCATTCGGGTTGTGAATGAGGAAGATGAAACGTTTCCGGATGCCTTAAGGCACATTCCTGATCCGCCACTGGTCCTTTACGCTCGCGAAAGGATGGATGTGCTAGCGCGGCGCTGTGTGGCAATCGTTGGCTCCCGTCGTGCCAGCAGCAACGGAATGCTTATGGCGCGTCGCTGCGCTGAAACCTTGGCTTCGCTCGGCGTTGTTGTAGTGAGTGGTCTTGCGTCGGGCATTGATAGTGCGGCACATGGGGGGGGGCGCTCGCGGCTGGTGGTCTGATGGCCGCTGTTCTAGGTAGTGGTCTCGACCGTATCTATCCAGCTCATAACCAGGGGTTAGCCACATCGATTCTCGAACATCATGGCGTGTTGCTGAGTGAGCTCGAGCCGGACTCGCCACCTCACAAACGACACTTTCCGGAGCGCAACCGCATCATTTCCGGTCTATGTGATGCGGTGTTGGTGGTTGAAGCGTCATTACGGAGCGGTTCACTGATCACGGCACGTATGGCGCTTGAACAAGGTCGCGACGTGTTCGCTGTACCGGGCGCGGTGTTCTCGCCGAGTAGCCAGGGCTGCCACCGACTCATCCGCGAAGGCGCCGCGTTGATTGACTCCATTGATACGCTTGTTCAGGAGCTAGGCCTCGATGCACAACGAGAGGAGCGTCGAGAAGGTGGTACAGAAATGCCGGATTCACTCCACCAATCCCTCCTGGCAAAAATGCCGGGTAACGATGCGCTTTCACCCGAGCATCTCGCGACGATTTTTGAACGCTCGGTAGAAGAGACGCTCCTCATCCTGATAGAGCTCGAACTGCGAGGGTTTGTGGTGACGCGGGACGGTGGCTATATTCGCGTACCGACATTGCGCTGACCTCGAGAGTCTGCCGTTAGAAGCGCGCGGCGAGAAAGCAGCTGGCGTTGTTGGCCCCTTTGAGTCCGGTGGTGGAGTAGGTTGTGCCCGAGGCGAGACAAGCATTACAACAAGGTGCTGCGCCAGCTCCAGATCGATACGCTGTTGTCGGTAACCCCGTAGCGCATTCTCTATCTCCTGAAATCCATGCGAGGTTTGCAGAGCAAACCAGCCAACACCTGGTTTACGAGCGACTTCTGATCCCAGCTGGTCAGTTTAAGGCGACGGTCGAGGGCTTCTTCGCGAGCGGCGGAAAAGGGCTCAACGTGACGGTTCCATGCAAAGGTGACGCGTTCACGTGGGTGGGCGAAGAGGGACTTGACCCACTCGCGAAACGGGCCAGGGCGGTAAACACGATTGCGAAGACCGCTATGGGGTTCACTGGACACAATACCGATGGCATCGGATTGGTTCGCGACCTGCAGTGGCATTGCGTAAACATCTCCAACGCCCGAGTACTGGTGCTCGGCGCAGGAGGGGCTGTGCGGGGAATCATCCCAGCGTTGATGGATGCCGGGATCAAATCGCTGTTCATCGCCAATCGAACAGCATCCACCGCGCGGCAGCTTGCCGAAGACATCACGCAGGAAGCTGACCTTAACTGTGAAGGGGGTTCGCTACCGGAGGTAGACGGCCAGTTTGATCTGGTCATCAATGGGACGTCCGCGGGCCTTTCGGAACAGGCTCTGGAGATGCCTGCTAGCCTAATCAGAGACGCTTGGTGTTATGACCTAATGTATGGACCCAAGGCAGCCTTTCATCATTGGGCTAAGACACAAACACAACGAGGCTCGTGTGATGGTCTCGGCATGCTGATCGAACAGGCGGCGGAAGCTTTTTTTGTTTGGCGAGGTGTTCGACCCGATACGGCGCCCGTTCGAGCGCAGCTCACGCAGGAGGCCAGATGAATCGTCGTCGATTCATCGCCGGTGCGGAATGTCCGTATTGCCATGCGACGGATCGGATCGTCGTTGAACTGGATATAGAAGGTGCTATGAAGACGCGTCGCTGCCTTTCCTGCGAACACGAAGAGGAAATGCATGATTTAGTTGAACCATCGAAATCCGAACATAACACCAGCGAAGTGCAGGTCGTTCGTTTCGACGGGTAATACATTGCAGAGATCACAGACGCAAGTACTTGTCATCATGGCAACCTTGCGTTGTGAATTAAGGCTCGGTGGCTATAATTGCCCCGCTTTCCCCGGGGCTGATCGGGACGGGCGTAGCGATCCATGCCCCTGCCAAAGGGCACTTCTTTCAATTAATGGTGTGAGCGTGAGCGTGAACAAACACTGCACAGGGACCCGGCGGCTGCGTACTGCCGTGGGAGTCATGTTGGCGTTGCTTCCCGGTCTGGCGCTGTCGCAGGGCGTCATCTTTGATGATGAACTCAACCTGCGACGGGGCGTTACGGAGATCAGCCAGTCCGTCTATGACCTGCATATGCTGATCCTTTGGGTCTGCGTGGTGATCGGTGTCGTCGTCTTCGGGGCGATGTTCTGGTCCATCATCCATCATCGTAAGTCTGCCGGTTACAAGGCGGCCCACTTTCACGAAAACACGAAACTGGAAAGTGCGTGGACGGTAGTCCCGACGATAATTCTGATCGCGATGGCGTTCCCGGCGACCACAGAGCTCGTGAAGATGTACGACACGGGTGGCGAGGACATGGTCGTAGAGGTGCGAGGCTACCAGTGGAAGTGGCAGTACAAGTATCTCGACGAGAGCCGCAACAACACCTTCTCTTTCTTCTCGAACCTCACCACATCGATGGACGAGCGGCACAACCGGGTGGCCAAGGGCGAACACTACTTGCTTGAAGTGGATGAGCCGCTGCGCATTCCGGTTAACAAGAAAGTTCGGTTCCTGATTACTTCTGAGGACACGATTCACGCGTGGTGGGTACCTGACTTTGGGATCAAGCGTGACGCGGTACCGGGCATGGTTAACGACCTGTGGACGGTCGTCCCCGAACCCGGCGTTTATCGAGGGCAGTGCACGGAACTGTGTGGTAAGGATCACGGGTTCATGCCGGTGGTCGTTGAAGTGCTCTCACAGGAGGACTTCGACAGCTGGTACGCGGATCGTCTTGTCGCTGAAAAAGAGCGCAAAGAGCTCGAGAGCATGGTCTTCACGCACGAACAGCTCATGACCCAAGGCGAAGTGGTCTACACGAAGTTCTGCGCGTCGTGCCACCAGGCCAACGGTCAAGGTGTCCCACCCGTGTTCCCGAGCCTCGCCGGCAGCTCTGTCGCGACAGGAGCACGCGACGACCACATTCGCTTGATTTCGAATGGCGTAACCGGGACGGCCATGCAGGCCTTCGGAGGGCAACTGTCCAAAGCGGAGCTCGCTGCAGTTGTTCACTTCGAGCGCCATTCATGGGGCAACAATGCCGGTGACCTGACTCAGCCCGTGGATGTCGCTAACGCGACGGCAGCTAACTAGGAGTTCGCATGAGCGAAGTAATCGACACACACGCAGGTCACGACGACCACGACCACCACGGTCCTGACAAAGGTCTTGCCCGCTGGCTGTTTACAACCAACCACAAAGATATCGGGACGCTCTATCTTTGGTTCAGCTTCCTCATGTTCCTGATCGGCGGCTGCATGGCACTGGTCATACGCGCAGAGCTCTTTGAGCCCGGCATGCAGTTTGTGAATCCCGAATTCTACAATCAGATGACCACCAACCATGGTCTGATCATGGTGTTTGGCGCCGTGATGCCAGCGTTCGTCGGTCTCGCCAACTGGCTCGTACCGATGATGGTTGGCGCGCCTGATATGGCGCTACCGCGGATGAATAATTTGTCTTTCTGGATTCTGCCCTTTGCCTTCGGAATCATGATCAGCACGCTGTTCATGGAAGGTGGTGGCCCCAACTTCGGTTGGACGTTCTATGCGCCTCTGTCGACCACTTATGCGCCCGACAGCGTCACGTACTTCATCTTCGCCGTTCACATGATGGGCGCCTCGTCCATCATGGGCAGTATCAATATCATCGCCACGATCCTGAACATGCGGGCCCCCGGCATGACGTTGATGAAGATGCC
>SYFY01000218.1 GCA_005799745.1 Gammaproteobacteria bacterium
ATCGCGTGACCTGTCGCGACTGGTTTCAGCTGAGTCTCAAAGAGGGCTTCACGGTGTTTCGCGATGCGGAGTTTTCCTCGGACATGAATTCCCGCACCGTCAAACGCATCGAAGATGTACAGTTCTTGCGTGCGGTGCAGTTCGCCGAAGATGCCGGTCCACTCGCGCATCCCATTCGCCCGGCGTCGTACATCGAGATTTCCAACTTCTACACCGTGACGGTTTACGAGAAGGGTGCAGAAGTGGTGCGGATGTTGTCGACGCTCCTCGGACCGGAGAAGTTCCGCAAAGGCTCTGATTTCTATTTCGAACGCCACGATGGACAGGCCGCGACGACAGATGATTTTCTTGCGGCCATGCAGGCGCAAACCGCCATCGACCTCACGCAGTTTAAGCGTTGGTATTCACAAGCGGGCACGCCGGTGGTTGCAGTGAGCGTGGTGGAGGCGGGTGATGCGCTGAAGATCACCTTTGAGCAACGGTGCGCGGAGTCACCTGGACAACCGAAAAAAGAACCATTTCATATTCCGATGCTGATGGGTCTCTTAACCCTCGACGGTGTGGCGCTCGACTGGGAACACTTGAGCTTCGAGTCGGACGCGGCGACGGATATTCGTGGTGATGATTTGCTCGTACACCTGAAAGCGCCGAAACACACACTGACGGTTCGAGGCGCAGGCAAAGGTACCGTGCCTAGTTTGTTACGCGGTTTTTCCGCCCCTGTGCGACTGGACATCGACCGCGATGTGGCCACGCTCATGCTGCTCGCCATTCATGACAGCGATGGTTTTGGTCGTTGGGATGCGCTGCAGACGCTGCTCGTAAATGAAATCATCGCACTGCGGCAGCGCGACACTGTCGATCCTCGCATCGTTGATCTTTTTGCGACCCTTCAAGCACAGGCACTTTCCGCAGAGGACCCCGAGACGAAGTTCATGCTCGCGGCGATGTTGACGTGTCCTGACGAGGCTTATCTGTTTGAAGCCATCAAACCACTCGACGTTGATGCGGTGATCAATGCGAGCGAACTGCTGGTGCAACAGCTGGCGATACATCTGCGTGATGGTTGGGCACGGTTGTACAGAGCCTTCCGAAGCGGACTGGCGTTTTCGCCCGCAGCGAAAGCGATGTCAGATCGTAGTCTGGCCAATGTGGCGCTCGAGTACCTGGCTGCTGCGGGTGGCGATGAGGTTGAAAAGATCCTCGTGGCGCAATTTGAATCTGCGGACAATCTGACGGATCGTCGGGCGGCCTTTGTCGAGATGTGCAATTCAGGCGACATGGCCGCGGATACACGTCGCGCGATCGCAGAGTCGTTCCTGAAGCGATTTGGTCATGAAGCGCTCGTCGTGGATGGTTGGTTCTCCGCACAAGCCGCAAGCCCGCTGACCGATGTCAACGCGATGGCAGCTTTGGCAGCTCATCCGGCTTTCGACCCCACCAATCCCAACAAGATTCGTTCGTTGTTCGGAGCGTTTGCGACACGCAATTTCCAGAACTTTCATAAACTCGATGGCTCGGGTTACCGGTTCATGGCCGATCGCATCATGGAGCTGAATACGCGTAATCCCCAGATGGCTTCGCGTATGACAACCGAGCTCACGCGCTTTCGGCGCTACGATCCCGTGCGGCAGCGACTCATGCGAGCAGAGCTTGAGCGTATTGCCGCCATGCCTGAGCTGTCGCGGGACGTCTTTGAAGTGGTGACCAAGAGTCTTGAGGGGTGATGCGGTCGGTTTTTTTTACCTGTCGTAAAGCGGCGGCAGCTCCCCGACCAGCAGTGGCGAGTCTGGGGCTCGCCGCAACAGTCTCCGGGCGATAGATTTCGCCTGGCTGCACTGTGCAGGTGTTGCCCTGGCATTCACATCCCCCTCTCCGGACGCCCGATAGAGGGCCGAGCCCAGTGCTTCATGCAATGAACGCCATTCGGGATCGGCGCGCATCTGCTCAATCGCACGATGCCGGTGCAGGTGTTGGCCAGTGATCGCGGCGTTTATGAGCGCTTCGCGAAGCTTCCGTGGATCGGCTGCACGAATGGCTTCCATCACGCCTGCGTTCGCTTGTTGTAGCGCTGTCAGAACACGTTCTGAACACCATCGCCTGTAAACAACGAAGATTGCGAGCAGGGCCAATACGGCAATCGCGATGAAAACGTGGGTGCGGTTCAGACCGCCAGGGGCTGAGCCTGTGGTTTCACCGTTCTCAACAGTCTGCGTAGTTTGTTGCGCAGCGGTGATAGGCGCTTGTGTTGCATCGGGATCGGCGGCCAATGTCACCGCTGCCGGTGGTGGGTCACCTTGGATCGACCGCGACTGCGCAGCCAAAGTGGCTATCCGAATAACGCGCGCCTCCGTATCCCACCATGTGAGTTCAGCAGGTGGTACTTCGACGTCACCACCCCAGGTGGGAAAGAGGTTCTCAGCCTGAACACGTCGCCCGGTGACATGAGCACCGAAGAGGTCATCGGTGAGTGCAGGTGCTTCCGGATACTGCCGGATGAGTGGGCTGTTCAAGGTCGTGGTCAGAGGAGGAATGGATGAACCGGTATTGCCGATCACATCTACCGTGAGAGTGCGACGGATCGTTTTGCCACTTGCAAGTGTCTTACGATTTTCCCGACCCAGTTCAGGTTCCCAGGATTCATTTAGACGAATCTCGCGTGCGGGCAACCAGGTGGCGTCTTTCGGGAAGGTGGCGGGAATAGGCAGAACAGGCAGCGTTTTTTCAGGCGCGGGAACCCGGATGCCACGCCGACCGTCAGGCAAGACGATGGACGCCGCAATGCTGAAGCCCGGAATTTTTAAGCTGCCACTGCTTTCCGGAAAGATCGCATAACGCTGCTCAAGCACTCCGTAACGCGTATCCCCCCGCATGGTGATGTTCTGCGAAGTTTCACCCAGGGTGAGAACAACCGCGTTCGGCACATCGGGTGCGCCTGGTAAATCGCCGTAGATCTGCACCCCCGAGGTGTAATAGAGCTTGCGGGTGTAGAGAAGCTGCGCGCGGACATAGACTTCATTACGATCAAGCTCAACTTCGAAATAGACCAATTGATCGATCTGAGTTTGCAATCCTGGGTCAATGGCGCGCACTTCAATGGTGAGCGGTTCACTCTGCTCACCGCCGATCTTAAGGGGCGGGATCGTGAGCACGCCGGTGCTGCGAGGGCGTAAGGTGATCTGCAGGTCCACCCAGCTTGAGGCCTGCCCGTTGACCATGCGCAGCTGGCTTTGTTGGCTCGTGCCCTGGACCTCGAAGTTCGTGTCGAGAGGTGAGAGATCGAGGGCATCGATGTCACTGGTGCCGGTAATGCGCAGCTGCAGTTGTACGGTCTGCATGCTGTCGATGGTGGTGTCGTCGACACGCACTTCCATACCAGCGTGAGCTGACGTCACAAGCAGCAGTGTTAGAAACGTCGACAGCGGGCGCAGAAAGATGTGGCTCACCAGATCTTGTCTCCCTGTCGATAACGGTAATCGCCTTCACGCAACCGTTGGTCGTTTTCGTACTGGAATTTGCGGCGCATGAGCCCTCCTGGGTCATCGGGTACACGACGCAACCACTGTTCCAACGCTTCGGCTTTTTCCTGTTTGGACAACTGATCTTCAGACTCTTCGCTGGATTCGGGTTCGCCCGATTCACCCTCTTTGGCATCACTCGGCTGCTCGGATTCCTGCTGCTGTTCTGCAGATTCGCTGTCTTCCGGATTGCCTTCCTGAGGCTGCGATTCGCCATCGGTTTCACCTTGGCGTTCCGAGTCGCTCTGATTCTCGCTCTCCTGCTGATTCTCCTGATTGTCTTCGGCGTCAGCCTTATCTTGTTCTTCTTTGAGTCTTTCGATCAGTGCTTTGTTGTATGCGGCGTCAGCGTGCTCGGGTTCACGTTCGAGCACAGAATCGTAGGCAGCAATTGCACCTTCGAAGTCGCGGACCTTGGCGAGCGCATTGGCGCGATTGTAGGTGCCACGAACGTTGTCCAGTGCCTGCAACGTAGTGATGGCGGACGTGTAGTTTCCAGCACGATATTCAGCCGCACCGCGCCACTCAGGTCGGTCGGTGAGCGTCGCCGCGCGTTCGGGTTCGCCGGAGCGCAGTGCCTCAAAAGTCTGTTGATCGTCCCGTTGCCAAAGATCGTCCCACCAATCGGCACGGGCGTCGTAAGGCAAGGCCACAATCAGCACTGTCGCCAAAGCGCCTCGCCGGAAACCGAATAACAAGAGCGGTAATGTAATCGCAGCGAGCCAATAACCGAGGTCATGCCAGAGGTCGAACTCCCGTTCGACATCTTCATTGGTTTCTTCACCAGGCAGGTTTGAACCAAGCACTGTGTTGATGTCGCTGTCCCCAAGGGAGAGGCGTGCATAACGACCAAAGTTCAAGACCGCAGCATCGGTCAGACGCTGGTCATCAAGGCGAGCGGTGATGGTTTCGCCTTCCTGAGTTGTGAGGAATCGTCCGGGTTGTTCAACAAAGTCGAGAGGAATCGGGCCACCTGCATCAGTACCCACGCCGAGCACTGAAATCGGGAACGAAGGATTACGCCAATTTGTCACATCACCCAGGTCGTCAATACCGTCGGTAACAAACAGGATGCGCCCCTGAAGCAGATGTGCGTTTTCAAAGAGCGCATGGATTTTCTCGAGTGCGGTGCCAGGGCGACTACCCGGCACCGGCATCACAGCAGGCTCGAGGGTTTCGAGCAGGTTTTCGATGGTCTTCGTGTCATCCGTCAGCGGCGTCACGGCATGAGCACTGCCGGCCCAAGCAACGAGTGCGGTGTAGCCTTCTTCACGCAGGCGAAGGATGTCGACGATTTTCTGCTTCGCGCGGATCAGCCGAGACGGTTCGACGTCTTGCGCATACATCGACAATGAGAGATCCAGGGCGATGACGAGTGCATCGGCCTTCTGTTCCACCGGTTGCGGCAACCGCTCGAACGTTGGACCGGAGAGGCCAAGGACCGCACACAACAACAGCAAGAGCAGAGGCCAACGGTGGTGCGCCGATTTTTGACGCGGTGTGTCTTCGAGCAAGACTTCGAGCAGGATTGGATCGATGCTCTGTTGCCAGCGTGCAGCATCCCGTCGCCGCTTGCTCCAAAGCACATAGAGCACGAATACCGGAATTAGCGCGATGAGCCACCAGGGCCTGAGCAGATGAAAGTCCGTGAGCGGCAGATCAAAGGGCATGATGCCGCCGCAGAGTAGTACTGTTCAGCAGGAGAATGAGCAGTAGTATCAGCCCCGCACCGAGCGGCCACATGAAAAGCACTTGTACCGGTCGAAATGTCTCAGGGTCCTGTTCTACCGGCTCGAGGCTGTCGATCACGGCGTAGATTTGCGCGAGCTCCTGGGGATTCTGGGCGCGGTAAAACGTGCCACCCGTCAGAGCCGCGATCTTCTGCAGCGTATCTTCATCCAACTCCGCGGATGGATTGACGATGCGGCTGCCAAAACGACCGAAAAGTCCCGGCAATCGCATCTCGGTCGCACCAACACCGATGGTGTAGATGCGCATACCGATTTCAGCGGCGAGTTCTGCGGCCTTCACCGGCTGCAGTTCACCGGAGTTGCTGGCGCCATCGGTGAGTAAAACGACGACACGACTGCTGGCAGGTCGGGTGCGCAGTCGTTTCACGGCGAGACCAATGGCGTCACCAATGTTGGTCTTGCCGCCGGCGATGCCGATGGGGGTTTCGAGGAGCAAGGATTGCACGGTCGTGATGTCGAAAGTGAGCGGCGCCTGCAGATAAGCGTTGGTGCCAAAGATAATCAGTCCGACTCGATCACCTGCACGGCGATCCAGAAACGCCTTGATGACGCTTTTTACGATGGTCAGCCGATCAACATAGTTGCCGGCGTGTTCCATGTCTTCAGTGCCCATGCTGCCGGAGATGTCGACGGCGAGAATGAGGTCACGTCCGGTCACCGGTAGCGCCACCGGCTCGCCAGTCCATTGAGGCCGTGCGGCGGCTGTAACCAGTGCGATCCAGGCGAGCGAAAGCAAAACCAGATTGAGTGTGGCGCGTCGGTCTTTGTGTTTGCCGATGGTGATGCGTTCATCCACCTGCCAGACGTGAACGTCAGGGACGGTCAGTGCGGGTTGTGGTGTGGCCATTTGGCGACGCCACAGCCGAGTCAGAATGGGTAGCGGTAGTGCAGCGAAAACCCAAGGCCAAAGGAACTCGATCATGATCCGTTCGCCTCGGGAGTCAGCGAAGGCTTGGGTGGTTTCGACTTGAGCAGCGCTTCGATCAAGCTATGGAGTTGTGGATCGAGTGTGGGTGGCGCCGGCGCAAATCGAGAGGTGCCGAGGACCTCGCCGGGTCCATTGCTAAACGATGATGTGTGGCTGCGTTGATCCAGATACGCGAGCCACGCAGCACCGCTGAGCGAGGTGACCGTGTGATCACTATCCACGTGCACCCAGAGCCGTTTGAGCAGGGCGTTGGCGTGGTGAATGGTTTCTTCGGCCGCAAGTTCACCACGCGTGTAGGCATCAAAACTCTCTTGCAGTTCTGCGATGGCTTGTCGTCTTGGCGCCTGTCGTCGCCTATATTTGACAAACCAGCGCACACACAACGCCAAGAACACGAGGAGCAGGGTGGCAAGCATCCACCATCCCGGTGCCGGCGGCCAAAACCCTGGTGCGTCTGGAAGGTGAATGTCACGAAGGCGAGAGAGCGGATCGTCCTGCATGGGCTTATCCGCACCTACATCCGTGACAGGACAGGCAGGATATCGGCGGCATCGGTGTCGATCCGTCGATAGGCGATGTGCTGGTGTTGCGACAGTCCTTCAACTGCTGCGATGCGCCGTTCGAACCGCTCGCGATAGGTCGTACGGAGTGTGTCGTCGGAACTGTCAAACTGAAAACGTGTTTGTCCGTCGGTTACGGCGTAGAGATCCGCGGGTGGTAACTCAGCTTCAAGGGGATCAACGATGTGCACCAGCGCCACGCGGTTGTGTTTGGCGACGGCGTTGACCAGTTCTTCCCACAGATCGAGATGGGTTGCGAAGTCGCTGATCAGGACGATGCGATAACCCGTATGCACAAGCCGGCGAAGGGCCAGCATGGATTCACGAAGGGTCGTGCGCTCGGCATGTCCGGAGCGTGCAAGTTCACGATTGAACGTCGCGACGTCATACAGAAATCGAGCAACGGGGCGCAGGCTTCGATACGGTCGATGCACCACATAGCGTGTATTGCCTACAACAAGTCCACCTACGCGGTCATGATCAGCCAGCGTCTGCCACGCCAGCAAACCAGCAGCTTCTGCTGCAGCGACGGATTTCAAACGGACACGTGAGCCGAAAAACAGGCTCTGGCTTTGATCCACGAGAAAGAGCACAGGACGTTCCCGTTCTTCGCGAAAGACCTTGGTGTGTACTTTCTGTTTGCGCGCGGTGACCCGCCAATCGATGGTGCGTACGTCGTCACCGGGTTCATAAAGGCGCACTTCGGCGAAGTCGACACCACGACCTTTTTGGCGCGAGAGTTTCGATCCCGCCTGACGACCGAGTTGACGCGCGCTCTGCTCCGGCGCACTGAAGCGACGGTAACGCAAAGAGAGCAGGTCGCGGCCATCGACATAGGCACCGGTGAGCGCGGTCATCAGGGTGCTGGCACGGCCTCGATGAGGGCATCGATCGCCTGGTCGGGATCAATGCCTTGGGCCTGGGCGTCGAAAGACAGCAAGATGCGGTGCCGCAGCACATCGTGGGCAACCGCCTGCACATCATCCGGTGTTACGAAATCACGACCGGCAAGCCAGGCATGGGCGCGGCTGCAGGCGTCGAGGGAGATGGTGCCGCGCGGACTCGCGCCAAATTCAATCCACTCACCGAGTTTTCCCTTCGCTTTTCGTGAGGTCATCACGAGCTGAACGATGTACTCCTCTACAGGCTTGGCCATGTGCAAGTCGAGAATGGCTTTGCGTGCAGCTAACAGTTGTTCTTCGCTGAGCTTGCTTGGTGGCGCGGTCGTGCCTTCACCCTGGCTGTCGCCGCGATTCTCAGACCGCACCAGGTGGAGGATGCGTGTTTCGGCAGCGGTATCCGGATAACCGACCTTGATGTGCATGAGGAATCGGTCGAGCTGCGAGCCCATCTTGGACATGACTTTTAGCAGGCCCTTCTCGAGGGCATTGATGTAGTGCGCCGGTGCAAGTTCGGGCTGCTGCTTCACCAGTGTGGGCACGGCTGCCAGGGCAAGATACGGGC
>SYFY01000022.1 GCA_005799745.1 Gammaproteobacteria bacterium
CGCCGGGAAGACGATTTCGTTAAAGGTTGGCCGGTAGTAGGCATTGACGGTCTGCGGGGTCATGCCCCATTCCTGGCGGTCTGGCGCTTTGCCAAGTTCGCTGATGGCTCTTTGGTGCTCAAAGGCGAAGCCACGTCGAACGTTGCCGGCGGCGTCGGTTTTGGAAGTCGCCAGTTTCGAATAGTCACGCCACACATCGGGGTAACCGAGTTTCATCCCAAATGAGTCGAGCTTGGCGAGGGCTTCCTTGCGAGAGGGTTCACTCATCCAGTCATTGGTGCGGATGCTCTCACCAAACGCTGCACGTAGATTTTCGACCAACGTACGGACCTTGGCCTTGGATGATTCCGGGAAGTGTTTGGCCACGTAGAGTTTGCCGAGCGGCTCACCGGCGATCTGATTGAGCAGGCTCATCGCGCGTTTCCAGCGCTCTCGTTGTTCGGGCTGGCCGCGCAGCACCGTGCCTTCGATGGCAAAGTTCTCTTTATCGATTGCTTCAGGCAGATAGGGCGCATAAGCCTTCAGTACCTTGAAGCGCAGGTAACGTTTCCAGGTCTCGACATCGTGAGATAGCAGGATTTCGCGCAGGCCTGCGAAGTAGGTGTCCTGTGCCAACACGAATTCGCCTTGTTGTGCGTAGCCGAGGGCCGCGAACCAGCCGCGCCAATCGAGGCCGCCGGTGTGGTCCCAGGCTTTCAGCAGATCAAACTTGTTGCGGTAGATGCGCTGGCGATCCCGGTTCTGCACGCTCGTCCAATGGGCATTGGCGATGACGGTTTCGAGTGCAAAGATCCTGGTCGCGTCGTTTTCACCTTCCGACCAACCGGCCAGGGTGTACATTTTTTTGATGTGTTCGACGTAGGCGTCACGAACGCCTTTGAGTTTCGGGTTTTCGCTGAAGTAATAGTCGCGGTCAGGTAAACCAAGACCTGCTTGCCAAACGTAGGCGAGCACTCGATCCGGGTTGTCCGCATCGGTTTCGGTGAAAAAGTCGAGGGGTGTGGAGACGCCGGCGATGGAGAGCTCAGCGAAGCCATGCCACAACTCATCGTGCGTTTTGAATGCACTGATGCGGGAGAAGAGATCATCGACGGGCTTCAAACCCAGGGCATTGATCCCGGCTTGATCCATGAAGGCGGTGTAGATGTCAGTGATCTGTTTGGCTTCACCACCTTCTGCGCTGTGCTCCGCCGCGTCCAGCACAACGTCGTGGACTTGATTTTCCACCCGTTCCACCAGGACATCGAGGGTACCATAGCTGACACGATCGTCCGGGATTTCGGTCTGCTCGAGCCACTTTCCGTTCACATGGGTGAAGAGGTCGTTGGCCGGTGAAATGGTGGCGTCCAGATCAGCGGGATTGAAGCTGGCTCGACTGGCCTTTGCAGGCGCCGTACCACTCTGGGTACAGCCGGTGGTCAAGAGGGCCGAGAGCAGCGTTGATAACAGTACGATAAAGGGGCGCATGAGTTCTCCAGAACGGCGACAACCGCTGACAGCCTTAACCGGAGGAACCGGCTGCCTGCATCGGGTGGTGCATTGTAATGTACGGGATCGATGCGGTAACGGCGTGAATCAACCGAAACAGGCGCATTCGAGCGGGCGCGCTGCGTCTCCCGGGCGACTCTACGGCGGGCTGCTGATTTTGCTTCAGACGCTGTTTCTACCCGGACTCGTTCTGGGTGGCGCGTCGCATGATTACTCCGTGACCGTCCTTGAAGACCTTGATCACGTCGAGGTTGAGGCCCGTTTGGATGCCGAAGACATGAGGCTCAGTGCCCCGCGGGGGCGGCTGCGGAGGCTTGAGCATTTCGCGGCATGCGAGGCAGGTCGCGTAAGCGGCGTCGGCGACAGTTTGCGTGTGATCGGTGGTTGTGTTCGTTACCGCGCTTTCATTCGCCCGAGCAAACAGACGTTAAGTTCGTATCGGCGACCTCCGACCTTTGCCGGCCACGAATCCTGGTTGTGGCTACCGATGCTGCGCGGTGATGACGTCGTGCGTCTTCGGCTGACGGTGCCTTCAGGTACTCACGCGGTTGTACCCTGGCGTCTGGTCGGCGACGGGCGGTACGAACTGAGAGCTTCGCCCGGCAGCGGTGATGCTATTGCCTGGTTCGGTCCGGCGACGACCCGTCAGATTGTCGTCCTGGATGCCAAGCTGTCACTCACGCTGCTCCCAGGAGAAAAAGGCGGACCGCTGAATTTGTTTGTTGTAAAACCGTGGCTCGAAGAGGCTGCTGGTCTTGTCGGTTCGGTCGGTGGCCGGTTTCCAAACTCGCACGTGCAGGTATTGGTCGAGCCTGGCGAGTCAGCCTTCTTTGGCGACTCACCGGTGCCATTCGGACATGTGATTCGTAGCGGTGAGGAGGTCGTGCGATTCTTTGTTAAGCCGCAGGCGACCACCAAGGCGCTGCGGGAAGATTGGACGGCGGTACACGAATTCGCACACTTGCTTCTGCCTTATGTTCGGGATGACCAGAAGTGGATTTCGGAAGGGTTCGCGAGCTACTACCAGAACGTGTTGCTGGCGCGCGGTGGTATCTACAGCGAACGTGAAGCCTGGCAACGTCTGGTGCGATCCTTTGCGCAGGCGGATAAGTCCACCCGGCCGACTTCCCCCAATGATGCGCACATGCGTTCGTTCTGGGACGTTCGCATGCTGATCTACTGGAGTGGCGCAGCCATCGCTTTGATGGGCGATGTGGAACTTCGCCGTGTCAGCAATGGCGAAGAAAGTCTGGATACAGTCCTCAGCAAGCTTGCGAGCTGCTGCCTGCCCTCCGCGAGGGTTTGGGATGGACGTGAGCTCTTCACCAAGCTCGATGAACTCAGCGGTCACGGTGTGTTCATGCCGCTGTATGACAAGCATGCCAACGCACCGGGCATGCCGCCTTACCAAAGCCTGTTGGAGGCGTTAGGCGTCAAACCGAAAGACAAGAGCGTCAACCTCGACGGAACAGCACCGCTCAGCCAGATCCGCGAAGCCATCATGCGGGAGCGCAAAACCCCACCTGTCGCTCGCGGTGTGATCCGATGACCGATCACGAACAACACCGCACGCATCGTTCGGGTTGGCTTCGCGCAGCAGTCATGGGCGCGAATGACGGGATCGTCTCCACAGCGAGCCTGGTTATCGGGGTAGCTGCAGCGGGTGCATCACAGTCGATGATCATGTTGTCCGGTCTGGCGGGACTCGTGGCTGGTGCGATGTCGATGGCAGCGGGTGAATATGTGTCGGTCTGTTCCCAGGCGGATATCGAGACAGCGGATCTCGAACAAGAGCGGCATTCACTTCGCGATAACGAAGCGTTTGAGCGTGAAGAATTGGCGGCGCTCTACGAGCAGCGGGGCGTTGATGCACACCTCGCGAAACAAGTGGCCCAGCAACTGATGGCCCACGATGCGCTTTCCGCCCATGCTCGAGATGAACTCGGCATCAACACCATGAGCCCGGCTCGACCGTTACAAGCCGCGTTGTATTCAGCATTAACCTTTACCGTCGGCGCAGCTTTGCCGTTGCTCAGTGTGGCGTTCGTGCCGGATGCAGAGGTGATTCCCGTGGTGGCATGGATGAGTTTGGTGAGTCTCGCACTACTTGGCGCGATGGCAGCCTGCGCTGGTGGAGCGCCAGTTCTGCGTGGGGCTTTACGGGTGACCTTTTGGGGTGCCGCCGCCATGTTGGCGACGGCAATCGTGGGACGGTTCTTTGGGGTAATGACGGTTTAAGTGCGTTCCATCACGCTTCCGCGAGCAGCTTCGCAAACTTGTCACGGACCTCACGCTTCAAGAATTTACCGGAGGCGTTGCGTGGCAGGGGCTCCTGAACAAACCAGAAATATCGTGGCACTTTGTGTTTGGCCATGAACGCCGCGCAGTGGTTACGCAGTTCATCTTCCGTGGCGGATTCACCGGCCTTGAAGAACACTGCAGCGCCCACTTCTTCACCCAGCCGTTCATCAGGCACGCCAAAGACGGTAACTTCGGCGATGGCGGGGTGTTTGAAGAGTGCGGCTTCTACTTCCGCGCAATAAATGTTCTCGCCACCGCGAATCACCATGTCTTTGAGGCGATCCACGATATAGAGGAAGCCATCTTCATCCATGCGTGCACCGTCGCCAGTGTGCAGCCAGCCATCAGTAATGGTGCTGGCAGTCGCTTCAGGTCGATTGAGGTAACCCCGAATCACCTGGGCACCTTTCACCCACAGTTCGCCGGCAGATCCCTTTGGAACTACCTTGCCGTCGGAATCGACGATCTTCGTTTCATAGATCGGCATTGCGGGGCCGCAGCTGTCGGCCTTGTCGACAAAGTAGTCACCACCAATGGAGGTGATGATGCCGCAGGTTTCGGTCATGCCGTAACCCGTTCCCGGTCGTGCGGTGGGCACCGTGTTGTCGATCTTGTGGACAAGATCGGGTTGCAGCTGGGCACCACCACCGCTAAGGGCGACGAGGCTCGACGTATCGGTCTTTGCAAAATCCGGGTGGTTAATGAGCTCCCTCGCCATGGTCGGCACACCCGACATCGATGAGATCCGCTCCTTCTCGATGAGTCGTAGCGCTTCACCTGCTTCCCAGCGGTACATGTGCACCATCTTTCCGCCGGCAGCGGTAAGGGTGTATGCGGCGCAGTTGTTTGCCGTGACGTGGAACAACGGTGTTGTGATCAGCGCTGACGGGATGACCGGCGTCGCCCCAGGAACCACCAGACCTTTCTTCACATTGATGCCGGCTGTTAGCGCGCCTGCAAACATCAGGCTGAAAAGATTGCTCACGCAGCCACGATGGGTGAGCTGCGCCCCTTTGGGATAACCAGTCGTGCCTGAGGTGTAGAAGATGGTGGCGTCGCTGTCGGGATGAATGTCGACATGGGGCAGTGGCTCGCCACGACCGGCGGCGATGGCGGCTTCGAAATCGATGATGTTGTTGGCACCGGCGTTTTGTTGAGCGTTTAGGCGCACACCGAGCATGACCGTCGGCGGGATCTCACCTTTCACATCCTGTAAACGATCAAGACGCTCCTGGTCCAGCACGAGCACTTTTGGTTTGGCGTCGTTGAGGCCATAGGCCATCTCGTGGCTTACCCACCAGGCGTTCATGCCAACCACAACTCCACCGATGCGCAGCGCCGCCCAGTAGGCCTGCATCCATTCCGGGAAATTGCGCATGGCGATGGCGACGTGGTCGCCGGGCTGCACACCCTGATCGATCATCCAGGCTGCAAGGGCATCCACACGTTCGTGGGTTTGCGCATAGGTGAGTCGTTCATCACCGTAGACGATGTAGTCACGGTCAGCGAACTGAACGGAGGAGAGCCAAAGGTCCCGGACACTGGCCGGCGCGTTCTTGTATGCCCGGACCGTCTGGCCACGGACTTCTGTTGTGATGACCTCAAATTGCGCGCCTGGTGCGGTGAGTTCGCCCCAGACCTGTCGGTACAGGTCATACATCGCCTTGTCACCCATAACTCCCCCTCATTTCTCAATGCTGCATCTGGATCGGGCAGCGTCATCTGGTGGATCTGCCGCGCGAAAAGCCCAGCACTTTAACGGTGAGACCGTGGCCGAAACAATCTACGTCGAAGGCTTACACCGCTTGAGGGTTCCAGACGGCAATCGGTGTGATCTTCAGCGGCTACGAATCCCGAGGTGAGAGATGGATGCTCGGTGACCTGTCTCTGGTTTGTCGAGGAAAGATCACCATGAACCCATTTCACTTCCTGTCCTGGCGATGGCTGTCGGTGTCGACGCTGTTGCTCGCCGCAGTCCTTCTGCCACCTGCGGTACAGGCAGATGTCCGACTTCCCGCCATCGGCGCGGTGCAGCTGATCTTCAGCCAGTGTGGCTGTTTGTGTGTCGAGGGTGTCCCGAAGACCCTGTACACGACCGTTGAGGAGGCGCAAGCCGAGCCTGGTCTCTGTGGGCAACACCATTGTCCGGAGTACGTCGCGACGGAACAGGGATCCGACGCGGGGCAGCGTTATGTCACACCCCATACTTTCGCGGATAACTGCCGTGACGTTCGTATCTGGGATTCGTCAGCCGCGCGATACGCCGGCATCAAGGTGTGTGATGTGCTGGAGTTGTCAGCCGCGAGTGCCTCCCCCTAAGGTAACTCTGATAAATTCGCTCCTGCGAATTGATCAGGTCGGAATCCTCCGGATTCCTCGCATTTTCCCTGCGTTTACACGGGCTTTGCCCGTGAATGCGTGTGCGAAGCCCGCGCCAAACGCATGGAAAGTGGTGGTGCTTCCATGCGCCACACAGGAAGGTCTGAATAATCAGACCTTCCCTAACCGCATTCGCGGGCGATGCCCGCGGACGCCAAAGCCAGCACTTTTGTGCCGGGTTTGCGAGCTCGCCCTCCGTGGCGAGCCTGACAGGCTGCTTTTTTTAAGCAGCTAGCTAAGTGGTAGCCAGTGCACTGACTTGCGGAGATTGCCGATTCCCGAGAACAACGGCGCTCTGCTAATTTGTGCTCATGACTCTGGCGATCATTATTCCAGTACTCAATGATGCGCAGGCGCTGTCACAGCTGCTCGGTGACCTGCGACCGGCGTTGTCGTCGCCTTCGTCCCCAAATGTTGTGGCCAACACAGGGGTAGACGTTGTGGTCGTTGACGGAGGCAGCAGCGATGGTGTTGAGCAGGTGTGTGCAAACGCCGGTGTGCGGTGCATCCACAGTGCCCGTGGGCGCGGGGAACAACTTGCTGCTGGGGTTGAGGCCACGACAGGGGCGCTGATATGGATGTTGCACGCGGATTCACGCGTTGAGCCTGAAGGCTTAAGGGCATTGACGGCGTTAGTGCACGACAAGCCGGAACCCCGGGTGAACGAACCGCCACTGTGGGGACGTTGCCAGCTGCGGTTCGAACCACCCCTGAGTGGCATGCGCATGGTGGCTTTTTTCATGCACTGGCGAAGTCGTCTCACGGGGATTTGTACGGGAGACCAGGGGATTTTTGTGAGTCGTCGGTTGCTGGAAAGAGTTGGAGGGGTTCCGCGGCAACCGTTGATGGAGGACATTGAGCTCAGTCGGCGATTGAAGCGGCTGGGTGGTCCGCCACACGTGGTACCGGTGGTCGTCCGCAGCTCACCCCGTCGTTGGCAAATCCATGGTGTTTGGCGGACGATTTTTCTGATGTGGTCCATGCGGTTTCGTTATTGGCGAGGTGTATCACCGGAGGCGCTCGCGTCGGCCTACCGAACCGCCTCACCGAGTACAGAGGGCGGAGCGCGATGACACACAGGAGCTTGGGGTTGCTGCGAGTTGGGAGGTCAGTGTGTCCGTCACGTTAACCCCGATTGTCGCGGTCTTTGCGCGCGCACCGGTTTCGGGACGCGTGAAAAAAAGACTCGCCAAAGAAATTGGTGAGGCGGCAGCGTTTCAAGCGTACCTCGACCTCGTTCGTCACTTATTGCCGCGGCTCAAGCCGGTGACGACACGTGGCATGTTCGCGGAGCTTTGGATAGCGGGTGACCCGAGCATGATCAAGTGCCGGGAGTGGAGTAGTTTGTTGAACGGTCGGCTCCGCCAGCAGCTGGGCAGCGACCTTGGCAGTGTCATGTGGCATACGCTGTATACCCATCTCAACCTCGGCCGCCATGCCATTGTCGTTGGCAGCGATGTGGTTTCGTTGGATGCCGACTATGTCCTCGAAGCACGGGACTGGCTCATGGATGTAGACGTCGTCATCGGTCCTGCAGAAGACGGCGGTTATGGCCTGATCGGTCTGTCGCGTATGGCACCAGAACTGTTTAAAGAGATGCCTTGGGGTACAGACCGTGTGTTTGCAATCACCATGGAGCGAGCGACCGCACTTGGGTTCAGCATTCACGTCATGCCCACACTGTGGGACGTCGACTCCGCCGCAGATCTTGCTCGTTTCCGTGAAGTTTACCCGCCACCGCCGCGGCCGCCGCGGCCAAAGATGCGTTACCCCGGGGATCCTCCCGAGCCAGAAGACCTCAACAGTCCCTTCATCTGAGCAAAAGTACGCCTGATCCCTGCAGTGGTCTGCGCTCACCCGCATGGATGGCAGTGTTCCGCACGGATTGCGGGGATTAGACACGAACATCTATTCCCTGCGGCTATTCCCTGCGGCAGTTCAGGACTCTGCGGTAGGTGTCCTCGGATGAATCTTGCAAAGGCTTTGAACGAACTGTTCCAGCCGGCGTCGGTCGGTTACCGCCATCTCCGTCATTTCGATGCCACATTCGAAGATGCGTCGTTGCACGTCCATGCGGACGTGGCGGATGACGGCTTTACTGTTGAGCTGGAGGAGATTTGGGATCGTGACCCGGCAGTTTTCCACGGTTTCATCGCGGCGCGGTAGCGAGCCCTGAATGGCAAACTCCGCCCGCAGGCCACCGACAGAGATGTCGACGATCTTGCCGGTCATCGTTAGATCGCGTTGCAAAAGCACACTTGCTCCCCGGGCGGTGACCCGCATCGGTAGCCGGAAACGCGCATCTCGCCGACGCTGCAAGGACCAGCGCGATTGCAATGACAACGACGACGATCAAACCCATACGCGATGTGCTCATGAAAATTATTCAGCTGCCTGGTCATAGAGAACATGCGAAATCCGGCCGATCTTGTCACCCGACGAGACGCCGCCAAACCACCAGGCAGTCGCAGTCGTGCAGGCTTGACGGTAAAGTCCGACGCCTCCACGTGTTCTGAAGGACCTTCGTGTCAAGCGCCACAGGTATCTGGCAACCGTTTGCCTTCCGCGATTATCGTTTCCTGTGGGCGGCCACCATGGCGGCATCTCTGGTCACCTGGTTTCGTATCTTCGGCACCTCCCAATGGCTTCTTGAGGCTACGGGTTCTGCGGCGGTAGTCGGCACCATCGGCGTGATCCAGCTTGTTATGCAGATTCCGGCGCTCTTGTGGGGCGGTACCCTCGCTGATCGACTGGATCGCAAACGGCTCATGCTCTGGGCGAACGTAGGCACCTTTGTGGTCATGATCGTCTTTGGTGTTTTGAGCAACGCGGACGCACTGACTCAGAATCTCGTCTTCATTGGCATCGCGTTCACCGCGGTGTCGCAGATGTTTGCGAGTCCCGCACGATCGGCCATGGTGCCGCGGGTAGTTCCCGAGCAGTACTTGTTAGCTGCTGCGTCGTCGGACAACGCGTGGGCCAATGCGTCAGCGGTAGCCGCGCCATTGTTGTTCGCGTTAATCGCGGCGACGGCGGGACTGGAAGCTGTCTTTTTTGTAGCGGCGGGTCTCGGTCTCTTCGCCATGCTTCTGCCACAGCTCATTCGTGCTTCGGGGGTACCGGATGGAACTGGGGCGCCACCTGCCTCACAACTCACTGAAACCTGGGATGGACTGCGGTATGTCGGTAAACATCCGATCCTCCCCGGACTGTTTTTGTTAGACACGGGGATCACCGTGGCATCGTTCTATCGAGAGATCCTGCCGGTCCTCGCACTTGGGTTGTTTGCCGGAGGGGCTTCGGCAACCGGCATGTTGGGTGCCGCGAATTCTGCGGGCGCCATCGTCGGCTCCATCATTGCCGCTATGTTTGCCGCATGGCGTGCGAAAGGCATGTTGGTGCTCTATGCCTCCTTCGTTTATGGGTTCTGCATGTTTGGTCTTGGTTACGCGAATACCCTCTGGCTCGGCATGGTGATGATTGCGCTGCTGGGTGCTTCCGACGCCGTCACCGTCGCGGTGCGCCAAACGACGGTCATGTTGACGACACCCGATCATATGCGTGGTCGCGCGTTCTCCATCATGATCCTGGCGGCGCAGACCGCGAACAATGTCGGCACCATTTGGGTAGGGTTCTGGGCGGAAGCCATTGGCGCTGCGAACACGATCATCCTGGGTGGTTATATCTCTGTGATCGCAACCGCCTTGATCGGGTGGTGGTGGAAACCGATTCGAACCTTCAGATCAGGGTAGGTTGCCGCTCCCACCTGTCTGTCGCGTGCACTCAGGAACACCGTGTACTATCCGACCAGAAGTGCATTTCGTAGCTGCATTCTGGGGAGAAGGGCATGTTCAAGGTCTTTGCGTTTCTGAAACGCAATGTGCGGCTGACACACGATGAGTACCGTGCCGCGCATGTCGGGTATCACTGCGGCACGTCGCGACGGCTCAAGGGCATTCGCGGTTATATCGTCAACGTCTGGGCCAATGCGCCCCTGCGGCCCCAACTCGGCGATTTAGCCGATGAGATCATTCGCAATGAACCTCACGGCTTTCTCGACAGGTGGGATGGTTTCCCGAGCGTGATGTTCGACAGCTTTGAAGCATGGACGAAGGCGCGTGAGGCGGAACCGACACGTGCCATGGAAGGGGGTCTAAAGATCGATCCGGATTGGACCTACAGCCATGGAATACATGTGTTCGACGGCATTCCAGAACGACCTGGCGAGTTTCGTTCCTATCACCTGCGCATGATCGAGCACATCGTTGTGCCGGTCGAACGCCCCGAACGCAAGCTCACCAAGCTCGTGTTTTTCTTCAAACGACGCCCCGAAATCAATGAGTCCGGCTTCGAGCGTCGAGTACTCACCGATTACACACCAGTGCTCGCGCAGTTGCCGGGTCTGCACGGGTGCATCCTGAATTTTCGCGATTCTGACCGCGAGGCAGCGTTCAGGGGTTATTTCCCGGATGGCGGATGGTGGAACTCTCCGCAAGGGCATGCCATGCGCAACCAGTTCTGTGCGTTCTGGGACGGTACCATTGAAATGCACTTCGATTCCGTGAGCGCCTTTGTTGCGGCGCGTCGTACCGCGCAACTCCATCCACAACTCACCGCCCTCGAGCAGGAACTCTTTGCTGCGAACTGGTATGTGGAAGTGGATGAAAACATCATCGTGATGCCGAACCGCAATCCGGCGCCGGTTTTTTACTACCGCTAAACGGACGAGGGGAGACGTCATGCTGAAGGTCTTTGGATTCGTTCGTCGCCATCCCGATCTCACCCACGATGAATATCGTGCAGCGCACGTCGGTTATCACAACTCGTTTGGCCGCCGGCTCAACAATATTCGTGGTTATGTGCTGAACGTTCGCGCCAATGCATCCATCGAGTCCACGCTGGGGTCATTGGCGAAGGACGTAACGCACCATGAACCACCGGCTTTCGATAAACTCTGGGATGGCTGGGGTCAGCTGGTGTTTGATTCACTCGATCACTACCTCTCTGCCAAATCGCCCGGGCATGACAAACCGGGACCCCATGGTTTGGAAGACGATGCGCGAGTCGCTGCCGTGGGTGGTGATGGTCGTTTTCTCTATGGCGGCTCGCCGTTCCAATTTATGGTCGTTGAACACGTGGCCGTTCCCGTGCGACGCCCGGAGCGCAAGATCTTCAAGCTCACTCAGTTTGCGAAGCGCCGGAGTGACCTGCCAGAGGAGCTGTTTCGTTCCTACATCGTCGGTCGATATGCGGCAGTAATGTCGCAGCTACCCGGGCTACGCGGGCTCATCTTCAACTTCCGCACACCCATCGATGTGATGAGGAAGTTCTTCGAGCCGGAAGCTGAAGCGTTTACACCCCAGGGCGCGGTGGAACGCGAGAAGTTCTTTGGCGCTTGGGACTGCATCACTGAACTGTGGTTCGACCATGCGGGTCAGTTTGTTGGTGGACGCCCGATGCTCAATGCACTGGATGCACTGGAGCAAGAGCTGTTTGCGTCGGTTTGTTACCGCGAGGTGGATGAGACGGTGGCTGTCAATCCGAACCGTTCACCCTCGCCGTCCTTTTACTTTCGCTGAAAAAAGAAGTGCTACGAGGAGTAGTCGTATGAGTGCACACCCGGATCACCTTGATGTTACGGTTCCCGGCCTTGATGCCCAGTTCATTGGGGGCGTGTGGCGGGCTCGCACCGGCGGCGTGATCGATGTGATTTCTCCGACGACGGAGGAAGTTATCGCCCGCGTGGCGGATCCAACGGTTGCCGATGCGGATGCAGCAGTTGCCGCCGCACGTCGCGCCTTTGATGTCGGCGGCTGGCCAGACCTGCCCGTCGAAGAACGTATTCGTGTGTGCGCGCAGCTTTGTGATGCCCTTGAAAAACGTTTGGGTTCGCTGAATCGCGCTTGGGCCTTTGAGTCCGGTGCGACCATTGCCCATGGAGAGATGATCAATGATGGCGCCGGTGTTGCCGTGTGGCGCGGTGCTTTGGAGCATGCGCGAAACCTGCGTTGGGAGGAGGACCGGGGTGATGTGCGCTTGGTGCGAGAACCGATTGGTACCGTGCTCGGCATCCTTACCTATAACGGCCCCATCGTGCTGATGGGCATGAAGGTGATCCCGGCGCTGCTCGCCGGCAATACGATGATTATCAAACATGCGCCTGAGTCGCCGCTGACCTCTCGCCTTATCGCCGAAGCGATTCGTGAGTCCGGATTCCCTGAGGGTGTCGTGAGTGTTCTCGCCGCGGGGACTACAGTGACACAGCATCTTGTCAGTCATCGTGATGTCGATATGGTGGCACTGACGGGTGGAACAGCGATTGGCGTGGATGTGGTGAAACGCACCGCAGATCGGCTCGCACGAACGGCGCTTGAGCTCGGCGGCAAATCGCCTGCGATCATCGCCGAGGATGTGAACATGGACGAAGTTCTAGCGACGCTGAGTGTCGGTTCGACGGGTTTCATGGGACAGGTGTGTGTGAACTTGTCACGGGTCATCGCGCCGCGCACACGGTATGATGAAGTGGTGGACGCGTTAGCTTCGCATTTCAGTTCGCTGAAAATCGGTGATCCATTTGATTCGACAACCGAACGGGGGCCTCTGGCCGTCGAGCGTGCGCGGGATCGGGTGGAGTCCCACGTCGCGACCGCTAAGGCGCAAGGGGCCCGGGTTGTCACCGGGGGGCGCCGGCCAGCTCATCTCAATCGCGGTTGGTTTTATGAGCCCACACTACTGGCGAATGTTGATAACGGTATGCGGGTCGCGCAGGAGGAGATCTTTGGACCAGTGACGGCGGTCATTCCTTATGACGGCATGGATGAAGCGATTCGTATCGCGAACGACTCACCGTTTGGTCTTGCCTGTTCGGTGTATTCACGGGACGTTGAACTCGCTAATCGGGTCGCAAAGAGGATCCGCTCCGGCAGTGTGGCCATCAACATGGCTGGCGTGTCGTTGACACAACCCTTTGGTGGCTGGAAACAAAGTGGTTGGGGTAAAGAGTGTGGACCTGAGGGGCTGCTCGAGTTTCTGCAGCTGAAACAGGTCGTTACCGGCGGGGGTTATCTGAACGCGGGAGTTGAAGCATGAGTTATACGCCGGTGATTCCACAGACGGAGTTAAACGGGGAAATCTCGGTTCATCACGTTCGAGCGCGGCAGGAGATTGAATATCTGCGTCGTTGGTACTGTCGTGCCACAGATCTTTTTGGCATGACCGGTAACGTTAAAGCGAACGCGGAAGCACGCCGCATCTATCAGCGGATCTTTACGGCAGATGCACGCATCAAAGCGAGTGGTGCTTCGGCCAAACCACTGCAAGCCATTGGGCCAGAGGGGTGGGCGGCCGTGGTGATGAATGCACTTCAGGACTACACCGTAACGCAGCATTTGCTGGGTACTCAGATAGTTGACCTGCGTGAGCTCACCATCGGTCGCAAGTCGACGGGTCCCGACGAGGTCACTGCCGGTGAAGCGGGTATGACGAGTTATTTGCAAGCGTGGCATGTGTGGCCTGATAACCGTCTACGGGTGGTGATGGGTAACTATGTCGATCAGGTTCGGTTTAATCCTGGTATCGGCTGGCAGATCTACGACATGAATCTCGTTCATCTCGTGAGCGAGATCCGACCACTCGGCGAAAACTAAAACTGTGAATGCACCGCAGGCCGAACTGAAATCCGGTGGCGCCGTTGTTTATCCCTCACCGGTCTACGGATGGTATGTGACGCTGGTGTTGCTGCTTGGCTTCACCTTTTCGTTTGTAGATCGACAGGTTCTGAACTTGCTGGTTGAACCGATCCGCAAAGACCTTGGTATTTCCGACACGGAAATCAGTTTCCTCCAGGGGTTCGCATTCGCCCTCACTTACGTGCTGGCGAGTATTCCTATTGGCCGTATGGTTGATCGCTTCAATCGTGTGCGCATCATGATCTGGGGTGTGCTCGTATGGAGCGCTACAACCATCGCCTGTGGTTTATCGCGCAACTATTGGCAGTTGTTGGTGGCGCGGATGGGCGTGGGGGCGGGTGAAGCGACGTTGAGCCCTGCCGCCTGGTCGGTGCTTGCTGACTATTTTCATCCTGACAAGTTGGCTCGGCCGATCAGTGTCTATTTGATGGGGCCTTATATCGGCGCCGGGATTGCGATGATCGCGGGTGCCGAAGTACTCGACTTCACGCGAGAAGTGTCGTCGATCCACGTGCCGTTGCTCGGTAACCTAGCGCCGTGGCAGTTCACGTTTATTGCCGTGGGTTTACCGGGTGTGCTGATTGCGGCGCTGATCGCCACAGTGCATGAACCGGTCAGAACCGGGCGACGTGACCTGGCTATGGTGGTGCCGACGTGGAGTGAAGTCAGGGCCTATATGTGGCTTAACAAGCGGGTCTACGTTGCACTTCACCTGGGTGTACCGTTCATCGTGGTCATGCTCTATGGATTACAGAGCTGGACACCGACCATTCTAGTCAGGGTTTATGGTTGGGATCTGGCCGATGCGGGACGAACATATGGCGTGATCGCCCTGTTTGCAGGTTCTATCGGTGTGCTCAGTGGCCCGCTTGTGGCACGAGCCATAGAACGACTGGGCAAAGGGGATGCGGCACTCGTCGTCGCGATGATTGGCGCCGCAATGGCAACGGCGTTCCTCGTGACGATCCCGTTTCAAACCACTGCTACGGGTGCCTTGGTGTGTATTGCCGGTGCAAGTTTCAGCGTGACGCTGCCACTCGCGCTCATTACGTCGGCCATGCAGAAGGTCACACCCAATGAAATGCGGGGTGTGGTGAATGGTGCCTATGTAGTGACGACCAATGTGATTGGCCTGGCTCTTGGTCCGACGCTGGTCGCCGCGTGCACGGACTATGTGTTCGGCGACCCGGCGGCGGTCGCTCAGTCACTTGGGTTGGTGTCGCTGTTTATGGGGCCGATCGCGGTGTTGTTGTTGTACTCGGGTGCATCGGCGTTTGGGGAGAAGCGGAGCCTCGGTTGAGGCTCAGCGACTGATCTGACGGAACTACGTCCCCGCTCCGAGTGCGGGGTACATCGGATCCCGTGGACTGGCTTGTGAATGATGTTCGTGTAGCGGCGCTTCCAGCCCGATCACCTTTTGAATTTCCACTCGATCACGTCGGAGATTATCGGGTCCTGGTGATCGATTCGGTGGGTCGGTATGCGAGCGTAAACCTGTCCCGCTCGGGTTAAACCAGCTGCAAGCCCCACCGGACGCACCCGCCCCGAACCGTTATCATGCCAGCCGCCTCTGATTTTGGATGCTCGATTGACCAGCCCATGGCCGTTACCCCAATCCGCTTCGACACACACTTTTTTTGCGACGTGTGCTGCGGGGGTTGCAGACCTGTTGGCTGCGGAACTGAAAGCACTCGGTGCTGAGCGGCTACGGGAGCAACGCGCCGGCGTTGGGTTCGAAGGGGTGCTGGAGCTCGGCTATCGCGCCTGCCTCTGGTCACGCACTGCAAGCCGAATATTGCTGCAAGTTGCGGAAGTGGATGCGAAAGATGCGACGGAGCTCTATCGCAATATTCGGGATATCGACTGGTCGAGACACCTGGATACGAAACGAAGTTTTGCGGTCGACTTCAGCGGCTCCAACAGTCACATCACGCACACCCAATTCGGTGCGTTGAAAGTGAAAGACGCCATCGTCGATCAGTTCAGGGATCGTTTTGGTGAGCGCCCTTCGGTCCGACTCGATCAGCCTGATGTGCGCATCACGGTCCACCTCAACCGGGCACGCGCCAATGTCAGCATTGACCTTTCCGGTGACCCACTGCATCGACGTGGTTATCGACTGCGTCATGTTACTGCACCGCTGAAGGAGAGCCTGGCTGCCGCTGTGTTGTTGCGCTCGGGGTGGCCTGCGATTGCCGCAGACGGTGGCAGTCTGGTGGATCCGATGTGTGGGTCCGGAACATTTCTGATCGAAGCGGCGATGATCCTTGGCAACATCGCCCCGGGACTGCAAAGAACGTACTACGGGTTTTTGGGTTGGAAAGCCCATGAGCCCGAGGTGTGGCAGAAGCTTGTGCATGAAGCAAATCAACAGCAACAGCAACAGCTACATCAACAGAGAGGGGTGCTTAACGCCGGAAGAATCCTGGGTTTCGATCAGGATCCTGCGGCCGTGAGCGCCGCGCTGGCGAATGTTTCTGAGGCTGGGTTCGGTGCAGTGATTGAAGTCACCTGTTGTGGTGTCGAGGAATTCAAGTCAGCGCCGCCGGGAAGTGGATTGTTGGTGGTTAATCCGCCTTATGGCGAACGCCTCGGTGACGCACAGTCCCTTGAACCCCTCTACGCAGAACTTGGCAAGGTGCTGCGAACGCATTTTCTCGGCTGGCGTGCCGTGGTGCTCACGGGTAATCCACCCCTTGCACGGGCTGTTGGCATCCATGCGAAACGTAGTCATACGCTCTTTAATGGCGCCATCGAATGCCGCTTGTTGCGCTTTGAAGTAAAGGCAGAGGAGTTCGCGCCTGCCGACAAACGCGCTTCACGTGAAGAGAAAATGGCCGCCGTGCGTGAATCGCCGGGCGCGCAGATGTTTGCCAACCGGTTACGCAAAAACTTCAAGAAGATGCGGGACTGGGCGCGAAAAGAAGGCATCAGCTGTTATCGGGTGTATGACGCGGACATGCCGGAGTACGCCTTTGCCGTGGAGCTTTATCAGGGTGAACGGACGACGCTTTATGTACAGGAGTATCGTGCACCGGACATGGTTGATCGTCAGGCGGCAACACAACGGCGGCTCGAAGTGCTGGCGGTCGTGCCTTCGGTGTTCGATGTGACCCATTCACAGGTCGTGATGCGCGAAGAGCAGCGACGAAGAGATGAATCCAGGTACATAAGCCCGGTCGAAGCCCCACAACCGGTCGTGATTCAGGAAGGCGGGTGGCAGTTCCTGGTTGAGTTAGGCAGCGAGCTCGATCCCGGATTGCACCTGGTTCACCGCGGCGTCCGGGAGATGCTGGGTCGGATGGTGGTGGGAAGGTCCTTCCTGAATCTTTTCTCCGGAACCGGGGCTGCCACCGTATACGCCGCCGGTGGGGGTGCAGAGGTAACGATTTCCGTGGAGGTGTCCAATACTGCCCTTGGGCGGGCGGAACGAAACCTCGCACTCAACAGGCTCGCCAACCACAGACACACCTTTGTGAAAGTGGATCCGCTGGTGTGGCTGCGTGAACAAAGCCAGCAGGCGCGGCCGCAGCGGTTTGATTTGATCTATCTCGACGCACCTGCATTCCAACGCGGCAAGTGGAAGGGTGAGACGTTCGACGTGCAGCGAGATCACGTGCGCTTGTTAGTTGAGGCGTCGGCGTTGTTGGCGTCCGGCGGGACAATGATGTTCACCACGCGCTTGCCCAAGTTCAGGCTGGATAGGGCGTCGTTGTTTGAGTTTGAGGTAGAAGACGTCTCGAAGCAGACGCTACCAAGAGATTTTGAACGCAGCGCACGAGATCACAGTGCTTACGTTTTGAAACGGAATTGAAGTCATAGCAGCGAGGTAACGATGGCCGATCTGATTGCACTCTCAACCGCCGTCATCGACGAAGGCAAAGGCGTCGACGCCGTCGGTCCAATCAATCGAATTAACCATGAGTTGTCCGTCATTGCGGATGGACTCGCCGTGGTTGAAGCTTTTTCCCACTGTGTCTTGTTCGAAACCGATGATGGATTGGTAGCGTTTGATACGTCGAACAAATCAGGTGGAGTGAAGGTTGTTGATGCAGCACGCGGCTGGCGAACGTCTCGATTCAACACGCTGGTCTATACGCACGGTCACGCTGATCACGTCGGTGGAGCAGGTGCGTTTGTGGCCGATGCGGAGTGGCAACACCACTTAAGACCTCGGATTGTTGGACACGAAAATGTGCCGAAACGATTTGACCGTTACAACCTCACCAACGGTTACAACCACATCATCAATGAACGCCAGTTTGGTCAGTTCAGGCGTCGGGGCTATGACCTAGCTGCGGGCGGCAGCTTCTTACCAGAATCGTCCCCCAAACCTGAGGTTACCTACAGCGATACGCTGGATCTTTCGGTCGGCGGCGTTGAGTTTGAGTTGAAACATGCCAAGGGTGAAACCGACGATCACACCTGGGCCTACGTGCCGAAATATAAAGCGATCTGCGCCGGCGACTTTTTCATCTGGAACTTCCCGAATGCCGGCAATCCCCAGAAGGTGCAGCGGTATCCACGCGAGTGGGCGGCCGCGATGCATGATATGGCTTCACGGGGTGCGGAGCTCTTTCTCCCAGCACATGGACTACCTATCGCCGGTGTTGATCGAATTCGGAGCGTACTGACCGAAGTTGCCGACAGTCTCGACTTTCTGGTGAACGAAACTCTTCAGCGGATGAATGTGGGCATGCGGCTCACCGACATCATCCATGAGGTCAAACTGGATCCCGCAATCCTGGAGCGACCCTATCTTCGTCCGATGTACGATGAGCCAGAATTTGTTGTGCGTAATATCTGGCGGATGTATGGCGGCTGGTATGAAGGCAATCCAGCGAACCTCAAGCCTTCTCATGATCGAGTGCTGGCGACGGAACTCGCGCAGCTCGCCGGCGGCGCTTTTCGTCTTGCCGAACGGGCACGTGAGTTGATCGACTCTGATGCACGACTGGCGTGCCACCTGATCGAGATGGCA
>SYFY01000003.1 GCA_005799745.1 Gammaproteobacteria bacterium
ATCCACGTGTGGTGGATGTTGCGGTGTTTGGTGTACCCAATGAGGACTTTGGTGAAGAAGTGAAGGCGGTGGTGCAACCCGATGACATGAACGATGCGACGCCCGAGTTTGCCCTCGAACTCATCGACTGGTGCCGTGAACGGCTGTCGCACGTGAAGTGCCCACGGACCATCGACTTCCGGGCGGAACTGCCTCGTCATCCGACAGGCAAACTCTACAAGCGGCTTTTGAAAGATGAGTACTGGGCAAAAGCTGGCAAGTCCATCTGAGTGAAGACGTCCATCGATCCTGCCAACGTGATCGCGTTGATCCCGGCGGCTGGATTCGGAACGCGTTTCCCCAGACAAGATAAAGGGAGCCATGGCAGTAAAGAAGTCTTTGTTCTCGGCAAGGATGCGAACAGCGAGCCGGTGCTGCTCATCGACAATCTGCTGAGGCACCTACGAAAGGGTGGTGTTTGCAAGGCGGTGATGATCAACCGGGCGGAAAAGGAGGACATTTCGGCCGTGTTGGGTGACGGGACTTCGCGTGGGCTCGATATCGAATACCTGATCACGTCTCCAACACCCAGCTCCCCGCATACCCTTGATGTTGCCTATACGCGAGTGCGCAGTACAGCCGTGCTGCTTGGATCCGCGGATATTGTGTTTGAGGCAAACAGTGCTGTGACGAAGTTGCTGACAGCATTAGGGTGGGAGGACGTCGATCTCGTACTGGGTCTGACACCAACAATGTCACCCGAACGCGTGGACGTAGTGGTTCGTGATGGCACAACCGTGCGCAAGCTTGTCATCAAACCATAGCGATGGTCCGGAGTTGCTGAAAACTGGGTGATGGCGGTGTGGAAGCCGGCGTTTACAGAGTTCATGCACGAGACGCTGACGCAGACGAATGCCGGTCGCAGCCCTGGTGAGTCGTTCGGCGGAAGGGAAATGTTTGTCGGTCATGTCGTACAGCGATTCATCGATCAAGGCAGGAAGGTTGTTGCCACGCGCCTGTCGGACATGCCCGGTATCGACGCCGGTACTGTGGATGGACTCGCGAGTCTCAAACTGCGATTGCCGGCAATCATGCGGAACATTTAGAACGCGCGGGGAAAAAAAATTCAGTAGCGAGGAGTCGCATGCCAGTTTTACGAAAGGACCGCGGAGGTGGCGCTGTGCTTGAAGTCGCACGGCCACCGGTCAACGCGCTCGATGACGAGATGGTTCTGGCGCTTGAATCCGTTTTTACTGAGCTCGCACTCAATTCCCCCACGGGTGTCGTTCTGACCGGGGAGGGAAGTGTTTTCAGCGCCGGAGTGGATGTGCGCGCATTCGCAAGTTACACGAGTGAACGACGCCGAAAGATGGTGCTGGCCATCACACGAATGACGGCAGCCGCCTTGTCGATTCGATGTCCTATGGTCGCCGCGATCAATGGCCACGCGTTGGATGGTGGATTTGTCCTCTCGCTCTGTTGAGATTATCGCGTCGCCGTCGATGATTCTGCGGTGAAGCTCAGTCTGCCGGAAGCGCAAGCAGGTGTTCCTTTCCCTGCAGGTCCGGTACAGATCATTCGGCACGAATTGTCAGCGCCGCTGCTCCGGCAGATGGCGTTGTCGAGTCTTTCCTTTTCTGTGGCGGAGCTTTATGAGGCAGGCCTAATCGATACGCTGGCGTCCCGAGATATGCTGCTGCGGCTGGCTTGTGATCGCGTCGAGACACTCGCAGCACAACGCGGCTTTGGTGCCGTTAAACAACAACTGCGTGGTGGGCAGAGAGCAGCGCTCCTTGCACTCGTCGAAACCGGGAACGAACCGTTTCTCGAAGCGTTTGGTTAGGGCGACAGAGCGTCATCGTTAGTCAACAAGAGGAATAAGTCATGGGTCGGTTGCAAGGTCTGGTGGTACTGGTCACGGGAGCGGCTTCGGGAATTGGTCGGGCGACCGCTGAAACGCTGGCTCGGGAGGGGGCAAAGGTGATTGCCACCGACTTGAACCAGGCCGGCGTCCAGAAAGTCGTGGAAACCATATGCGCGAACGGCTTCTCTGCAAGGGCTATGGTTCAGGATGTCACTAGCGAATCCGTCTGGCAGCAGATTCTTGATGACATCCGCGTACGCGAAAAACATTTGCACATCCTCGTCAATAACGCGGGTATTGCCTGGGCGGGATCGATTCTCGACATGTCGCTCGCCGATTGGCGTATGCAGCAAGCAGTGAATCTGGAAGGCGTGTTCCTGGGGATAAGAACTACCATCCCGTTAATGCGTGAATCGGGTGGCGGGTCGATCATTAACATTTCTTCCGTGGCCGGATTACAAGGCTCGCCCACACTCGCGGGATATTGTGCGACCAAGGGCGGGGTGCGTTTGTTGACCAAAGGTGTTGCCCTCGAATCGGCTTATTCGGGTTGGAACATTCGGGTGAATTCCGTGCATCCCGGCGTCATTGATACAGCGATCTGGCAAACCGTGACGCCAGCCGCGATGCGTCTTGAAGCCAACGCTGTTGATCCTCATGAAATCGCTTCGAGAAGTACACCGGGTGGGAAGGCGGGCAATGCCCAAGACATCGCCAACGGCGTGCTTTTTCTGGCTTCGGATGAGTCGAGCTATATGAACGGTTCGGAACTGGTGATCGACATGGGGTCGTCAGCCTGAGGCGGTGTACTGCTGACTAGCGGTTGAGTTGATTCGCCGGTGAATATTGGTCTGTAAGCACTTCTGCGCCGGAGTTCCAATCGCGACGACCATCCAGTCGATTCAGGTAACGAGAAAGATCCACTGCGTAAGGGCGCAGCCTGACTTCAAGAGAAGCGGCACGCGCTTGCCGAAATTCAGGCGGTTGAAAAGGCTGGTTGCTGGCCAACACCACGCGATTCGCGCTCTCAGGCACTCGGAAACTCAGGAACTTTCCAAACACCTTCAGATACGTTGCTGACTCATGATCGTACAAACGACTGATCGCAAAGGTGTTGGCAGCGATGATTCCACCCGGAATCAGGAGCGATCTGGTTTCCTGCAAGTACTCCGCGGTCATGAGGTGTTCGGGAATGTACTCACCGTTATAGGCGTCGAGCAGAATTAGGTCGTAGGTCTTGCCTTGTTTGGCCGCGCGTTTACCGAAGACACGCGCGTCTTGGGTAAACACAGTCACATTCGGACCGGGTTTGAAGTGAAAGAACTGTTCTGCAACTTTAACGACTGCAGGGTCGATCTCCACCGCGTCGATCTTCGCGTCGGGGAAAACGTCCTGCAGGGCCATTGGCAATGTGCCGCCTCCCAAGCCCACGACCAGAATCAAAGTGGGATCATCCATCAGCAGCAGCGAGGCCATCATCATCTTTGTATAGGTGAAGACCATCTCTTTGGGGTGGTCCTTCTTCATACAAGTCTGATTACGCACGTCCACGCGTACAGTGAACTGCAGACAGATTTCACCCATGCGTTCAATGACCAGGACGTTCTGATACAACGATCGTTCGCTGTGAAGTGTCTTCGCGAGCGCAAGCGGCAGGAAGGCGAGCAGAAGTGCAAGTAGCATCCAGCGAATCATCGGGATGCCCTGTCGGTGAGATAGCCAAGCACCGCCAGCAACGCGAGCATTGCAGACATCGCGATGACGATGGTGTTCATTTGGAACCACAACACGAAATAGAACGAGGTGAGTAACGTGCCCAGGGCGCTGCCTAAGGTTGATACGAAGTAGAGCACACCAGCGACAGCACCCGAGTGATCGGCGTCTTCAACAAGCAGTCGTACGCTGTAAGGCGAGATCATTCCGAGCAGAACCGTGCCAGGCGCAAACAGCAGAGTCGCGGCCAGCAAAGATCCGTAGCGCTCATCCGCAACTGCGTTGAAAGTCCACTCCAGAAGCGTATCCGCATAGGTGATCAGCGGTGCCAGTAGGAGTGCTGCGAAGATAAACAACGATGCATAACGGGTAAGGGAGGGCTGATGTACCGACAGCCGCCCACCCAACAAATAGCCGATGGCGAGCGCCGTCATGAAGATCGTGATGATGCTGCCCCAGACGTAGATGCCGCTTCCGAACCACGGCGCAAGCATGCGCCCACCGAGCAATTCGAAGGACATGACAACAAAGCCGGACAACCCCGCCATGACGTAAATCACTACATTGCGCATGGCGCCGAAACCTCTGAATAAGCCTCTGTTAAGCCCCTGAAGACAGTCGTCAGTGTTTGGCAGGGACCTCTTCGGTGGGCAAACCGCCTTCTTTCCAGGCGCGATAGCCACCACCCACATGACACACCGGGGATAGACCCATGTTCTGTAGGGTCTGCGTGGAGAGCGCGGACCGCCAACCACTCTGGCAGTAGAAAACGAAACGTTTGCCGCTGCCGAAAATCTCCTTGTAGTAGGGGCTTGAGGGATCGATCCAGAACTCGAGCATGCCACGTGGCGCGTGAAAGGCGC
>SYFY01000023.1 GCA_005799745.1 Gammaproteobacteria bacterium
CCTCCCTCTCCGCCAATAAAAAAGGCCCGCCAGGGCCTTTTTTATTGGCGGAGAGGGAGGGACGAGGAGAAGCCTTCATGGTTCGACAAAACGGTAGGACGGCCGTTTTGGACGTTGCGAACGCCAAGGATGGCGCGAGTCAATCCCTCATCCAGTCTCCGAAAAGCTCTCTTCTCTTTCTTTCTATTTTTCCCTTGCACAAATAGCCACCACCGGTTTCTCTCAAACTTCATCTAGAGACTGGCCACGCCTTCATGAAACTCCGCCAAATCGCCCTCGCCGCCACCCACCTCGAACCGATCCGTTCAAACCTTCTAACTCTTCTCGGCCTCACTTCGGACTTCGCCGACCCGGGCGTCGGAGAGTTCGGCCTTCACAACACCGTTCAAACCATCGGCAACACCTACCTCGAGGTCGTCGCTCCAAATCGACCCGACACCGCCGCCGGTCGAACCCTCGCCTCCCGCGGCGAACCTCTCTGCGGCTATATGGTCCTTTTCCAGGTGAACGACTTTGCGGCCTTCGATGTCCGACTCAACCAACAAAAGCTGCGTAAGGTCTGGCAAATCAATCGCCCTGAAGTATGCGCCGCACATGTGCACCCCAAAGACATCAGCGGCGCGATCGTTTCCTTCGACGAGATGCGGCCTGCAGACGAGTGGATCTGGGCAGGTCCAGGCTGGCGTGAGCGCAGAGCCCGCCACGCCACATCGATCGTCGGCTGCGAAGTAGGCGCGGTTGATCCAGATGCACTCTGTCGTCGTTGGGCCGAAGTGCTTGACGTCGTTCCACGCAAAAACACACTACAGCTCGACGGCAATACCTACGTGTCTTTCACCGAAGCGAATCGTGATGGCGTGCAGAAAGCGATCATCGCTACGCCTACCCCGGACAACATGAACGAGCGAGCCGCGGCGCTGGGCTTGGGCGCCGTATTGAATTTCGTTGCGGAGATGTAATCGACACTGCTGCTCAGTCAAACCGTTCCACCTCCGGCTGCCGGGATGATCCGGCGTACCTGCAATTCCTGCAGCCAATGACAAAAGCTCTCTTCGGTGTTCATGGCCATGTTGAACCCCGCTTGCCGGATCTTCACGGTGCTGACGTAGGTTGGCGCTGGCGGTGTCGTTGCCCCATAGGCAAAACACATATCGGCGTAGTGGTGTGATTCACCCAAAAGATCCGCGAGTGGAATTTGCCTCAACCCATGGCGACTCACGATACGATTCCACACGTCAGCATGGTCTGGAATGTAGGTGGATAAGCGAAGTGATTCATCAGGTCCAGGCTCGACACCTAACGTCCGCGCAATCGCAGGCCACATATCACGAAAGCTGAAGACCTCGCCGTTAGTCAGATTAAAGGTCTCACAAGCAGCAGCTGGTGCTTCTGCAGCCCACCGCAAAGCGCCGGCTACGATTCGAGTATCAACGGCCTCCCACACCCAGTTCGCGCCGCCGGGAAACGAGAAGGGGAGATTTAGTGTTTTGCGAATTGCCCCATAGACACCGATCACTGGCGGCAAGTTCATCACCACGCCGTGGTTTGGACCAACGATGAGTTGTGGACGGAAGATCGTGAAAGGGATGCCATCGTTTTTTTGCATCTCTCGAACGTAGTCTTCGTGCAGCCAATAGAAGTTGGGATGTTCGACGCGAGCCTGACTTTCCCGCGCAGGGATTCGGAGCGGTCGCACATGTCCGCCGTAGGCCTTGGTACCTTGCAGGATCGAGATGTGTTTAAGCGAAGCTGCGTGACGCAGCGGATCCAGCAAATTCCTGAGCATCTGCGCGTTGGTTTGAATCTGCATGGGGTCTGTCCATCCCTGAATCAGCCCAGGTAACTCATAGACTGCGGTATACACCACATGGGTGACCCGCTTCAGTGACTCAGCCGTTACACGGCAGGCCGAGGCATCCTGTAAATCCAACGGAAGATGTGTATAGCGGTGTCCTTCAAGGAGCTCCGGTCTTCTTCGCGAGACGGCGATGACTTCCCAACCGGCAGCTGCAAATTCAATGACCGCCGCTGTGCCTACCAATCCACTCGCTCCGGCGATGAGTACCGTTCCGGTCATGGTCCGATGTCCTGCGTGAATCGATGAGAGGTGATCATTATTGACGAGGGAACAGAGACTCGCTACGTCACATGTCCCTGCACACAGCGCTTTTCATCAGCGCCCCGATTCCGTTCAATGTACGTCCATCTGAGAGGAACTCATGAGGATGTTGCATGAAGCGAATCACACTGGCCCCCGTGGCTCTGGTTCTTGGATTCAGTCTGATGTCGGCCCAAGCCGATGTGACCATCCAGGAGAACGTTCGGGTCGAGGGCAAGGGCCTGATGGCCATGGCGAGCATGACGATTGACTCGACCACCTATATTTTCGGCAATAAAGCCAGGATCGACAACAACGTCAGCAACACTTCGGGGCTGGTGCGCATGTTTGGTGGGGCAGGACCATCGGGTCAGATCGTGCGCCTAGACCAGGACATGTTGTACGAACTTAATCTGAAGAAGAAACGTTATCGCCAGGTGTCTCTTGCGGAACAATGAGCGGAAATGCAAAAACGCCATGGCGCAAGCAGAAGAGGGGCAGGCTGCTCAATCCGAAGCCATGATGGGTATGGATGACAGCGAATGTGAATGGTCTGAACCACGCGCCGAAGTACAACGCACTGGTGAAAAGGCGACAGTGGCCGGGCTGCCTACAGAGCGCGTGAAAGTCACAGCCACACAAACCTGCAAAGACCGCAAGACCAACAGTTCCTGCGATTTTTCCTTGGTGCTGGATCAGTGGATGACACCGCGATTCGACGCCAAGGAGGAAACGATGGCGTATTACCTCAGTTATGCAGAGAAGATGGGCGTGTCCGGCACAGGCTCTGCGGATTTCGCGCAACGCGCTTAGCAGAGCTTCGGACGCTACAAGGGCATCTGGGAGAAGATTAGTAAAGAAATGCAGGGCATTCAGGGTTATCCGCTGAAATCCGCCTTCGCATTGGGCTTTGGTGGGCCCCAATGTGCGAGCGCTTCTACCGCACAACAAAATGCCAGTGGCCCAAGTGCGGGTAATCCGCTCGGGCAGTTGGGTGGTCAGCTCGGTGGGTTGTTCGGTGGCAAGAAAAAGCAGGAACAAGCTGCGCCCGCTGCAGCGCCTGTAGAGGTGCAAATGGCGAACGGACTCGTGCCGATGATGGTCGTTTCATCGGAAATGAAGTCGTTTAATCAAAACCGTGTAGATGCCGCACTCTTTGAGGTTCCTGCCGGGTTCAAGCAACAAAAATAAACTGGAACGGATGTTTGTGGCCTGCCGTCGACTCTGGTTCGGCGGCTCCGCCCCTCATTGACTACGCAGCGACGACGTTGAATACCACCGAACTTTTCCTCATCGCGATGTGCCTCATCTTCGCCGTACCTTACCTTATCTGGCGATTGGGTCGAACAGACTATTGGGCGCCGCTCGTCGTTGTGCAGATTGTGACGGGGATCGTGCTCGGACCGGGTGTGGTGGGTGCCGCTTATCCGGAGTACTACCAGCTTGTCTTTCGACCTGAGGTGGTACAGGGACTGAACGGCGTCGCCTGGTGGGCAGTGATGCTGTTCGTCTTTATAGCTGGGGTGGAGCTCGACCTTGCAGAAGCTTGGCGGCACCGCGGAGAAACGTTGATCACAGCGGGCTCTGCAATGATCGTACCGCTCTTGCTCGGAGCCGCGGCAGCAGGCCTGCTGGTAGTGAACGATGCGCTCCCTTGGGTAGGAGAGAGCTCACAACCCTGGCAATTCATTGCCGGGCTTGGAATGGCGTGTACGGTCACCGCGTTGCCGATTCTTATCCTTCTCATGGAGAAGCTCGAAATCCTTCAAGCACCACTTGGACAACGAATCCTGCGTTACGCCAGTGTCGATGACGTGGTCATTTGGGGTGTGCTGGCGTTGATCCTCACGGATTGGCAGCGAATCGGTCGCCAGGTTGTGTTTGTTGTCTTGTTTTCCGTATTGGCGTTCGGGATGCGGCGGCTGATGGCATTCCTGGCGGAACGAGATCGGTGGTATGTGGCGCTGGTTTGGCTCGCAGCGGTGTCATTTGCCGCGCACTGGGCCGGTCTGCACTTTATGGTCGGTGCGTTTCTCGCGGGCGCAGTGATGGAAGTCCGCTGGTTTGGTCTTGAACGGTTGGATCAACTCCGCCACCACGTGGTCTTAGTTCTGATGCCGGTGTTCTTTCTGAGCACGGGCCTGTGCACGACGTGGGAATCGGGCGGTGTTGTGGTGTTCGCAGCGGCGCTGTTGTTACTCGTAGCTGCCGATGTTGGCACGGCTGCCTTCACTCACTCGTAAAGTGGCGGGGAGCGTGCGCGCTACTTCCTGAATCAATCGCGTTGGCTACATCCTCGACTTGCCAGGTTCGAGGGCAAATGGCTTTGGCCACGTAAGCGGCAGATCGGTCAGTGTTCCGGGCTCCCTGGCAGTCACGGCACAGGCCAGCACCGCACGCAGAATCGCCATCTGTGAACCTGAGTCGAAAGGGGCACCAAAGGCATTACCCATTGGGAAGTTCACGAACACGCTGCGTGGCGGCCGTACTTGTTGGGTGAGGTCACGTCCGGTCGAAAGGCAAACCGTAGGAATTCCGGCTTCTTCTACCACTCGGCATACCAGACCCACGGTCTGGTGATCGAGGGGTCAGGCAGGTACTGCAATGAGCAAGTCGACGCCATCCCGCTTGAGTTCGTCTGCGAACGCAGGGCCGGACTCGGTGAGCACCTTGCTGCGGTTGTAAATGCGGCCCATAAAGCCGCTCCAGAAACGCGGCGCGAGACTGCCGATTTCGCCGCTTGATGCCAGTTCGCGCAAACGATCAATGGGGAACTGGCAATTAATGTCCTGGTCGGCGTCCCGATGGTCGTAGTAGCTGTCATGAATCTGAAAATCTGTTGATCCCGCTGTGACCGGAATGGCGTCCAGGCGGTGATCATTACGCGCCATGGGATCGAAGGCCGGCATGTTGCAGAGGGAGATGCCGCCGGAGGTAAGCATCGTGACCCGGCACTGAGAGAGCGGCCGAGTCAGTGAGGTCCATGGCGCATCGGTGTTGATTGTCCACTGATAAGGCGGGTGACCCATGGATCCATAGTGTTTGGCGAGACCTTCGACGTACGCGATAGGCCCGGTGGTTGTCGTGGTCATCGGTTCTTCCCTCAGCGTGGTAACACGACTAACCATCGCATGGCTTTTCGAATCAAGCAATTTGTTATCTGGAATGGTCAATAATGGGGTGGCCGCTCGTCGTCCGGCTGTTTGGAATCCCCAGGGAGACTTAGCAGTACGTGATCGCGCAATGCTTTGAGTTCACGCCGCAGCTGATCTATGGCGTTCTGTTGTTTCACGATGGCGTCATTGAGCGCAGCGATGGTGTCGTCCTGGAAAGCCGTGCGCATCTCCAGTTCCGTGAGGCGTTCTTCGCTCATCACACCTCCTCAAGACGCAGGGATTTTGAATACACATAGCGAATTGCCAGATAAAGAAGAAGGCCGGTAGGTCCTAGCATAAACGTGAGGATTAGGCAGGGAACGAGCCAGAGGTGAGGTACGTTGCTTCGCGACGCATCTCGAGCTTCCCAGGCGCCCACGAACAGGTCGAACACCAAATAGTGAAGCCAGCCGATCAACATGAAGCTGGGGTTTGAGAAAGCCGCAGACAGAGATGCCAAGCTGCCCATATCGGCACCCGAACCGGAGGACGCGGAAGTGAGAATTCCGCTGACATAGGCGACCCCCAGGATCGCCGGATAAACAAGCGAGTGCACGAGGTTCTTCGTGATCGCTGCCCGTGGCGCGACGATCAAGAGCAGCCAGGCGGGTATCACAGACAAATTTGCGAGCGTAAACAACGTATCAAGACTCATCGACCGCTCCGAGAGAAATTCAGCGATCGGACGATAACGCGAAGGCGGGTGTGTGCCCAGCGAACGCGGGTCATTGTGTGCGGCTTCCCCAAAGGTGTGCATTTGAAGCAGAAATACTTCGATTGAGTTGATATCCCCACTCCTCTTGCACGGCGAGTTTCACTAACATGGCGGAAGGGTAAGTTGTCTGACGCGTATTTGAGTCGCCTGCCTGCTGTACATCCGGGCCGCTCCGATCCGCGCTCTCTTCGCATGTTTTTCAACAACCCGGACCCTCGTGCGATCTGCCGAACAACATTGCGGCAGTGCCTGGGGAACACAATGAAGGAGATTCCAAGGCTCATGAGATACGAAGCGCCTACAACTACAAAGGACGCGGTCGCGCTGCTGTCCAAGACGAAAGGCAAGGGCCAGGTGCTCGCCGGAGGATCGGACCTGTTGGTACGTCTGAAAGGCGGGTTCGTCGAACCCGAAGTGATCGTCGATATCAAACGAATTCCGGCCATGCAGGCCGTGAGCAAAACAGCGAGCGGTTTCAAGATCGGCGCCGCCGTGTCATGTGCACAACTTGGCGAAAACAGCGCTTTGAAGAAGGCCTGGCCAGGTGTCGTTGAAGCCGCCAATCTCATTGGTTCGGATCAAATTCAGAGTCGTTGCACGGTTGTTGGCAACCTCTGCAACGCTTCACCGGCGGCGGACAGTGTGCCGGCCATGGTGGCGGCGAAAGCCAAAGCAGTTGTTGTCGGACCAAAGGGTAAACGAACGGTGCCTGTTGAAGATGTTGTCGCAGGGCCAGGTAAAACAACGCTTAAGGCGGGCGAGTTGATCGAATCCATCACCCTGCCTGCGCGCAAGGGTAAGTCGGGCGATGCGTATCTTCGTTTCATTCCGCGAACCGAAATGGACATCGCAGTGTGTTCCGCCGGTGTCAGCCTCACGCTCGGTAAAGGTGGAGTGGTCGCGGAAGCGCGTGTTGCACTCGGCGCTGTTGCGCCTACCGTAGTGCTCGTACCCGCAGCAGCCAAGGCCATCATCGGCACGAAGCTGGATGATGATGCGCTCGCAGCGATGGCAGCAGCGTGTGAGGCCGCCTGCAACCCCATCGATGACAAACGCGGTACGGTGGAATTCAGAACAGAAGTGGCGGGTGTGTTGGCCAAGAGAGCCGCAAAGATCGCCTATCAGCGAGCAGGGGGTTAACAACAATGTCCGGAGTTCATGTTTCTACGACGATCAACGGCGATGCAGTCGAGTTCGTCTGTCAGCCCGGCGAAGTGTTGCTTGACGTGCTGCGTAACCGTGTCGGTTTGACCGGCGCAAAAGAAGGTTGTGGTACCGGTGATTGTGGCGCCTGCAGCGTCACCGTTGACGGTCGATTGGTGTGCGCGTGCCTGGTGCTCGGTGCTGAAGTTGAAGGCCGTGCGGTTAACACCGTCGAAGGGATGGCTAACGGCAACCAGCTGCACCCGTTGCAACAAAAGTTCATAGAACATGCCGCGCTGCAGTGCGGGATCTGCACCCCGGGGTTCCTCGTGGCTGCAAAAGCGCTGTTGGACCGGAACAGTGATCCGACAGAAGAGCAGATTCGTTATGCGTTGGCGGGCAACCTCTGTCGTTGCACAGGCTATGACAAGATCGTGCGCGCCGTGCAAGCTGCCGCCAAGGACCTCGCAGTTGATGCAACTAAGCCCGCCGCGAAGAAAAAAGCAACGAAGAAACCTTCAAAGAAAAGCGCCTAACGCATTGACCGAAATAAGGTACTGACCGGAATAGTTTTCAGGAGAAGCAAGTGAAAGACGACCCGAGCTTTACAAACCAGGCCTTCAAGGTCATCGGTACACGTGTCGCACGCCCCGACGGTATCGACAAGGTCACCGGCCGTGCCCGCTACGGCGCTGACGCATCGGCAGCTGGGCAGTTGGTAGGAATGATTCTGCGTTCCCCGCATGCCCATGCGGAGATTCGCAGCATCGATACCAGCAAGGCGGAAAAAATCGCCGGTGTAAAAGCCATCATCACGTCAGCCGATTTGCCTGACAAGGTGAACGGTAAGCGCGACATGCTCGACATCCTCGAGAACTGCATGGCGCGCGGCCGAGCCCTTTACGACGGGCACGCGGTTGCCGCAGTCGCTGCGATTGATGCCGAAACCGCCAAGAAGGCACTCAAGGCCATCAAGGTGGACTACAAGATCCTGCCGCACGTCACCGATGTTGATGCAGCGATGCAGGACGGTGCGCCTATCGTTCAATCGTGGGTGCGTACCGCCGGTGGGGATGCGAACAAGACGACAAACGTTGCCCAGGTTTCACAGTTTGGCCACGGCAACATCGAAGAAGGTTTTGCCGAAGCCGACGTCATCATCGAGCGCAGCTTTAAGACTGAACAAACCCACCAGGGTTATATCGAACCGCACGCGTGTCTCGCGAGTGTCGGACCGGATGGTAGCGGTGAGCTCTGGGTCACGACCCAAGGTCACTACACCTTCCGCACCCAGTGTGCCCAGTTACTTGGCATGGACATCGCCAAACTGAAGGTCACGTCCTCGGAGATCGGTGGTGGTTTTGGTGGCAAAACCCACGTGTGGATGGAGCCCGTTGCGTTGGCGCTCTCCCGCAAGGCCAATCGCCCGGTAAAGCTGGTGCTGACCCGCGAAGAAGTCTTCCGCGGAACGGGTCCAACGTGTTCAACCTCGATGGATATCAAGGTTGGTGCCAAGCGTGATGGTCGCATCACGGCTGCGCTGGCTGTGCTGCGTTATCAGGATGGTGCTTTCCCCGGAATCTGGGGGATGCTTGGTGGCATGACCGCTTGGGCGTGTTACGACCTGCCGAACGTCAAAGCCATCGCTTATGACGTTCTCGTCAATCGCCCTAAAGTTGCGGCCTACCGTGCACCATCTGCACCGATGGCAGCCTTTGGTGTCGAGAGCACCATGGACCTCGTCGCGCAAGCCATCGATATGGATCCGGTGGAGTTCCGTCTGCTCAACGCGGCCAAAGAAGGCACGCGCGCCTCCTACGGGCCAACCTATGGACCCATCGGCATTCGCGCCACCCTCGAAGCAGTCAAAAACCATCCGCAGATGAAAGCCAAACTCGGCCCCAATCAGGGTCGTGGTATGGCCTGTGGTTTCTGGTTCAACTTCGGTGGCCAAACCTGTTCAACCATCAACATCGGCACCGACGGTACGGTCAACGTATCGGTAGGGACCGTCGACGTAGGTGGTTCACGCGCATCACTCTCAATGATCGCGGCGGAAGAGCTGGGTGTGCCGTACGAGACCGTGAAATGTTCGGTTGCGGATACTGCCACCCTCGGTCATAACGACACCACAGAGGGGAGCCGCGGAACATTCTCGTCAGGTATGGCGATCATTTTCGCAGCACGCAATGCGGTAGGAGAGCTTCGTGCGCGTGCTGCCAAGACCTGGGATGTCCCGGTGGAAGAGGTGGAGTGGAAAGACGGCACCGCCTATCCGATGGGTGACCAGCACCACAACCTGAAACCGTTGTCCCTCAAGGACATAGCAGCCAAATCACCACGAACCGGTGGCCCCATTGCCGGTCACAACGAAACGGTTGCGGATGGTGCGGGCGTGTCTTTCGCCAGCCACATCTGTGATGTTGAAGTGGATCCGGAAACAGGCTCTACCCGCATTCTCCGCTACGCAGTCGTTCAGGATGCTGGCAAGGCGATTCATCCGGACTATGTCGAAGGGCAATTCCAAGGCGCTGCCGCACAGGGCATTGGCTGGGCGCTCAACGAAGAGTACGTGTATGGCAAGGATGGACGTTTGCAAAACGCAGGCTTCCTCGACTACCGCATCCCGGTGTGTTCTGACCTGCCATTCATCGACACCACCATCCTGGAGATTCCGAACCCGGGCCATCCCTATGGCATTCGTGGTGTCGGTGAGACCTCGATCGTTCCGCCACTCGCTGCCATCGGCAATGCCGTGTCGAACGCAGTCGGTGTGCGCATGAACCACGTGCCGATGTCGCCTCCACGGATTCTCAAAGCCATCAAGACGCAACGCGCTGCAGGCTGAGAGCACCGTTTATGCAGGTCGCAGTGACGGGCCTGCTCCGCGCCGCCGTGAATGGTGCAGCTTCGATCTCCGTCGAGGCCGCCACCATTCGCGAACTGCTCAACAAACTCGTTGATCGATATCCGAAATTCGAAGCCTTGCTCGATTCCGATGTCGCGGTCGCCATCAATGGCGAGATATTCCGCGACAACTGGAGCGAGCCGATTCCACGTGATGCAGAAGTGGTGTTGATGCCACGTATCCAAGGCGGATAAGAGACGCATAAGAGGCGGATAACCCGTCTCGTTGTTCGGTACTCTTGCTGACATGCAAGCACACGGGCGTCGGCACGCGCGCTGATCTTCCTGCGAAAGTTGTTTGACCGGGGCACGCTGATGGGCATGTAATGCGGGTCAGTCGGTTAAGTCCGCTTGCAAATCGAACAAGAAACGGAGGAGGGGAAATGCAGCGAATCACTCGCTTGTTCTGCGCTTTGATGCTGATCGTTTTCGGTCTCAGCGCGGGGCAGGCAACTGCTTCTCACGATGATAGTTATGTCGTGACCTGGACAGCGGCGAACAAAGTTGCGTCACCGTTCGACGCACCACCTCCGGCTTTCAGCGATGTCACTTTGCGTCATATCGTGCGTGTCAGCGCAGGCGGTAGCCGACTTCGTGTGTGGCTGACCAACGAATTCGGCAACGCGCCTTTGTTGATCGGTGCAGCTTCCGTCGCTGTCCGCAATGCTGATTATTCAGTAAACGCTGCAAGCCTCCGACAACTGAGTTTTGGCAATGCCACATCCATCGTCATCCCTGCCGGGGCGCGTGTACTCAGTGACTCCGTGAATCTGGGTGTTCACGCGTTCACCGATCTTGCCATCAGCATGTATGTGCCAGCCGGCGGTGCCGTCTCGACTTCACCCGTGAGTTATCACGTGCGTGCGTTGTAGACTTCTTTTCTGGCGTCGGGTAACCAGGTGAATGCGAGTACGCTTGCCGCTGCCACTCCGATCACCGCGTGGTACTTCCTGAGTGGTGTAGACGTGCAGCGCAATGGGCGACTGCCCGTGGTGGCCGCATTTGGTGATTCCATCACCGATGGTGATCAACGCGCCGTGCCCAATGAACCCGTTGATCAGAATGCGCGTTACACCGACTTTCTTGCGAGGCAGCTGAACACCGTCCATGGCAATGGTGGTCGCACGCGCGCAGCAGTGATCAACATTGGCATTTCCGGCAACCAGGTCACCCGCAGCTTCATCGGTGAGAATGCGGTGGGTCGATTTGATACGGAAGTGCTTACCCGAACGGGCGTGACCCATCTTCTCGTTCTCGAAGGTATCAACGGTATCGGCCTGTCGGGTCTTCTAACGGCCATTGGTATCCCGACACCAGCGATCAGTGCTGAATCGATCATCGCAGGACTTCAGCAGATTGCGGCTCAAGCCCGCGCGCGAGCAATCGTGGTGATCGGTGGAACGTTGACACCTTCCGGAGGTAGCGCGCTGCCAGGTTATTCCGGTGCAGATGTGGAAACACGTCGCCAGGCGGTGAACCAATGGATACGCACGAGTCGCGTGTTCGATGCAGTGATCGATTTCGACCGACTGCTCAGAGACCCTGTGGATGCAACACGTATGCAAGCAATACTGACAGCTGATGGCCTGCATCCGAACAGCGAAGGTTATCGTTTGATGGGTGAGGAACTGGCGCGGCTATTTAACCGCGGCTTGTTACGTTGAGCCGCGGCGCTTCATCGACCCTGCAAGGAGACGTCATGCGTAAGTTGATTCGAACTACTTTGATCACTGTGCTGCTGGTGATGATTTCATCGATCGCCCGAGCAGACACGGCAGCCGATGTCACCGCCATCGATGCGCTGTATGCCAATTGGCGAAGCGCAGTTGAACGCGCGGATATTCCGGCCTATGTGGCGGTTCTTGATGCGAATGTGAGGCTTCTGCCCCCAGATGCGGAAGCCATAGTCGGTGCTGCAGGTTACGGAAAATTCCTTGAGCCCGTATTCGCTGCGGCTGACTACCGGATTGAAGTAGTTAGAGCGCCGGTTATCGAAGTGATCGACGACACCGCACTCGCGGAATATGACTACATCATTCACCTCAAACTCAAGAATGCGGACGAGGGTGTTAAGCAAACCGGTGCTTTGACGGCGGAGCGAACCTCCGCCCGGTATATCGACGTATTGCGACGACAGGCAGATGGACGCTGGGCGGTTTATCGCCACGCGTGGCAGAACAAGAGCAAATAGGACTTAGGCAGGTTTCGTCTGAGGGACTATTGGGCCGTTCAAACGGCCCAGGTTTTACGCCGAGCGAACGCGATCAAGGACAACGTCGCAAGCACCGCATGAATCACCATGCCGGCTTTCTGGTCGCCTGCAAGGCTCAAAGAAATGAATAGCCCCGTGTGAAAGATCAGCAGGGTGCCGAGCACCGCAGTGACCACGCGTAGATCACTTCGGTAAGGCCATGCCCAGAGTGACGCACTGGCAATCGCTGCAGCAGCAAAACCGTAGTGCATGGACCACATGCCGCCTTTTCCCGCAGCTGCAATTCCCTCAGGCCCCCCAATCAGTGAAGTCGCCGCCAGGGCTTCAGTGAGAAAGTTCAGGACCAGAATCACAGCGAACAGGATTTTCATCGATGGGGTCTCAACCGTCTGGGAGTGGGTCTACAGGGCGTAGTCAGCGTTTGTCCGCTCGCACAACCATGGTCCCGGACACCAGGTCATGTAAGCAGCGCCGTCGCTTTGTGAAGATCAGCAGCTGATCGATAAATGGCACCAGCGTGACCCAGGGCACGACGATCACAAACAGCAGCGGAAAGAACAGCGCGCGAATGCACACGAGTTTCCAGAAAGGTGCGGGTGCAGGTGAAGTCTGATCCACACTTGCCGACGCCGACACGATCGCAACACTCATGATCTGTTTGCCGAGGGTCTGCCCACGACGCCACAGACCATAACCGTTCAGCAGCGAATAGCTGCCGATGGCGATGAGCAACACCCACACCATCCACATCCTGTTCTGATAGTCCTCGGCGTCTTCCACAACGCCAAACACCATCACTCCGAAGATCGTAAGCGTGGGTACTAAAACGGCGTCGATGGCAGTGGCCACCAAACGAACGAATCGCCCAGCGAGCATTGAATCGTCTGTCATGTCAGTTCTTCACCTGAAATACGAGAAGTGCGTTACCGCCTCGCTGTCGCCCGACGTAGCCATAACCCGCGGTGACGATCAACAAATCATCCGCAATCATCGGACCGTGTGCGTCAAAAGCGCCACCCCGAGTTTCAACGGCATTCACCGCGGAATAGTCTTGCCACGCATCGTGTTTCCAGAGCAGCTCACCATTGCGTGCAGACAGCACTTCAAGATAACCATCGATGCTACCCGCCACCACGATGTCGTTGGCAGTGATGATCGCCGATGAAAAGCCGAAAACACATTCTTCTTCGGGGCAACGGGATTCGCGCGTGTATCGCCAACGCTGCGCGCCGGTTTCGATGTCGAGGGCATAGAGACCCGGTGTGGGTGTGCCTGGGGAGGGGAATCCCTGTACCTCTTTGTCGCTGATCGGCACATACAACAACCCCAGGCTTTCATTCGCGGCCATTCCCCAATGGACGCCGCCGATAATGCCGCCTCTCCCCAAGCGGGTCGTCCACACAGGTGTACCGGTTTCCGGGTCCATCGCGTGCACTTCGGCAGACTTCTGACCTCCGAGCAGAAGCGAGCGACCGGAAGGGGATGTCAGCAGCATCGTCGGCGCCCCGAAGTCCACGTCAGGACCTGTGGGCTCAGCACAGTTCGGGTGGTTCAACGCCTTGATGTTGCAAGCGGCGGTGTATGCATCGTTCGCAGTGTATTGCCTGATCCACACGACTTTTCCGGATTTGGCTTCGACGGCGAAGATGGCATCACTCGTTGTGGTGGTTGGATGCGTGAAATTCTGACCCGTGCCGAAGAACAGCCAATCCCGAACGGGGTCATAACTCGGTGCGCCCCAAACCGCCGCCCCACTCGGTCCATACTCCTGCACAAAGCCGAAGTGGCTGCCGGTGACTTTCGCCTCGGCTTCGATGGTGGGCAGGTACCAACGTTTTTGACCGGTGGCGATATCGAATGCGGCCATGCCACCGCTGGTCGTGCAGCAGCCGTAGAAAGGATTGGCGGCGAGACCTACTTCAAGCGATGCAACCGGGAGAAAAACTGTATCGGCAGTGACCAATGGTGTCCCGGAGTACCACGGCACGGGCTCTTCACCGACGACCGCATGCCAGATCAGGCTGCCGTCTCTGGCGTCGATAGCGTAGAGACCGTCAATCCGATCGTTGAACAAGAGGATCTTTCGAGTGCCGATTCGGCCGGCCACGATGGCACTGGCGATAGATCCGGGATGCTCATGTAACCAACGTTCACACCCGGTTTCACGATCGAGTGCCACTACGCCACGACCGGTATCGCCCATGAAGATCGTATCTTCCGTAATCAAAGGCCAGGAACGAGGTGTGTTGTCTGCGAGGCCGTAGACCCACTTCAGCGCGAGTTTGCCTACATTGTTGGAGTCGATAGACGACTTGGGCTGGAAGCGCGTATTACGATGATCAATGCCCCATCCGGTGGCGTAGGATCCCGACAGTTTGGATTCAGGACGGGTTCCTTCGCAGGTTGCGTAGGCCTGTGCACACAACAGAATCCCGAGCAGGACCAACCCTATGCCGGGTTGATTGAGCGTCCACGGTCGAGCCGAGCCTTTTCCAAACACGCAAGCTTTCATGCTTCTCCGGAAGATCCTGCAGGCCACAACAGAGCGATAACGGCTGCCTAGGTTCGAATTTGAGCGCCGCGCATAGTACGGAGAATCGTCGCTCCTGTCGTGAACCACATGCCCCTCATCCGCTCGCTGCCGTCCTTCCGCTAAACGCAGTAAGCTCTGATTCGGAAAGGAGAGCAGATGAAAAAACTGTTGTTATGGGGCGGCCTCGCATTGGCGCTGTTGTTCGTCGCGTTAGTCGTACGAGCGGCGGTGCATGTACCCGAACAGTCCACAGCGATCGAACCGATCGACATTCCCCTCGAATCGGAGGTGATCGCACAACATCTCGCTCAAGCAGTGCGCTTTCCGACGGTGTCTCATCAGGATCCCGCGAAGTTCGATCCGGTGGCTTTCAACGGCTTCGTCGAGTGGGTGAAAAGCACCTATCCGGAAGTGATGGCCGCTGACGTTGGTCGGTGAGCATACGATGCTGCTTCGCTGGCAAGGTTCTGATGCCTCATTGAAGCCGGTGTTGTTGACCGGCCACTACGATGTGGTTCCGGTCATTCCGGGAACAGAAGAAGATTGGACCCATCCGCCGTTCGACGGGGTCGTGGCCGATGGCATCGTCTGGGGGCGCGGTGCGCTTGATGACAAGAGTGCGGTGGTGGCTCAACTCGAGGCGGCAGCGGCCATACTGGCCAAGGGGTTTAAGCCGCGAAGAACGATTTACTTCAGCTTCGGTCATGACGAGGAAGTGGGCGGGCGTCGTGGCGCGGGTGGAGTGGTCGAGCTCCTGAAATTACAAGGCGTTTCACTCGACTGGAGCCTTGATGAAGGTTCGTTCCTCATGGATGGAATGATGGACGGAATCGAGCCGCTCATTGCCCCGATCAACGTTGCCGAAAAGGGTTATCTAACCTTGGAGATCGTGGCGCGCGGCGACGGTGGTCACTCTTCTATGCCACCTGCGCAGACCGCTGTGGGTGTGCTCGCAGAAGCGATCAGCAAGCTGGAGGCATCGCCACTGCCCGGTGGTCTCGACGGAGTCAGCGGTGAAATGTTTGACGCCATCAGTCGACACATGGATTTCACTTACCGAATCGCCTTTGCCAACCGTTGGCTGTTCAACTCAGTACTCGAGGATCAACTCGACAACACCACCTTCGGTAACGCGATGTTACGTACGACCACCGCGCCGACAATGTTATCCGGCAGCATCAAGGCGAATGTGCTACCCATCGAAGCGATTGCAACAGTGAACTTTCGTTTGCATCCCCGCGATTCGGTTGAAGGGGTGATCAACCACGTGAAGCGAGCGGTATCACACGACAAGGTCGAAGTGCGTACGGCGAATAATGAACCCGGGGGCGGTGCGTCGAAGGTATCGGATTGGACCTCGCCAGGGTTTAGCGTCATAGGACGATCAGTAAGGGAAATCTATCCGAGTTCGGTCATCGTCCCCGGCATCATGATCGCGGCATCGGATACCCGTCACTATGGCCAGATTGCCGATAACTCATTTCGCTTCAATCCGATCATCGTAACGCCTGAGGTGATGACAGGTTTTCATGGCACTGACGAACGGATTCCCGTTGAACACCTTGTTAACGCGGTGCGGATCTATATGCGAATTCTGGAGCATGCCGGAGGAGGTTAAACCGCAAAAATTCCGCGAGAGAAAAACGAATTGCGGTATCAGCCCGGTATCATGCCCGGCCTATACCAGATACACCTCATATCCAAAGCGGCCTAACTCTTGAAGATTTGGCCCGTTATTTGATCCAAAAGGAGTTAGACGTGCCTGCAACCGTGCACCTTTCAACCGATGAATTGCTGACCACCACCCGCGCGGTGCGCAAACGGCTCGACTTTGACAAGCCCGTGCCGATTGAAATCATTCGGGAGTGCCTGGAAATTGCGCTGCAGGCACCCACAGGTTCCAACGCCCAGGGATGGCAATGGATGGTGGTGACGGACCCTGTCAAGAGAAAGGCCTTGGCAGATCTGTATCGAAAAGCCTGGGCGGTATATCCGAGCATGGATGCGTCGGCCCATCGGGTTCATTCACACGACCCATCGATGACACAAGTTCAGGAAAAGGTTGTCTCCTCTGCTGAATATCTTGCGCAGAACATCGAGAAGCCGCCGGTATTGCTCATTCCCTGTATCGCCGGTCGTGTGGAAGGCATTCCTGCACCGTTCGGAATCGTCGCTCAAGCCAGCGTTTATGGCTCTATTCTGCCGGCTGCGTGGAGTTTCATGCTCGCTGCACGGACACGTGGCCTGGGTACAGCATGGACCACGTTGCACCTGATGCATGAGGAAGAAGCTGCCGGTATTTTGGGTATCCCGTACAAGGAGATCACGCAGTGCGCCATGATCCCGGTGGCCTATACCCAGGGTACAGACTTTAAGCCAGGTCCACGAAAACCCCTCGATCCGATACTTCACGTTAACAACTGGTAAACAGTTGGATCACCGGTGCGCCACTATGATGGCGCACGTTCCAACTGGGCATCAGGCGCGACCACCTACGCGACCTAAGGAATCTCTGATTAATGTCTATTCCCGCCATAGCTTCGTTAGTCGTCGCTCCAAAAAATCGCGGATTTACTGCATATCGGCAATTTTCCTCCGTTCCTCCAGCCTCGCTCTGACAGAAACATCCTATTCATCAGAGTTTCCCTAAGGTATGGCACAACCCCAACGCCTGACATCACTCGACATCTTACGAGGCGCAACGATGGCGTTTTTGTGCCTGCAAATCTTGCGGTTACCGCTAGGGGTCAACCAGTTTCCAGATAGTACTTTCTGGCAAGTTGTCTCAGCGCAGATGAGTCACGCGGCGTGGACGGGGATGACCGCATGGGACCTCATCCAACCGCTCTTCATGTTTATGGTTGGGATTTCGCTGCCGTGGAGTATTTCGACCAGGCGCGCCTCAGGGCAGACAACCGGCGAGATGTGGCGCCACGCTTGGTGGCGATCATTCGTGTTCGTACTGCTCGGCTTGATGCTCGTTTCACTCGAAAATGAACGTACCAACTTCGAGTTCACCAATGTTCTAACGCAGATTGGTCTTGGATACCCGCTGCTCTTTGGTCTCGCGCTGACTCGCGTGCGAACGCAGGTGGTCGTCGCAGTGTTCATCCCAGTTTTGGTGACGGTTGTTTATGCAGTGACACCTGAGGGTTGGCAGAAGAACAGTGGCCCGGGCGCCGCCTTTGACCTCTGGTTCCTGAACCTCTTTCCCCGCGAGAGCGTGTTCAGCGGTGACGATGGGGGTTATACGACGCTGAACTTCCTGCCGTCGATGGTCACGATGTTGCTCGGTTCCTTGGCCGGAGAATGGCTTCGATCAGGTCGAGAAGCTTCGCAGCTCCTGCGAGGCCTGATCATCACGTCCGCAGCTTTGTTAGCGGTGGGGTTGGCACTCGACTTTACCGGCCTGTGTCCGTCGATCAAGCGCATCTGGACACCGGCCTTTGTGCTGATTACCGGTGGATTGATGGGTGGCTTGTTGGCCCTGTGTTACTGGCTGATGGATGTCCGCGGCTGGTCAAAGCCCTTTGAGCTGCTGCGTATCGTCGGAATGAACAGCCTCATCCTCTACATCGTCCTGCGCCTCTGGGATCCGTTTCTGCCGGACTTCGTTAGCACCCACCTTGGGTGGAATATCTTGTCGTTCCTCCCTGAAGCCGCCGGGACGTTTGTGGCGCGACTATTGGGTGTGGGTCTCCTGCTGGCATTCTGCGTGTGGCTCCATCAACGCCGCATCTACATCAAGGTCTGAGTCAGGCCAGCAACTTATCGAGGAACTCAGGACTAAAGTAACGAGCGGGCACACGTTCAGGCCCCGCAAACGCGGTGCTCAGCACCAAACCATGAGTGGGATTTTCTGCGAGCCGCTGAAAGATGCGCGCGCGTCGAGCGATATCCTCAGCTCCAAAACGTGCAAACACCGTCGTTGCGATGCGTGCGGTGATTCGCAGACGTCGTAGCCGCTCGGCTCTTTCCGCCACGTAAGGCTCAAAGGTGGCTTCTGACCACTCGGAGCTGCTGAGCAGAGCATCACCGACCATGCGCGCGTCTCGCAACGTGATCGACAGTCCTTGCCCCAGAATCGGATCGTTGTAGCCGGCAGCATCGCCGATCAAAATCACTCCTAAAGCAACCGGAACGTCAATCCAGGCGTCCTGACTTGGAAAAGATCGACTGGGACCGATCGGCCGGCCTTGAGCGATGGCCTTGCTGTGAGGCACTCCACTGAAATCAAAAGCCTGAAGCAATTCGTATGCGCCTTTTTCGCCGTTAAATCGAGCCTGCCCCCGGTAAGCGTAATCTGCGTAGATCCGGATTTTCCCGTTGCCTTGCGGAAAGATGAGGTAGTGGATATCGCCGAACTTGCCCACAGATTGTTGATCCTGCGGCCAATCGTCAGCACCTTCGAGCAACAGTCCCACGATGAGATGGTCGAGAGGGTCTTCGTTCAGTTTCAATCCCAGCTGCCTTCGAACCATGGACGTACGGCCATCCGCACCCACGAGCCAGCGACAGTTGATCTCTTGGCGTGAGCCGCGATATTCGAAGAACACGATCGGCGATTCGCCCAGCGCGATGGACGGACGAGACACGCCTCTTAGAACTTCGGCGCCCGCGTCGATGGCGTGGTTGAGTGCTGTTTCTTGAATGGTGACGTGTTCCAGGCAGAGGGGGCCTGGAACTCCTTCGACGTGACGGGAAAGGTCCTGACGCCCCGCTTCCGCGGCGGCAGTTGGGATGAGCTCATCGTAGTCGATGGCATGGGTCAGATGATGACCGCCGCCGGCCATCAATCATTCATAGAGCCCCAGACGTTTTGCTTATGCCACACCCCACGGGGCCATCCACTCGCCACGTACCCGATCGCTATAGGTTTCCAGTCGTTCGAGCATGGTCACCGAAAGGCCGCCTCGCCCCAGGTGACCGGCAAGTGCACACCCACCCACGCCACCACCGACAATCAGCACATTCCGGAATTTGCCTGCCATGGCTGTTCTTCTCAGTGACCGTAATGGGAGAGATTTGCCAGCATATAGGCTGCGCCGTGGGGACTGTTTAGAACCGCATTCTCGCCATAGATGCGCTGTTTTAGACCACGGTATAGATCGCGGTTGACGCCAAGGGGCGCTAACTCCGCGGCGCGCTTGCGTGCGCCGTCGAGTAAAGTATCCGTCGGCGCGATTGCTTGCACGATGCCTCGGGACAGTGCGTCGGTCGCGGTCCATCGGCGCGCGAGCTGAACCGTTTCGAAAAACGCATCGAGCGACAATTTATGTCGAAACAGCGCGAGCTCCGGTGTCGGTATGGTGAGACCGAGCTGCATCTCATTGGCGCACAGAAACCCTCGATCCGCGCGCATGAAGCGTACGTCGTGACAGAGCGCGAACATAAATCCTGCGCCGAAGGCGTGGCCATTGACGGCTGCGAGCGTGGGCACAGGGAACGTGATCGTTCTCGACATGAGTTTCATGAACTCATCGGCAAATGGACCCCGATCTCCGGCAGCGGGATAGGCAGCAGGATCCCGCACCCAGTCAAGATCAAGGCCGTTGGAATAGAACTTGTCACTCGCTGAAGTGGTCACCAGCGCAGCTGCGCCTTTGGAGGCTTCAACCTCGTCAAGCACGGCGGTGAAGGCGCGCACGAAGTTCGTGTTCCAGCGATTTTCACCTGCGGTCATCGTCAGCAGAAAGACATCACCTTCGCGGTTCAGCTCGAGCATGGGGGACTCCTGAATGGACGTTGATGAATGAGTGTGCGTACTTGTTTGTCGAACGGGTATCAGATCTTGCCAAGCCAGCGTTCGGCAAATCGTTCGCCCATCAAGACCTGACCCGTTGCGTTAGGATGCAGCCCATCTGGCAACAAGTGAACGTCGGCTTCGCCGAAAAGTTCTCGACCATCGAGATAGTGCAGGTTTGTATCCCCTGTGGCGCGTCGTTTGTCCACGGTGCTTGCCAGGATCGCGCGAATTTTTTCTAGCGACAAACTGCCTGCATTGAGTTCTGGTGGCCGTTCAGCCACCCGAAACACACTGCCACTGCGTAGCGTCGGACCTGGGTGACGTTCGGCGACAGGGCAGAGGATCGGCGAGATTATCAACAGCGGTGTGTGTGGCCGCTTGTCACGGACAATGTCGAGGAAGTTGAGCAGCGCAGAGCGAAAGGTGCGTTCACGCATGGTGTCGCCGCCGACGACGTTGATACCGAGTTTCAAGGAAATAAACTGCGCGGGCAGGTTGGCGATGGCTCTGGCGGTGAACCCATCGAGCATACATTGGCCGCCAAAACCGAGGTTGGTGAGTTGCCATCCACATTGCCGTGCAGCGACAGCGGACCAGGTGGTTGAGCCACTGTCTGCTTCCATCGCATGGCTGATCGAGCTGCCGTGATGGACCCAGTGCCTGCGTGTGTCGATACATGGCTCGACGGAACTTCCCGCTAGGATCCGTAGCGCACGGATACGCGTCACCGCCGACTGAGGCAGCCAGATCTCAATCTGCTTGCGACGTGTGGGCAAGCCTTCGAATCGCAGGATGGAGGGTTTGCCGGGCTCGATGACGGGTGGACGGGTCGGCTGCGCAGCATCCACCACGACGGTGGGCCCATCCAACGCCTTCAATCGGGCATGAAAGGTACCGTCGACGTAAAGGTCGAAAGTGGCAGCAAGCCGTGGACCCGGAAGCATACGAAGACCGGTCTCTTCAACCTCAAGCTCGATCACCGGACTGTTGGTGATGGCGCTTAACCGTACACCTGAACCCATTCGCGCCATCATGGTCAACGAAGGATCTGGCGAAAAATCCAGGGTTTTGGAAGGCAGGCGCAGGGGTACCACGCCTTTTTCGGAACGCTGGAAATCGATCGCGCCACGAATCAACGCGATGACGCGGTCTGGTGAAAGTGTCTGCAGTGACATGGCGGAGTTTCCCTTCTTAGGGCCGCCAGCTTACGCAACTTTGGTGTGGATCGTGAATCCCGGAGGGACCACGTCAGATCATTAGTGTCCCCATTGCTAAACGTGCTTCTGATAGTTCAACCGTTGTTGGGATGTTCGCTACGCTCGTGTCGAGCGCGCCATCCGGAGTCGCTGCTTCGATCGGAGCAACCAGGAGCCCGGTGACCGCTTGGGGGAGTTGGGTCGTAAGGATCGAAGCGCCGCGTGGAACGTTCCTGCCACGAACCAACAATCGATATTGGCCCGCGATCGTGTTTTCACCGACCCGCTCTACAGGAAGCGCAGAAAGGCGTTGATCGATGACCTGATAGATGCGGCTGTTTTCATAAAGGGACTCCGGGGGCAACGCCAAGAGATCAGCCTCAGCAGGCAAGAGCACCTGGGCCTCGATGACGCGCCCGATCAGGGCGTCGGACCCTACGGGGTTCTCGGCCACGAAAAAAGCATCGATTCCACCTTGACCCTCCCGTACATGACGTCCCAGCCGGTTGAGCACAAAGCGGGTGCTGTCGGGTGACGTCGCGACGACGGCTTGTTTTTGCAACAGACTCTGCTCCAGTCGCCCCGCGTAACGGTCTGGAATCTCAAGGCGCAGTTCAAAGCTCCCGCGTGAGGAAACCTCGACAAGCGGTGTGCCGGGAGCGTTCATTTCGCCGGGCGCTGCCGTGACCGACAACACGGGACCGGAGAAGGGCGCTCGGATCAGCGTTTCATCGAGGTCCGTACGGGTTTGTTCGAGCATTGCCGCCGCTCGCATCACACCCGCTTCAGATTGCGCCAGGCGATTGGGCAGGTCGTCGATTAACCGCAGCTGGGTCTGATTGCGGATCGAGGCTTCCGCCGCCTGGCTCGCCACTTCATCGAACAGTACTTGCGAAATGAGTTTGCGGTCGAGCAATTCACGATGGCGTTGCAGCTTCGATTGGGCGGCCTCGTGCAGCGCGGCATAGTCCTCACGAGTCCGGCTGGCGAGGGCCATCTCGCTTTCCGTGCTGGCGAGTGCACTGCGTGCCATATCAAGGCCGGCTTGCGCTTCCCGCACACGACGTTCGAGATCACCGGCTTCAAGACGAACGAGGACATCACCTTCAGCCACTTCGTCACCTTCGTTCACGTCGACCTCGGCGATACGCACGATCAGATCACTCGTGAGGGTTGACAGGCGTCGCGCTTCAAACCGGCCATAAGTGGCAAATGCCGGTTGCATCCAGGCAGGGCTTGCCGCAACGACAGTGATCGTCCAGGCCTTTTCCGTCGTTGCCTCGGGAACGGCGTCAGGTCCGGTTGCGAACAACAGACCCGCGACCATCGCCGTACCCGCACCCACGGCGATGTGTGTGCGATACCTTGTCAGACGCGGTGAGCGCATGAACGCAGGGGGGAAGGTGATCTTCATATACTGTCTCCTTCAGGTGTGCGAGTGTCGAGAGGTGTCTGCCAGCCCGCCCGGGAACGCTCAAGCCGATCACGGCTTCGTTCGAGCAGAACGAGCAGTGCCGGAATGACGAAGAGGACGAGGGCGGTTGCGAAGGTCAACCCGAAAGCCAATGTCACCGCGATCGGCGCGACCATGAAGGCGAGGCTTGATTGTTCGAACATCAACGGTCCAAGACCGGCGACCGTCGTTGCGCTGGTCAGAAAGACTGCACGAAAACGCGACTGGACGGCGGTCTCAAGTGCTGACACGACGTCCACGCCACTTTCTCTGCGCTCTTTGAATACACTGATCAGCACGATGGCGTCGTTGACGACGATGCCCGAAAGCGCCAGAAATCCGAGCATTGACATCGCACCCACATCCCAGCCGGTAATCCAGTGCCCAAACACTGCGCTAGCAAATCCGAAGGGAATGGTGATCATGATCGCGAGGGGCCAGAGGTAGGACGAAAATGTCCACGCCAGAATGATGTAGATCAACACCATGGTGAGCAGACCACCGAGCATGAGCGTGTCGATAATCAACTGATCCTGTTCACTCTTGCCGGAGAGGCCGAACCGTAAATGGTGTTTTTCGAGAATGGGAGGCAGGACGTCAGCTTGCAACGTATCCAGCAATGTCAGCGTACTCATGCGCTCGCTATCGACATCTGCATAGATCCGAACAGCCATTTGTGCATCAGTGTGCCGAATGATGTCGATACCACGCCGGCTGTGGAGGAGGGCGACATTGCCAAGTGGTACCAAAGTCCCTTGTGGGGTTTTCACCGGAAACTGCTGAAGTTGTGAAACATCGTCCTGCTCTTCGTCCGGCAACATCACTCGGACTTCCACCTCAGACTGGTTCTGGTTGTAGATCTGGACCAATGCACCGCTGTAAGCGGCGCGTAGTTGTGTACCGACGTCCGTCGTGGTGAGCCCAAGCGCCCTAGCGCGAGGCGTGAGTTCAAAGACAATCTGCTCCTTGCCGAAAGGCAGATTATCGACGATGTTGGTGACACCGGGGTAAGCAGCCATCGCAGTCTTGAGTTCATCTGCGCCAGCTTTGACCGCTTCAAGATGATCACCTCGAAGGACCAACGTTAGATCGGATTGGCCGCCATTTTTGCCGCCCGAAACGTCGAGGATCAGTTGTTCGACGTAGGGTGGTTGAACGATCTTCGCCTTCCACGCTTTGACGAAATCTTCCGGCGAAAGGGTGCGGTCTTCTTCAAAGGCATAACGGGCTTCGAGTGACGTGTACTGTTCGCCGATCAAACGATCACTGGCGAGGCGTGCGACGTTGTAACGGGTCACAAAGCCTTGCACGTTGGTAGAACCGGTTTCCCGATGCGTTTCTTCGAGTGCCTGTTCTAAGTGGTGAACGAAAGCACGACGATCCGACTCATCCGCCATCGATGCAAACTGAACGTTTGCTTGCAGGGATTCAAAATCAAAACTCATGACGTTGTTGAACGGCACGTGTCGGCTGCTGATGAGCACGAAGGCGAGAACCAGACTTGACGATGCCATCAGCTTCGTGAGACCTGGATTGCGCAAGGAGAATCGGGTTGCACGTATCACCGGTCCATCGCGGAAGCGCAGAAAAGCCGCGTTGACCCTTAAGCGCCACTTCACCTGATCCAGTCTCGAGGGTTTGCTGAGTGCGCCTCGCAGATGTCCTGGGAGTACCAGAAAACACTCAATCAACGAAGCGGTAATGACGCAGAGAAGAATCGTTGGCAAAGCCAGCACCACATCCCCCATCTCGCCCCTCATGATGAGCATCGGCATGAAGGCGGCCAACGTGATCAGGGAGGAACTCAGCACGGGCGACCACATGTGTTCACTGCCTATCCCTGCGGCTTCAGTCGGCGTCATCCCGGCCTCGAAACGCGTAATCACCTCCTCGGACACAACGATCGCATTATCGACGACGATGCCAATGGCCATGATCAGGCCGATGAGAGCGACGATGCTGATGTCGAAGCCGAAGACGTAGTGAAATGCTGTCAAACCAAAGAGGATGCTGACGGGAATTCCCGCTGCGACCCAGCCGGCGACACGCGTGTTGAGGAAGACGTAGAGCACCAGCACGACCAGCACCAATCCCGATAACGCGTTGTTGGCGACCATCTCGAGTTGAGCTCCGAGCAGACGCCAAACATCGATGGATTTCTCCACGGTGACACCCGCGGGTAGTGTGGGCTGCACCTCATCCAGCCAGGTCTCCACGATCCGATCTGCAAGCGCAGCGTCCGCATCTGTGCGCCGGAGCAAGATCATTTCGATAGCTGACTTGCCGTCGGTGGTCACGACAGGCTGCCCACGTTCTGGACGCTTCTCGATTTCGGCAATCGTGCCAAGCTCGGTGATCCCATCTGCGGTTTCGATGGGAAGCTCGTTAAATCCTTCCGTGTCCCGGGCCTGTTCAAGCGCTCGCAACGTGTGGGAACCTTGGCCCATGCCGACGGTTCCTGCAGGCACGTTGGCGCTGGTCGCAGCGATCTGTGTCGCCAGGTCGTTGAGGGACAGATTCAGTTGTTGCAGCTGACGACTTCGGACCTGGAGTGCAATTTCCAGGGACGGTAGACCATCGAATTCGATCTGGTCGATGCCACGCGCATAGAGATCACGCTCGAAGGTACGGACCAGAGGGATGAGCTCCTGGATGTCACCTTCCCCAGACACGATCACGCTGGAGACAGGTTCTTGATCGATGAGTCGATGAACGAGGGGAGGCTCTGCTTCTTCGGGGAGGTTGCGGATGCTGCCAACTCGCTGTTTGACCTGATCGAGGGCATCGGTCAGATCAGTGCCATAGTCGAAAACGGCGTGCACGCGCATATAGCCTTCTTCGCTGCGCGAGGTCAGCTCCTTGAGATTAGGCAATGTGCGGAGTTGTTGTTCGACGGGATTGGCGATGAGCGCTTCAACGTCTTCTGCGCTCGCGCCGCGCCAAGTGATTTCTACAAAGACCAGCGGGAACTGCGAAGGCGGATCGAGCTGCGTGGACATGGCGCGCAGCGTCCAGAGGCCCAGCAGTGTCATGTTGATCATGGTGAGATTGGCAGCGAGCCGATGTTCGGCGAAAAGCCTGATCACGATGACGATGCCCCCGACGTTTACTGTTCGGGTTGGATGGCAGAAATCGAGCCAAGGTTTGAAGCGTAAAAACCCCGTAAAAAGCGGTCAGTGATGCAGATGACGCCAAGCGTTGTGGCCATGCTGACCAGAATTGCGTGAAATGCACCAAGGAAGGTCTGATTAATCAGACCTTCCTGTGTGGTGCATGGAAGCACCACCACTTTCCATGTGTGTGGCGCGTGCCTCGCACGCGCATTCACGGGCAAAGCCCGTGTAAACGTGGGGAAAATGCGAGGAATCCGAAGGATTGCGACCTGATCAATTCGCTTGAGCGAATTGATCAGAGGCTGCCTAAGGTAACCGCTGAGTTGATCGAGACCATAAAGTCCCGATCACGTTCATGGCGCTTCCCTGCCCGATGCGACAGGTCAGAGTTTTTGGATGACGTCGCTGCCAATACGGTTGATGCCATCCAATGGGTTGGGGCCTAATGCCATCAGCGGCACAACGGCGCGATGAACACCTGCGTCAGCAAGTTTGCGCAGCCCCTCGAAGCCATCCCGAGCGGGCCACATGCTGGTGATTTCGATCTCGCTCCAATCACGACCGTGTTGTTCGCATACCTTGCGTAGCTCTCCGAGTTGACGACGGATCTCACCGGCATCGACACCGGGAATGAACCAGCCATTTCCGAACCTGGCGATACGTTCGTAAATCTTGCCCTTGTTGCCGCCCATGATGACCGGGAAAGGCCTCTGTCTGGGCAGGGGGTAACTCTTGAAGCCAGACCAGTTAAGGAACTCACTCTGGTGTTCCACCACTTCGCCGGACCAGACTTTCCGCATGGCAGCGATGTAGTCATCGAAGCGGGCACCACGACGTTCGAAGGGCGTACCCATTGCAACAAACTCTTCTTCGAGCCAGCCGATGCCAACCCCCAACATGAATCGTCCACCGGATATGAAGTCGAGACTGGCGACCTGTTTCGCCATGAGCAGCGGGTTGGTCTGCGACAGAATATTCACGCCAGTGGCGAGGCGGATCTTCGTAGTTGCAGCAGCGATTGCTGACAAAGCGATCAACGGATCGGTGAGGGGTGTTTCCGGAGCGGCACCCATCTTGCCGGATTCGTTGTACGGATACTTCGAGGCGTAATCGAGTGGAACGATGACGTGTTCAAAGGTCCAGACGGACTCAAAGCCGGCCGCTTCGGCGGTGCGGGCAAGCCCAATCATATGGGCAGGGTCAGTAAAGCCGATATTGACGGGAATCAGACCGAGTTTCATGGGTTATCCGAAAGTGTGGGTCGGGCCCATCTTCGCAGAGCCGCTGAAAGACCTGAAGACATCAGCCACTACCAAGATCTTCATTCGGCGGCTGGCAGAAGCTCGAAGTTTGGACCGGCGAACCGCTGACCGTTGACCTGCACCTCAATGCGATGCGTTCCCGGATACAGGGTGCGTGTGGTGACCACCTTGAATGAGTGTGATTTCGAAAGTGTTCGTTTGTCACCCGAAGCCAGCGTGAGCTTCCATCCCTTAAATATCTTGGCTGCGAGCGCACCATTGGCCTTGCGATAGTAAATAGCGTAGTCGATCACCAGTTTCTGTTCGGTGGTGCTACTGGACTTAAACTCAACGACAAAGGGGAGGGACGCTCCAACATGAACCTCTTTTTTCTCGATTCGGAGTTTCACCTTGCCAGTGAAGCCGGCATCCAGTGACCACGCAGACAGCATCGGAGCGTGACCTTGTTTGATCAGGTGTCGGGTGGTGTGACGAAGCAGTTGCACCCGGTTGTCTGAGGCACCGTCGAGGTGGGTACGAACCCATGTAGCAACCTGGTCGGGATGGTCTTTGGCAATGTCATTCAGATGATTAGCCACGCTGCGGCGCACGTAACTGCTCTCATCGTCCTGAAGTTTCCGTAACAACGGCAAGGTCGGTGACGGATCTCGAACCAAGGCCTGTAGGCGTAGGCCCCACGGCAACTTCGGACGGCTACCTTCGCTGACAAGTCGTCGCACGTGTGCACTCTTGTCCAGAGTCCAGCGGTCAAGAAAGGGAAAAACGATATCCGGGTGTTGATCGATGAACGGGCGAATGGCGAATTCCGGAGAGAATCGCAGCGTCAACTCACGCAAACAAGACATCGCACGAGGGATGTCTTCAAGGCCACGTCGCGCGACAAATTTCCCCATCGCCCATACGGGCTAACCACTCAGTCCTTCACCGCCTCGCTTACCGGCGATGTTCACGGGCTCGCCCGCTGTATTGACGGGCACGGGTGGGCCGAGTGAGGTTTCGACGACATCTGCGGCATGATCAAAGCGTGCCGGGAAGGTGGCTTCCAGTGCCGTCGCAATCAACATAGCACGGGCTTTGAATTCGAGTGATTCGAGTCCGGTAGCCGCCAGAGAGATGAACCGCGAGTGATCAAAGGTAAACCACGCTGCCCGAAAGGCATCAGCCATCTGCAATACGCTGTCTCGATTCAACAGGTTTTTGAAGGGTTCGGCCATCACCAATAATCCAAGGCGTCAACCAAAGTTGAGTGCCGCTTGACCGGCGGTAATTCGGGCCAAAATCACGCGGTGTTCCGAGAGACCCCGCGCTTCGTATTCCCGGTACATGCTGTAGGCGAGTTTGGCAATGTGCTCATCGGAATGTTCTAGCACAGCGTCGAGAATCACGCCGCGTGGGGGCAGTGGCACTCCATGATCCTGGAAGTTTCCATGGCTCGGTTGACGGATGATCAAAAACGCTGCAGCAAGACTAATCCAGAGGGCGTCGGCAGCTTTGTCAGGATCACCCGCCCACGGCAACAGCTAGTGGACGGCTTGGGTGCCGGTGACCATGTGGAGCGCAAAGAAGTGCCCACAAGCCAGATAGATTTGAGCTGCCTCGCGAGCAAGTTCGGCGATTCCCATGTTGGGTCCACGCCAGCGAATGAGTTGCCGAAACTCCCGACTCTCGAAAAGTTGCCCGAGCTGATCGCCAAACATCCCGGTCAATGGAGCGCCGAGATCGATACCTCCGCGCAAACGATCAAAGGCTTCGCGAGCAGTAATCGACAATCGTGGACCATCCTCAACCGGTAGGGATTTCCAACTTCCAACCCAGTAGGCGAGCCCGGCAGACAGCTCCTCATCGACACCACTTTCCACGGCGAGGGCTGTTCGAATCAGCGCGTGAAAAGCGTCTACACCGGCGGTGTCGATGAGCCGCGGAATCCACTCGTTCAGCACCGCTTGTCGACCTCGAGTTTTGAGTTCCTGCTCGAACCAGTGGCAGAGACCCGGGTGGTGATGGATATTCCCGCGAGACACATGCCACGGGTCACCCTTGAGCGGCGCATCCCGAAATCGAACGGGCTCGATACGGGTTGAGTATCTCGATTGAAACGCCAGTAGTTGCTCGTCAGAAGCACCGAGACGACGCAGCGACGTTAACGCCATCGGCAGGTGATCAGACAGGAACTAAGGGCCGTAAAAAGATCGTTCTTTCTTCCCTCGACGAGCAAGGAGCGCAAATGCGTATCGTTCACATGAACGCTCAGGAAGGAGGAAGTCGCGTCAGTTATTGAATGAACCCTTGTTTTGGCCCATCGCTTATCGACGGGTTGGCATTAAGACAGGCCAGATCTCAATTCGTTCATACTGGATTCTCACCGCGCCCGGTTGGTCGTCGCCTCCCGCCGAGTGCCTTGATGACCTCTGCATGTTCTTCCCGCGTCAATCGGTAGTGACTCGCGATCCACACCGGGATCAGATTGAGGAGCGGTACAACGATCCCGGCCATGATGCCCAGTCGAGTGACGAGCTCTGGAGCAATGGTGGAAGGCCGTTCACCCGCGCTGAAACCGAGGCCGAACTCAAGCAACAAGCCCGCGCAAAAGACCCCAACGCCGGAAGTTAGCTTCGCGGAAAAAGAGAGTGCCGAGGCGAACACACCTTCTTGGCGCAGTCCCGTGTTGAGTTCTTGTTGATCCAAGGTGTCGGCAATCATGGAGGCCGCCACGATACCGAAGAGCGTGAAGAAGAAGGCGCTGTTCGCGGCTCCAGCGATGATGATCAAAAGCAGTGGATCGCCGTTAGCCGGTAGCACGTCAAGGAAGCGGAGCGAGACAATTGCCACCCCATCAAGGATCAGCGCCACAAAGGTCACCAGCAGCATGGTCTTTTTGTCGAATCGCTTCTGCAGCGGTACGACAATGGAGAAGGCGAGAATTCCGCCGAGTGCGGCGGCAGGTAACCAACGTAGGTCCTCTGGGGTGAAGCCCCAGAAGTAGGTGTACATATAGATCGCCAGAACGCCAGTGATGCCACTGACTGCTCCGCTACCAAGAATGGCAGTGAAGACGACGAGGAAGTTGCGGTTACGTAGGGCCAACATCACTTCAAGAAACGCATCGGTCAAACGAAACGGTTTGATGACCGCCGGCTGTAAAAGAAAGGGAATCTGGCTGCGGGTAAGCCAACACGTGGCGAGAGCAGTTGTGGTCACCGCGATACCCAAAGCGATGGCAAACTTATCGTAGGCCGCTGGGTTGAGGTGGCCAGGTGTAAATTCCGGTGTACTCGGGAAGATCCAGCTCCAAACAAGGATGGTGAATGAAGTCCCACCGATCCAGCCCACGATGTAGCGCCAGGTGATGATGGCCGTACGTTCGACGTAGTCATCGGAGAATTCAGCGAAGAGTGCATTCCATGGCACGGCAAAAAAGGTCATGGCCTGCCTGACCAATACGGTGAAGATCAGAAGCCAGGCGAACAACGACCAATCGGTGAGCCCCTCCGGTGGCGAAAAAACGCAGAACAACATCAGTCCGAGGGGCACAGCAGCTGCGAACATGAAGGGATGGCGTCGACCCAGGCGCGATGTGAAACGGTCTGACCAGGAACCTACCAACGGATCGCTGATGGCATCGAGGATCAACGCGATCATCAGCGCAAGCGAAGCCTTCGAAGCCGCTAGCCCGAGAACCTGGTTGTAGTAGAAGAGTAAGAAGGTACTGAAAGCCCAGTTTTTCCACGCATCTGGAAGGCCGCCGAGGCCTTGATAAAACCGGATAGACAGCGGTACCGGACCTTGGCGCACTTCTGCGCGTTGGTAACCAGGTGTGTTCATGCGGATCGGAACATGACGCGGGGTTCTGCCAGGAACGGTAAGCGTTCCATAAGACTCTGGTGGATCGACTAAAGCCAGAGTGTTCCATTCAACCCGAATATGTTAATGACCCGCGCAATCGGGTCATGTGCGAAGACTGGCCCCGTGAGTCCTGCCCTTCAGAATTCAGGTTGAATCGTCCTGGTTCCGAAGTTTCCCCTCCACCTTAAGCGTCTGCCGGAGTGCCCGCCTTGCGTCTCCTGCTGCTTTGAGGCGCGCCATCTCCTCAGGTTTCACTTCGGCGTATCTGGCGCGCCAATCGTTGGATTCTGACCACCGGACCGGTGCGTGAACGGTCTTGTTGGCGGCAGTTACTGATTCGAACAGGCCGAGTCCAAGTCCGACGACACGTCGTTGTTCATCCATATTCCCTGGATGTCCGATCGGATTGCCGAGTGGCAGATCGGTGAAGAGATAACGGGGCGCTCCACAGTGTTCGATGATGTCCAGGGCGGAGCCGATAATCACGGTCGGAATGCCATTCTCTTCGAGATGTCTTGCGGTCAGACCCACGGTCTGATGGCAAACGGGTCAGAGCGGGACGAGGAGGGCAATGTCAGCCCGATCCTCCTGCAGCCATTTCAATACCTGGGGTGCATCGACATCAATGGTTTGACGCTGGCTGTATTCCGTTGGCACGCAGTAGAAACGATCTGTCAGGCTACCCAATCGACCTGCGCTGACTTCGGCTTGTAGTGCCGCAAGCGGAAAGTAGCTGCCGAGGTCATTCATGTGTGTCACGGTCTTGTCCCAAGCGAGATCGTTACCCCAAAGTTGTTTCGGTGCGGGCTCGATGGGTGCACAGGCGGTGGCGCGTTTATCTGTCGATTTGCGTTCGTGCAGTGCTGCTGTGGTGACGATACCGAGGCGACAATCCTTCAGCGGCTTTGCTGGGCGCGTGAACGGCGTCGTGTCGTTCTGCGTCCATACGTAGGCGCGCTCGAAACCTTGAGCGGCATAAAAATCACGCGTGCGCTGCATGTACTGAGTGAGGGTGTGGTTCACGGCTCATTCCTTCCGAGATGTTTGCGCCAGAACAGGACGTTGGCGGCATTGTTGAAGTCGATGTTGGGTTTGCGGGTGAAACCATGGCCTTCGTCCGCGAAGAGGATATACCAGACCTCTTGGCCGGCTTCACGCACGGCTTTGACGATCTGTTCCGATTCCGACTGTGGGACGCGGGGATCACCCGCACCTTGTGCAACGAGCAGGGGTGCGCGAATTTTTCCAGCGTGTTTCAAAGGCGCAATCGCATCGAAAAAGGTCTGCATCGATGGTTGTCTTTCGTCGCCATATTCCGCGCGGCGTAGGTCGCGTCGATAGGATTCGGTGTGGGTCAGAAAGGTGCGGAAATCGGAGATACCGAAGAGTTCGCTACCGGCTCGAATTGACTCGGGGTAGTCGATCATTGCTGCGAGCACCATGTAACCGCCATAACTGCCACCGGTCACACCAACCGCTTTTGCATCCAGCTCGGGTTGTTGTTTGATCCAGTCGAAGACGGCGCCGACGTCTTTCACGGAATCCTTGCGCAATATTCCGTTGTCCAGGTCGAGCCACGTCTTCCCATATCCCGCTGAGCCACGCACGTTCGGCATGATCACTGCGATCTTTTCTTCCTTGACGAGATATTGAATGAAGGGGCTGAAGACCGGTTGTTCCTGGCCTTCAGGTCCACCATGAATACGAACGATGACGGGGAATGGACCTTCACCTTCCGGTCTGTAGAAGAACGCTGGGATCTGGCGCTGCTGGCCACGCACACGGTCAAAGGTCGGGTACTCAATCAGCGTGGGTGCGATGAATCGATCCGGGTCGAGTCCACCCACTTCACTCTGGGTCCAACGGGTGAGTGCGAGGTCGGTGAGATCAAATACCCAAATGTCCCGAGGAGACGTCGCGGCGTTCAGGTTGATGGCCAGCTGCGCTCCGGTGTGGTCAAACGCGATTGTTTCGATGACACCTGTAGGAAGGGTTGGCAAGGCCAACACCTTTCGATCCGGCAGGCTCATCACGTGCACCTTGCTGATACCACCCTCATTGGTGACGAAGGCGAGATATCGACCATCTGCAGAGACGTCGATGAACTCCACATCCCAGGAAATGTGGTTGCTGACAGATTCAACCTTGGACGTACTAAAGTCATGCCATCGCAAGGTACGAAACTCGGTGCCTTCATCGGACACGAACCAGACCCCTTGGCCCGAAGGGTCGAAGCGCATGTGCGTCACAGCAGCGTGTTCACCTTCAACCGGCAAGTACTCGAGATCACCCGTTTTGAGTTCAACCCGAGCAGGTCTTGAATCGGTGATCGAAACGTAGCGCATGATCAGCAGAGACTGGCCATCCGGCGAAAAGTCGAAGGGGTACCAGGCGCCGGATTCACCCGTGATACGGCGACGTTCACCGGTCTGAAGATCGGCCACCCAGATGTCTGAATCGGTGCCGTTACGCTCGGTACTGGTAAACGCAACGCGCTGACCATCGGCGGAAAACACCGGTTGATCGTTCCGTGTTCGGCCACCTGCAGTGAGCACGCGAGACTGCCGTGTCTGCAGGTTGAAGGCGCGCAACTGCCAGAACTCAACGCCGCCTTGATCCTGCAGATAAACAAATTGGTTGTGGTGCGGTGAGCTCGCCACTTGAGAGATCGGCTCAGTGCCGAAGGTGATTTGTTCGCGCATGCCGAGTGGTGCAGCCACGCGATGGACTTGTTCGGTGTCCCCAAATCGCGTGGTGATCAGGAGTGAGCCGTCGGCAAGCCATCCACCAAGCCGGGCACCACGGGTCTGGTGATATTGTTCAAGCGAGACATAAAGGTCAGCGGCAATCGGTGGTACGCCTTCGGTCGTGCGTTTGCCAACAACTTCACGTGAAGGGCCGTGTTCATCGGCAAAAGCGGCGGAGCCAAAGCAGAGAATCAGTAGAGCGAACCATCGAAGTGACTTCATGCTCACCTTCATGTTCACCGGTTTTCCAACTGGGCCAGCAGGCGGTCCTCCGGCTCAAAATCAAACGTATAAAGACCGCGGCCTTCACGTTTAAACCAGGTATACGAATCCCGGTAGCCGTCTTCGATACCGAAACGAGGGCGCCAACCGTTTAGCGCCGTGAGTTTGTCGTGGGACAGAATGGCTGACCCCACCAACGCTTCACCCCAGTGTAAGAGTGCCGGGCGCTGCTTGCGGGCAGTATCCATAGGGACACTGACGATGCGCGGTGCCATGTCCATGGCCGCGCCGATGAGCTGCACGACACCAACGATGCTCGCGACCTCGGTACCCACCACGTTGTAGGCCTCACCTTTAACAGCGTCGACGCCGATCAACGACACCATGGCTCTCGCCACATCATTGATGTGGATCATCTGTGTACAGGCGAAACCTTCACCGGGTATTAACACGGGACGCCCGGCTTCGATTCGGGCGAAGAAGATGGGATCACGTGTTGCTGCGGGGCTGCGCGGCCCGAGGGTATGGCCAACCCGCAACGTTGTCGCTGGGAAGCCATTCTTTTCGAACTCGGCGCGCAGAAGATTTTCGCAACGAACTTTGCCGACACCATACGCCTTGCGATGGTCATCATCGTCGGGTGAATGACGTCGAAAGTCCTCTCGCAAAGGCAGCACAAAGCTGCGGCGATAGACTGCTTGAGAACTAGTGAACACGTAGTGCGCGAGGTTGCCGCGGAAGAGTTCAACCATCGGTAGAATGTCCGCCGGAACGAAAGCCGTGTTATCGAAAAAGACATCGAACTGGTCCGCTACGGGTTTGAGCGCAGCTTCAAAAGCGCCCGGTACCCGCCGATCAGCTTGAATACGTTTCACGCCTGCTGGTAGTTCGACCTCGTGGCTGTTAGTGACCGTGACCGTATGCCCGGCAGCGGCAAGCTCGCGAACCAGTTCAAGACCGATATAGCGATTGCCGCCACTGACAAGCACACGCACGTTAGCGACCCGCTGCGATCATCTTGCGCAGGGACTTGAGTTCCGCCTCGAGGGACGAGACACACGCCTTCAGTGAAGCGATGTCGTCCACCGCGTGATTCTTGCGGCCACGCGCTTCTGCACAAACGCGATCGTATTCGCCTCTGAGCAACCGACCGCTGTCGCGTTCTTCAGCGATATAGCGGCCGAGAAGGGCGCCGGTTTGTGGATCGATCGTGGTGTCTTTGAAGAATCCACGGAACGGATCTTTGGGTTCATTTTGGTGGCGTTCACCTTCAGAGCGCTCGCCACGCGTTAGCATTTCCACTTTCTCTGCATCGGTGGCAGCGGAACAGGCGCATGCCATCAGATCATCGAAGTTCTTGAAGACCTGGTAGGCGCTGGTTTCATCCACCGCGCAGCCGAGTTCACACATACGTTTGGTGAATGCCATGGCGTGTTCGCCTTCACGAATGGCGACAAACGTCAGTGCCTCTTTGAGTTTGGGGTCTTTGGCCGTCGACGCCCACGCGCTGAGGAGTTTCTGGCCTTTGGCTTCGTTGACGGCGATGGAGTTGAGTAGGGGCATGAAGGTGGGTGTACTCATGAGATCTACCTCGTGGTCAGTGATGGGGTGTGGCTCAAGTATCGTTTAATTTCAGGTTTCCGAGCGGCCGAATCGCCTGCGCAACTCGCGTTTAAGGATCTTTCCGGAGACATTCTTAGGCAGTTCGTCGATGAAATGCCACTCGCGCGGGCGTTTGTAACCGGCAAGTTCGGCTCTACACCAGGTGTCCAGTTCAGCGGGTGTCGCGTTGGAACCGGTGTGCAAGACCACCGCTGCAGCCACACGTTCGCCCCAGTGTTCATCCGCCAGGCCAAAGACCGCCGCGTCTCGAACCGCGCCGTGGCGATGCAAAACGTCTTCGATCTCGCGTGGATAAACGTTTTCACCACCAGACACGATCATGTCTTTCTTGCGATCGACGATGTAGATGAAACCTTCGTGATCCCGTCGACCTACGTCGCCGGTATGGAACCAGCCGCCACGAAAAGCCTCAGTGTTGGCATCGGGTCGATTCCAATACCCAGTCAATACCTGATCACCTCGCACCACGATTTCACCGGGTTGATCTACCGCACAATCTTCGCCTTGTTCGTCAACGAGGCGCGCATCGGCAAGCCGACCCACACGACCTGCAGCACGGAGCAGTTCAGGTGTCGTTGTATTCGCTCGAATGTGGTCTGCCTTGGACATAAAGATCACGTTGCCGGCGAGCTCCGTCATGCCGAAACCCTGGGTGAAGATCGGCCCAAACCGCTCCATGGCCCGCGACAGCACCGCTGCTGGAATCGAGGATGCGCCATAACCGAGTGTCACCAACGAACGAAGGTCATAGCGGTTGATCGCGGGGTCATTGAGCAACATGTTGATCATGGTTGGCGCGAGTGCGGTCCCAGTGATCTGGTATTGATCCACCATCTGCATCCACGCCTCGGTGGCGAACTGCTGCATTAGTACAACCGGATGACCGCCGAGATGTTGTGAGAGCAGGGCGTGGCCGGCGATGTGGCAAAGCGGAAACGGGAAAAGGTAACAGGGGCTTAAAGGGGGCAGCGTAGGGTTGCTGATCTGAGCGTTAAAGAGTGCAGCGAACAGATTCCGGTGGGACAGCATGGCGCCCTTAGGCATCCCGGTGGTGCCTGAGGTGTAGATCATCCAGGCGATCGCATCATCGGTGAGTCCGAGAGCGGGTGGCTCGATGGGTTCGATGGCGAGGAAGTTCTCGTACTCCTCACCAAAGGCGATTTTGTGGATGGTGTTTTCGAGTCGTAATGACTCGACCAAGTGCACAAAGCGGGGTGCGTAGAACAGACGCGTGGCCCTGGCGTCAATGAGGATCCGACTGAGTTCCGGTGCAGACAGGCGATAGTTCAGAAAGATCAGACGTTGTCCTGCCGCAGGGACGCCGTAATACGCTTCAACGTATTCGGGAACGTTGTCCGCAAGAATGGCGACATGTTCCTCGATCTTGCCAAAACGACCAAGCGCATGGGCGAGTTGCATGGCGCGATCATGCAGCTCAGTAAAGGTCAGAACAGCGCCGTCAGCAGCGACCAGCGCACGACGATCCCCGTTGTGGCGCTTGTTATGTCGCAGGATATCGTGCAGCAGCATCTTCTAACCTTTTGAAATAAGGGGATAAACCTGTCGGAACAGAGGGCTTTTCGAGAGGGGTTCACCGATCGTGTGCTGCACCGTTCTACCTTTTCCCTTGTTCTGGCCGGAGAGCCGGTCATTCCGCTGTGGTCTCTCTATCCAGGCGACGTCGTCACCGAAGAATCGTAACGTCAGGGTGCGGCGTCGTTGCCCAGGCATGGTCGCTCCGCCGCCATGCAGACAGGCCGTGTGGAAGATCAGTACATCTCCGGGTGTCACCGGCCAGCTGCGGATATCCCATGGACTGTCTGGGTTTGATCGTTCCACCTGGATATCGGGCAGTCGCGGCAGGTCCGCCTTGGCGTACAGAGGAATGGTGTCGTCATCGGGATGGAACATGGAACCATTCCAGGTGATGCCCTTGTGTGACCCAGGAATGACTTCGAGACAGGCCTCGGGTGGAAGGGGATCGAGGCTGATCCACATGACGGCGATTTTGTCGCCGTTAAAGGCAAGGTAGCTGGAATCCTGATGCCATGGTGTTCGTCGCGCTGCACCACCTTCTTTAAGAAACAGCTGTTCGCCGAGATACCAGACCGGGCCAGGTCGTTCGGCATTACCAAAGAGTTCGGCGCAAATTCGTGGTATCGGTGTTTCCTTGAGCATCGGTGCAAAGGCCGGCACATCTGCGGAGTAACCCGTGGCCTGCAGGAACGTCGCATCCTCCTTCGGATAAAACTTCACATGGGTCTCGTTGGGGTTGGCGAGCATCCAGTCATAAGCGTGTTCGACTTTTGCGAGGTCCTCGGAGGTGAGTGCTCCAGGCAGGAAGACGACGCCATCTTCCCGATACAACTGTTGCAGTTCCGAGAGGCTCATTTGCCGGTGAACCTCGCTTCACGACGTTCCAGGAATGACGCCACACCTTCCCGGTGATCGTCGCTCTTGAAACACTCGGCGAGCGCCGTGGTGTGCCGCTTCATGTGATCGTCGACATTGGAGGCAATACCTTCGTAAACCAGGGACTTGATACGTTTCTGGGAGAACGGCGAGCCCTTTGCGATCGCGGCGGCGAGCGACAGGGCGGTTGATGCCAATTGATCGGACTCCACCAGCTGGTGTACGAATCCAAGGTCGAAGGCTTGCTGCGCTGTCAGGAACTCCCCGGTGTAGAGGAGGCGCAGCGCATGACCCGTGCCGATAAGACGCGGGAGCAACCAACTGCCTGCACCGGTATCCGGTACCAGACCCCGATGGACGAAGTTCCAGGCGAAGCGAGCGCGTGGCGTGGCGATACGCACGTCACATTGGGAGGCAAACTCAGCCCCCATACCCACCGCAGGACCATCGATGGCACCAATCACGGGCAGGGGGCATTCGATGATGGGCCACCAACGACCCCGTTCTTCCGCGCGACCCCGGAGGCCGCGCTGCTCACCGGGGACGGAGTTGAGATCTGAAAGATCTGTGCCGGCACAAAACGCGCCGGGAACACCCGTCAACACCACGACTCGCGCGTCCGGATTGTTGCCGACGGTTCGGACCGTCTCGATGAATTCGCCCAGCATGGCGAAGGACATGGCGTTTTTCTTGTCGGCGCGGTTGATGGTGATGGTCGCTACGCCATCTTTCACATCGAGCAGAATGAGATCGGACATAACAGCCTCTTAACGATTCAGAAAATTGAGCGGCAAACCGGCGTTATCCCACGGAACACTCACCAGGCGCCCGGTCCCGGACAGCGTGATGAACGCCGTCTTAAGACCCGGCCCACCAAAACAGATGTTGGTGGTAAAACGGTCATCCATGGGTATGTGCCGTACCTTTGAGCCATCCGGTGATATCACGGTGATACCACCATTTATGAGCGTGGCGACGCAGAGGTTGCCTTCAGCGTCGATTACCATAGAGTCAAAGAGCTGAAAGCCGGGTAGGCCGACGACGAGACGAAGGGTGGCCGCATTGACCTTGCCGGGTTCTACGAGATCACAGGCCCACACACGACCGGTAAGCGTTTCAGCGAAATACAGGGTTTTTTCGTCGGGCGACAGACCAACGCCGTTAGGGGAATCGCGGTGGGTAATCTGTCGGCTGATAAAGCTGCCATCGGTCTTGGCGTAATACAGGACGCCTAAGTCTTTGTGGGTGTCATAAGTCTTGCCGAGGTCCGTAAACCAGAAGCCGCCTTGGGCGTCAAAAACAATGTCGTTGGGACCGTTCAGTCGAAAGCCGTCACATTCGCGATAGAGGGTTGTTACCGCACCGGTCTTGAGATCGACCCGCTCGATCCGTCCTCCGGCATAGTCATCCGGAGTGCCCGCAGGTGCGAGCAGTCCACCAGCTCGATTCCACTTGAAGCCCCCGTTGTTGCAAATGTAGATCGCGCCGTCGGGCCCCATGGCCGCGCCGTTGGGGCCGCCGCCGAGTTCTGCGACCACCGTGACTTCGCCGTTTTTGACACGAGATAACGTCCCTCGTTCGATCTCGACGAGGAGGATGCTGCCATCGGGCATGGCGATAGGGCCTTCGGGAAACCGTAGTCCGGTTACGAGTGTCAGCATCAGAGTAGATTCCTGGGTGATGGAAGAAAGTGAGTCACGTTCAGCGTGCGGCCAATGCGGTTTTGACGCCTGAATAGTTCGGCTGATCAATCAACGCCTGTGTGAGCGTCAGGTAACGCAGCGATTCTGCGAGACCTGTTGTGTCGAGCGTCATTCCTGCGCGTAGTCGTTCACACAGGCTCTGCCGCAGAGTGAAGAGATCACCATCCAGGTTGAGCAAACGGGACAGGTAGGTCCGTTCACCAGCGCGATAGGCAGTTCCGAGCTCATTTTCCCGCAGCAGAATATCAAGCGAGTTTCCCGCGACCCGAGCCAGGAATTGTGTGCGTCCACTTGTTGAAGTCATGACGTCGCCGCGCAAGAAGTCCCGTACAGAGGTGAGTAGTTCGTTATCTGTAGGCATGTCTGGATTGGTGAAAGTCGTGTATGGATCCGGCAGGACAATGGGACCGGGAATCAACAGGTTCGCGCAATCCACCTGGCATTCCGAAGAGCGTCGACCAATACCGGGACGTTCCACCGTGGCATCTGGTCCGGTGCGGTAGTGGTTCGCCATGGTCAGGCAACCAATCGACCAGTTATAGGATCCGTAGACGATCCAGAACTTCACCCGATCCCGGTCGACCCGTGTTCCGGATTCGGCTTCATAACCCGCGATTAGATCGTCCAGCTCACCAAAACCGCCGACGACCCTCTCCGTTACACCAAATCGCCACGAGTTAGTACACAACCAACCGAGGTCCCGCATGGGATCACCGATGTGGGCGCCTTCCCAATCGAGTACTGCAACGATTCCTGTGGTGGGATCGACCATCACGTTGCCATTACGAAAGTCGCCGTGCACCAGCGTCGGTGGCACCCGTTCAGGCAGGTGATCGAGCAACCAGCGGGCCGTAAAGTCGATCATTGGCTGTGGTGTTCCGTAGGATCGATAGAGTTCCCAGCTGAGCTGAATGATGGTGCTGGCATCCCGTTCGGTGAGTGCGCTGCGAAGGCCGGTGATGTCGAGATCGACCCGGTGAATTCGGGCGAGCATTTGTCCACACAGACGCGCAAGTCGAGTGCGAATGTCTGCGAAGGAGTTACCTCGCGCGATGCGTGCTCCCAGAGCTTCGCCCTCAAGCCACTGCATGATGAAGCCTTCACCGACGCCATCCTCTGGCCGCAGGACATGGTAGACAAAAGGCTCGGGAACACCGACAGCTGCGGCGGCTTGAAAGAGTTTCGCTTCAACCGCAAGACCGGGCAGTCCTGCTGCATGCGTATGGGACCCACCTGCCGCGCGGCGTAAACACAAGCGCTGTTGACCCTGTTCCGTGGTGATGTTGATACGGTAGGTCTCCTGATTGGCGCCACCGGACAATCGTTCGCAGGACTCCATGTTTTGGCAGCCAGAGATGACGCGCCGGAGGACGTCCGTTAGGGCCACATCAAAACTGTTCATCGACTCGCCGCCTCCACGTGGGTCAGACCACGCGCCGCGCCGAGACGAACATGTTCGGGAGTAAACGTCAGTGCCATCGCACCGGCATTGTTCCCCTGCAACGCACGACGAATGATGCCTTGCAGGATCGCAGCGCTGCGAAACGCGTGAAAGGCCCGATAAAAACGTTCGTGGGGAATGCCCGCTCGACCTGTCGTGGTGCAGTAGCGTTCCACAAGTTCTTCATACTGTGGCACGCCCAGTGCGGCGAGATCGTGATCGTGAAAACTGCGATCACCGGGACCCGCATGCCAGGGACCGGTGAAATAGGTGAAGTCGGCAAGGGGATCGCCGAGCGTC
>SYFY01000024.1 GCA_005799745.1 Gammaproteobacteria bacterium
ACTGAGCTATTCCCGCATCAGGCAATCAAAAGAGGCTGGGCATTCTAACCAACGATTCTCGTTTGGCAACAGCGAACCACCCTAGCCTGATCCAGAGTACCCATTACACTTCCTGGTGCATCGAGATTTGCTGCCTCAAGAGCGTCCATGAGCTTTTCACGCACAACCTTTACATCGGTGAGCGGTTTAGCCCGGAGCCCACTGATCTCTTCGGCGGAATAGGCGACGAAATCTCTGGGTAGGTGCACAGGGCCAAAGGATACAAGCATCCAGTTAATCACTTCGGCGAGGCGCTCGGGAGAAATGGCTGCATTCGCCGAACCGGGTACCTGAATCAGAAATTCTCGCCCACCCGGAATATGTAGGAATCGCGAGAGCCATCCGTTAAGACGCGGGACAACGCCATCTGTGGTGCCTGCACCGTCAGGTCCGTGACAACCCTGACAATGCAACATGTAGTCGATGCGAGCTTGAGCTGGGTCCGTCACACCGGCGACACCCTCCCCATCCGCGAATGCCGTGAGCGGACTCAGAAGCCCCAATACCACGCACCAAGACGCGACAGCTGACTGGTGCATCTCACGGTTCCCGCGCATCGCCAATAATGATCGCGGTCGAGCAGTTGTAGCCGTTGTTTGAGGTGCCGAGACACCAGTTGAGATCGTTACTTCGTGTCGGGTGATACATCGGCCGATCACCTTCATTGCAATTGCAAAAGCAGTTGCCGCAAGACGACTTGCCACAACAGTCGTTATAGGAAATCACATACTTGCGCCCATCTGCGGGATTCGAACACGTGCCGATCCAGGTCACCGGCGACCTTTCTGGGCCCAGCGTGTTTGGTTTGACGGAGCAGTACTACGGTCGCCCACGTTGGTATGGTGTGAGCGTATTGTTCAACTTCTGAGCCTACTGCTCACGGGCCCTAACCCACCACCCCCTGGTGTTTCCAGCACCAGGGTTTCCCCCGCCGGTACCAACTCGTTGCCCTTACCTCGAAGGGTTGTCCCACTGCTGAGATAGACCCGACCCGGTTGGCCATCCCCGCCACCCTCACGTCCTCGCGCAGGATGGTGTACCCGATCAAACATCTTCGACACACGAAAGGCAGCACCCTCACGGTGGGTCACTTCGATCACCTGTCCATCTCCACCGCGATACTCCCCTTCACCACCCGAGTGTGGCTTGAGCTCCTTTCGCCAGATCACCAAGGGTGAGGTCACTTCATTCACTTCCGTAGATGTAGACCGAACTCCCGATGGAAATGCTGTGGCGGACAGTCCATCGAGACCGGGCCTGGCACCGGTGCCACCGTTAAAGATCGGATTAATCACAAAACGCTCCACGCGAGGATTGCCTCCTGTCTCACCCGCGTCCATGAATACCGGGTTCCAGATACACGAGGCGCCTTCAGCCGGCACTCGATCGGGAATGACCTGTGCGAGGCAACCGAGCACCACGTCCGGCAACATCTGACCTACTGCATGGCGCGCTGAGACTGAACGAGGTCGCTGCGCATTGAGAACGCTGCCTTCCGGCGCTACCACCGTGATCCCTTCAAGTGAGCCTGCGTTGTTGGGAATGTGATTGCCGATAACACAACGTACCGCAAAGGCGGCGTAGGCCGTGGTGTAAGCGATAGGCACGTTGATACCCCACGGAGACGATGGTGCGCTGCCCGCAAAGTCGATATGAATCGAGCCTTCGCTGATCGTGAGAGAACCCGTCAAGAGCAGTGGCTGATCGTAGCCATCAATCATCATCTGATATCGCCAGGTTCCTTCCGGAAGCGCACTCACTTCGGCACGCATCGCTGTGCGGGAAGTCTCGATGATGTGATCAGCAAGCTGATCGAATGGTATTTCCGGAAAGTCCACCAACATACGCCTGAGACCTACAGCGCCTGAATCGTTGCAGGTGGTGAGCGAATAGAGATCTCCTTCCGCAACAACGGGATCACGCACGTTGGCTTGAATGATCCGCAACAACGTCTCATCCCGCACACCTGCGCGGAAGAGATAGGTGATGGGAATACACAAGCCTTCTTCGTGAACGTCCCGCGCATCTGCACCAAATCCTCGCCCGCCGACATCGGCGATGTGGCTGGTGGATGCAAACAAGGCAATACACGCGCCGTCCGAGAAAACTGGCGTCACCACCGTAAAATCGTTGAGGTGTCCCGTGCCGTCCCAGGGATCATTGGTGAGGAGGACATCCCCAGGCATCAGGATATTGAGTGGGTACTCTGTGAGAAAACGTTTGACAGACTCCGCCATGGAATTGACGTGTCCCGGGGTCCCGGTAACCGCCTGGGCAAGCATACGACCACGTGTATCAAAAATTCCGGCGCTGAGATCACCCGCTTCACGCACAACCGTCGAAAACGCAGTACGCATTAACACCTGCGCCTGCTCTTCAACGATTGCGAGCAGCCGGTTCCAGGCGATCCCGAGCGTGATCTGGTTCATGGTACTCCCTGGACGTCAGCCCAACGACAAACTTCCGCGCCCTGTAGTCCAGGGCAGATCGAGCAACGTACGAATACCGGCATCGGCTGCACACACCAGCGGAATCGCATTGACCGCATGCATCGCGGTGGCTTGCAGTCCATCCGTCACATAGTTCGCATCAAACTCAAGATGCATGCCCGGTTCACCTTTGAGGGTAATCCGATGACGCCCGTGTGCCCAATCCGGCGCAACACTTGAGTGCATACGCCACACCGTTTCGTGAACGATACGCGGCTTGCCTGCAATAACGCCGGTCCAAGTCCAGTGTTGTCCGGCCACCGTTCCAGCCTTAACCACACCTGCTGCCGTCTGCAGATCGGTTTCTGCAATGGCCATCTCCATGGTGGAGTCGACGCGATCAGGCGCTCTGCCCAGACCATCGGCGACCATCCAGACACTCTCTCTGAACAGGCTGTTGAGCCACTCGGAGCGACGCTGATTTTTTGCCGCAAACTCCTTAGGGGTAGCGCCAAACCCCATCGAGCCAAACATAATTTCCGGCGAGGGGTAGTGTTCGAAGTTGCTGATCTCGAGCACATGCACGTGATCGAGGCGACGCATCAAGCCACTCATGAACAAAGGCACGAGATCGCCCATCCATCCCGGATTGAGGCCCGTGGAGTGAAAACTCGAACTCCCTCGCGCGCACGCATCCGTCAGTCGTTTGAGCACCTCCGGACCATGCGCTTTCGGATAGAGGTAACCCACCACCGTGATGACGTTCATGCCCCCTGCAAGCAGACGGCAGATGTCATCTAGGTCACGGAGAGGATCATCGCCGTAAACCATGGAAGGCAACGGCGCATGGACTACGACATCCGCATCTGAACGCAAGATCAACTCGACATCGTTGGTGGCTGCAATACCGGTGTTCTTGCTCCCAACAAGCATGCCAACGTCCTGCCCGACTTTTTCCGGGTTGGTGACATGCAAACCGACGAAATCCATGTCCGGCCGTTCCAATACCGCCTTTGCAGCATGCCGCCCCACCGTTCCACTCGCCCACTGGAACACCCTGATCGCCTTCACGTTTTTCTCCCGGCATTCGCCATGAGTACCAATTGCCCAAATTCATCGGCGGTCACCTGCCAACCTTGTGGAACGACCGTTGTGGTCTGATCTTCGACCACCAGGATCGGTCCCTCTAACGGGTGGCTTCTGCCGACTGCGGACCGCTCGACAACGCCAGTTACTGGTTTACGAAGGCCGCTTCCCGATGCAGGATGCGCTGCTGCACTCATTGAAACATCTGGAATCACCGGCGTTTCTCCGACCAGCGCGAGCGTCCAACTCAGGGCCTCAATTGATTGGCCTGGAATCACGCGTCCATAGATCGCGGCATAAGCGGCCAGGAACGCGGCGGTGAGCGATACCGAAAGGTTGTCCACACCGTCTGGTATGGTCACCGGTATCTCATGGCCCTGACCGACATATCGCATCCAGGCTCGACGGGTTTCGCGTAGCCGACCATCACCCACCAACGGTCGCACGACATCGAGTGCTTCAGCACGCATTCGTTCGAAGAGTTCCAGCAGCCCAGCCTGGTCAGCTTCGTCGACGAGAACGTGCCGACTGCGAACAACCTCGAAAGCCGTTGGCGACAACAGAAACCCCACAGCGGAACCAACACCTGCACTTACGGGAATGATCGCGGTATTGATACCCAGGCGGATCGCGAGATCCACCGCATGTAGCGGCGCAGAGCCGCCGAAGGCAATCAGCGTGCGCCCCGTCAGGTCCCTGCCCCACTCGCCTGCATGATTTCGCGCGGCCGCCGCCATGTGCTCATCAACGGTATCGATGATGCCTTGGGCGGCGGTACGTGCATCCACACCTAAAGGGCGCCCCAGTCGCGCCTCAATCACGTGGGTGGATTGGTCAGGTGCGAGCGTGATCGACCCACCCGCGAAGCGTTCAGGACTTAGACGACCGAGCACCACATCCGCATCCGTGACAGTGGGTTCAACACCGCCGCGATGGTAGGCCGCAGGTCCTGGTTCAGAACCCGCACTTTCCGGCCCAACCTGAATGCGACCGAGTCGATCCACTTGTGCAATCGAACCACCACCTGCGCCGATCTCTACCAGTTCAATCACCGGTATCCGTACAGGCATCCCACTTCCCTTGCGGAATTTCCACGCCCTTGCCACTTCGAACGTACGCGACCATTCCGGTTCACCATCATCGATCAACGTGAGCTTGGCCGTCGTCCCACCCATATCGAACGCGAGAACGCGCGACAGTTCAGAGCGGCGCGCGAGGGCTGCTGCCAACATCGCTCCACCTGCAGGCCCGGATTCGATCAAACGCACTGGGAAAGTCGCAGCAGCTTCTAACGAGGTTAATCCGCCGCCGGAAGTCATCACCAACAGCGGACCCGCGATCCCGGTCTCACGGAGACCCGCTTGCAGCTCATTGAGATAGGCCGCCATCAAGGGTTGTACAAACGCATTCGCCACCGTTGTAGACAACCGTTCGTATTCACGAATTTCCGGACACACCTCCGACGACAGTGATATAGGCATCGTCGGAACCCGGCTTCGAAGTGCTGCAGCGATGGCTTCTTCATGCCGTGGACTTCTCCACGCATGCAACAGACCCACAGCAACACTCTCAGCCTGACAGTGAATCGCTGCATCGATCACACGCTCGACCTCTGCTGAAGTCAGTGGCAACAGGACACCACCCGTGGCGCTGATGCGCTCACGCACAGTGATACGTCGTTCCCTCGGAACCAGCGGCGCCGGTCGCCGCATGAAAACGTCGTACTGATCGAACCGATTTTCGAGCCCGATCTCGAGCACGTCACGATGTCCTTCCGTCGTGATCAAGACGGTTCGAGCGCCTTTGCGCTCAATCAGCGCGTTGGTGGCCAACGTCGTCCCGTGCAACACAACCGCGACAGAAGAGGATTTCACTTTGGCGAGCGCCAGGATATGCCGCACACCTTCGAGAACCGCTGATGCTGGATTTGTGTGGGTCGTCAGCAGTTTATGTGTGTGCCACTGTGCTTCACCTGCAAGCACGATATCGGTAAAGGTGCCGCCGATATCAACGGCCAAACGCAACCTCGACATCACACCTCACTCCGTGTGAGGTGATGAGAACGAACAGTCCATAACGGACTCTTCAGGCCCACAACCAGCATCACCAGCACCATCCCGGTACTGGCACAGATCAATGCGCCTTTGGGTCCCAGCGCACTCACCAGCGAGCCGTTGAGCAGAGCGCCAAGAGGGCCCGCACCTGTAAATGTGAAACCATAAAAGGCCATGATCCGCCCACGTTGTTCAGGCGGCGCAAGTTCCTGAACGATGGTGCGAGCCATGGTCATCGCAAACCCACCACAGATGCCCCAGAAAAACATGACGCAGACGAAGAGCGGAAAGGAAGAAACAAGCCCACCCACGAGCAGGATCAACGCGCCGATGCCTTGTGACAGGAGTAGCGTTCGTCCCGGCCAACTCAAGTCGCCGAACCGCAGCAGAAGCACAATCGTCAGTGCCAAACCACAGGCGTTAACGCCATTGACGATACTCAAGTCCGCCGCGCTGCCGGCGTACACTTCACGCACCAGAAGCGGCATCGTGACGATGAACGAACCCATGAAAAAAAGACCCATGGCGATATTCTGCAGACAAACAAATCGCATGGGGGGCGAATGCCAGACACTGCGAGCGCCTTCGATGATCGCTGCCAATAGTTTGAGGTGTTCCTTCGATTCTCGCTTCGCTTTCGAACCAAGACCACGAAGTGCGAAAGCGCCTGCAACAAAGATGAGGGATTGCACTGCCAGCAACGGAACAGCGCCCAACACTTCTGCACTTCCAGCCAGCGCGACCCCAACGATCTGACAACCGAACTGAGTGAGACTAGCCAACATGACAGTGCGTTGCACCCGGCTGCCTGCCACGTCATTAAGCAGCCCATCACGCGCCGGTGTAACAAACGCCTGCACACAACCCATGGCTGCGCCATACACCAGCATCATGCTGAAGGTGAGGGCATCGAGTAGTATGACCACCGCCAGTGCGAGGGGTGGAACCGCCGCGAGCATTTGCGCAGTAACGGCGATGCGAACCCCACCGTGTCGATCCGCAAGACCACCGCCCACCAGTAGAAGCAACAGAACAGGCAGCAGCAACGTCATCTGCGCCATACCGACGCGTGCAGGCGATTCGTGCAGCACCATGGTGACCAACCAGGAAAACAGCACGCTCTGAATGCCAACCGCCAGAAACCAGCTCGCGTTTCCGGCGAGAAAACGATGTAGGGTATTCAAGGGAGACCGATCCGGTCAACGGTGGACGGTATTGTGCCCCGCCTCAAGGGGTCAGGATACGGGAGATATCCACAGCTAGCGTTGATCCGCTAGGAACAGGAGCGGCAGCGCCGCTCGTCTCACCGGCGAACCCCTGAATCAACCAGGGAGTCAATCAGGCAAATTGGCGCTGCAGAACAGCGGCAACTTCGGAGATCGGCATCTGCACGGTTTCACGGTGACCATCGATCTTGCGGACGACCAGCTTGCCCTCCTCTGCCGCCTCATGCACGACGAGGTATGACGCATTGTTCTTACGAAAAATCTTGCCGATCAAAGCCATGGAAACCTGGCGCATGTTGCTTCCCCCGCTCGTTGTCGAGCACTTCAGAACGATGCGGCAGTCTGGCCGAAACCGATGACGGCTTTATGCAGGATATTTAGGTAGTTGTAAGGTGTTTGTCTGGTCTGCGGTAGTCGGTGCCTGTGTATCCAGTAGCAACGACGTCACTGATGGTTCGGGCAGGAGGTAGCGCACCTCACGAAGCAACCCTTCTACGGAAAAAGGTTTGGCGAGAAAGCCGCTGCGGCCATCTACCGAATCACGCCATCGTGACGTTTCGATGTCGGCGTAGCCGGAAATCAGGAGGACCGGCAGTCCGGGGTTTTCCTGGCGTACTTCGAGCACAAAGTCCGTTCCCAACTCTTCGACCAACACGACATCGGTGATCAGCAATTCACAGGGCATCGCCTTGTACGAGGCTCTCGCTTCCGCGCTGGTACGGCATACAGCCACGTGATATCCGGCATTACGGAGTGCTTGCGAAATCAGATTCCCAACCATCGGATTGTCTTCGAGCAACAGTACCTTGGCGGTGCCGAGGGTCCGTGGTTGACGGTTGGTCACACCTGAGTCCATAACAACTTTCTCGTGTTGCTGCGGCAGAATCACCAGCACTTCCATGCCTTGACCTCGTGTACTCGCGATCTCCACCAAGCCACCTTGTTGATGCACGATCCCATAAACGCTCGCCAGACCGAGACCGTTGCCTTGACCCGCACTCTTCGTGGTGAAAAACGGATCAAAGGCGCGCTCGAGGACATCTTCCATCATGCCGATACCGATATCACACACCTCAAAACAAACGTGCTCACGCGCGACGAGCTGCCTGGTTTCGCATTGAATCAGTGTTGCTTCTGCATCCAGAACACGAATGGTCACTTCGCCACCTTCCGGGAGTGCATCGCGTGCATTGCTCACCAGATTGAGGAGAATCTGGTTGAGCTGCGCCTCACTGATGCGCGCCGGCGGCGCATCACAGAGATCGAGAATCAATCGTGTGCGTTCACCAAGCAGACTTTCAAATATTGAGCGCCATTTGGTGATCTGTGCGGCGAGATCAACTGATCCGGACCCGACCGGGGAGCTGCGTGCAAAAGCCATGATGTCTGCGGTGAGTTTGGCTGCATCGCGCCCTGCGCGGAGGATATGCGCTCGGGCGTCACTGGCTGGCAAGAGCTCGGCGAATCCATTGACCACGGTCAACAAGTTGTTGAAGTCATGGGCTATGCCTGCAGCCATTTGACCGACACTTTCCAGTTTCTGCGCACGAATCAGCCGTTCACGACTCCGGCGTTCTTCAGCAATGTCGCGAACACCAAAAATCCAGAGCGGTCGAGTATCGGCGGAGCTATCCGCTTTAGCGTCAGCTATAAGCGGCACACCGAAAACTTCAATCCAGAGCCACTGGCCTTCTTCCTGATGGATACGCATTTCCGTGCGAACCATGGGCAGGTGCTTCTCGAAACAGCTGCAGGCTCCTCGGCCAGTCGTCAGGATGGACAAGTTCTCGCAATCGCCGGCCCGTCAACGGCTCACTGCTCGAGCCAATGAGCCGCAACGCAGCATCGCTGATTCGGCGGATTTCGCCGCCGCGAGTTTCTATCCATGCAGAAAACGCGACTTCGACAAACGTACGCATCGAATCACGTTGCTGCTGAAGTTCATGCAGCGCCTGATTCGCAGCTTCGAGGGCTCGAATCCGGGTGATCTCGTTGACGCCTGCGGCAATTCCCGCGGCGAATGTGATCACTGCGGTGGTCACACTCAATGTGAGTGAATAATCATCAGCACGAAAGACAAACGGTCCCAACAGTCCCGCCCACACCACACCGACGCCGGTCCAAATCGCTCCGCCAAAGCGGCCGGTGAAAGCCCAGCTTGTAACGGCGAAAGCCATCACCCCCATCACGCCGTGCCCATTGTCTGGTCCAAAATCCCAAACGATTGCGCCGAGCAGAAGCGTCATGAACGCGTGCCCCGCAAGCACAGGGCTCGATGTCAGCCACAGGACCATCAAAGGTAAAGCTTGCAGTGGCAACAACCAGGCCGCATTCATCGCCGTCGATTCGAAGTCAAGCCAACAAAGCAGTAACAAAATGAGAAGAACGGTGATGGCGGAAAGCGCCACCGAATAAACGACTAACGTCGCGTGGCGATAGACGTCCGCAGGCGCTAGCCGAAGTGATGGCGGTAGCAGCTGGTCCATCGATAGGGTCATCGAAACGCACAAGAGGGAATCATTGCACTACTTTAATCGCTGCTCCGTTCGAAGTGTGCATTCAGCAATAAGCACGGCGCACTTTCGGAACTCCGCTGTGCATCACATCTGGATTGCAGTGAAAGCCAGATTCCCACGCATCTCGCGTCCTCGCTTCCTCGCTTCCCTTCGTCGCATCTTTTCAAACTTAACGAAAGGCAGGCTCTTGAACTGACTGTATTTGTTGATGCCGCATTTGTTGACGCTAGTGGGGACGCTACCTACAA
>SYFY01000004.1 GCA_005799745.1 Gammaproteobacteria bacterium
CTGCGCGGCAGAAGATCAACGGGCTGCGGCGGTGCCACTTCGGCCCGATTTTCCGTTCGCTCTCGTCACATAGCCCCCACTATGCTCCTCAAGCGAACGAAAAATCGTACTCGAATTGACCCTCGTCTCGCTCCGCTGCCTCCTGCCGCGCCGACTCCTAGGCGCCGTTACAGCGACCACCGACCCCAATCAAAGAGGCTTCAATCAAAGACGGTGCAATCGAGGATGCCTCAGGGCAGCGTAGTCAAACCTTCAGACGTGATTTCAACGGACACCCCGGCCACGTCCACGTAGGTAGGGCGAGCGAGTGTCAACGTTTCGTTGGTGGCATCCCAGTTCACGCCGATAGCACCGGTGATGCTGTCTCCGGTCGCATTGGTGATGAACGCTGCACCACCGTCGGGTGCGACTGCGCTGCCACCGGAGTCGAACCTGCGAATCCACTCGGCGGCGGTTGTCGGCAGGGAACTGGGCTGACCCAGTCCTTCGACCTGATGCGCTTTAACGAACTCTTGTTCGGCAACACGCGTGGCATCGTCGAAGTGTTTGCGGGTTTTGACGAGCTTGGAGGCGTCCATCTGGTTGCCATACATCGGCGATGCTATTGCGGCGAGAATGCCGATCACACCGATGGTGACGAGCAGCTCGACGAGGGTGTAACCGTGGTTCCGAATGTGACTGCGCATAACAGCCTCCAGGGTTTGGCCCAGCCGTGGCGTGCTGGACGAGCTGTTTCCAGACTACCCGTGGATCACGCTCACTGAGTGCGCCCGTTCACCGATGCGTTGTGAGCGTCAATCCATTGACGCGAAAAATCCGCATCGACCGCGGAAACATTGCCGGTGAACGTCAATCCGGCGGATGGTTCCGATGTAATGGTTGGCTGGTTTCAAAAGCCTTCGCCAGCGACAACAAAGATCGGTCACCACCGGGCCGACCGATGATTTGTACACCCACAGGTAGGAGATCTGACGTGAATCCTGCGGGCACGCTGATGGCCGGCAGATCAGTGATGGAGAGCATGCAACACACCCGCATCCAGTCGAGATAAGTCGGCATCGGCTGGCCGTCGATGACATGCACCCAGTCGAGTGTTGCGTCAAACGGAGGTACCTGCGCTGCGGGGATGAAGAGCGCCTCGTAGTCTTGAAGATAACGAACAAGGCTCCGGTAGATTCGTGTCCGCTCGATCTCCGAACGCAGCACGGCGTCTGCAGAAAGTGACAATCCGAGTTCGATGTTCCAGATGGCGGTGTCCTTGGCATGGTTGCGCCAGTCCGGCAGCGAAGCCTCCAAGGCGCGACCGAGAGAGGCGAGATGTGCACCCCGCTGCGTCGCGAAAACGTCCATGGCGCCTGCAAGGATGTCAGCGACATCCTTTGTGACATCTTCAACCTGACAACCCAGTGCACGCAGTGTGTCTGGAACCGTTTCCATCACCTGGCGAACTGCAGGATCGATGGGTAGACCAAGATCTGCCGAAAAAGCAACCCTCGCCCCTTTGAAGCCTCGTTCAACAACGTTTGCAAATGTATTACCCGGTTCGGACAGTCCCCGAGGATCGGCGATGTCAGGTCCGGCCTGTACAGACAGCAATAGAGCAACGTCATCGACCGTGCGTCCCATGGGTCCAAGTGTATCCAGCCGAGAAAACCAGCCATAGGCGCGCGCATCGTCTGGCACTCGCCCCATGGATGGCCGCAGCCCGACTACATTACAAAACGATGCCGGATTTCGTAGTGAGCCACCCATGTCGCTGCCATCGGCGATGGGCAACATACCCGTCGCGAGAGCAACCGCTGCCCCACCACTCGAACCACCGGGCGTTTTCTGGGGATTCCACGGGTTAAAAGTGTGGCCGAAGAGTTTGTTAAAGGTGTGAGAGCCGAGGCCAAACTCCGGCATGTTGCTCTTGCCGATGAAGATGGCGCCCGCTTCACGTAGTCGTCGAACCATCAGGTTGTCGGCAGGAGCAATCCGGTTACGATAGGGAGCAAACCCGAAGGTGGTTGGAAACCCCGCGACTCCCTCGGCGTCCTTGGGCGCCATTGGTAATCCTAAGAGCGGTGCATCTTCACCGCGAGCAATACGCGCATCTACAGCATCGGCGAGCGCCAGTGCATCGCCCTCAGGCAGGACGTTAACGAGTGCGTTGAGTGCTTTGTTGTGCCGATGAATTCGTGCATAGGTCGCTTGCATGAGTTCACGCGCAGAGATCACATGGGATCGAAGCATCTGCCGTAACTGGACCGCTGATTCGTAGTGCAGCATCTTCTTGCTCGCTTCTTTTAGTGCTTCTGATCAATTCGCTCCTGCGAATTGATCAGGTCGGAGCGATGCTCGCTCCTCGCATACTCACTGCGCTGCGCGCAGTGAGTCAGGTGGTGCATCCCTGCCCGACTCAAGAAGGTCTGATTGTTCAGACCTTCCTTTATTCAAAGGCATCCAGTGCCCACATGGACACTTTTAAGGGTTTGCGCAAAAACAGCCCGCCACCAATCGACGTGAAACAGGGACGAAGGTGGCGTCGATACCAAGCCAGCGAACGCAAGTGTTGGTCCGGGTCCGTGCGGTCGTTATCGACGATGGCATGGTCTTCCTTGGTCAACGCGCCGAGATACAACGCGCCTCGCGTCAGCCGCGCCAGGTTTTTGATGGCGGCTGCGCACTGCTTGTTGTCGAGATATCCAAGCACATCGTTACAGACCACGAGGTCATGGGCTTTACCGGTCCAATTCACCACCGAGCCTTGGCGCCAACCATGTTTCTCGCAGAGATAGTCGCTGAATTCGACACCCGTGAGTTTGGCCGCGGGGAACTCTTTGCCGAGTGCCTTGAGCACGCGCCCGACGCCACAGCCCATATCGAGGACCGAGTTGACTGGTAGTTCAATGAAACGGGCATAACTGCCGATGAAGCGTGCCTGGCGCTTTGCGTACTCCGGGTTTTGGGCGCGAGTTGCCGGGTTGTAGTAGAAGCGTCGATAGTAGGCAGCGTCGAATTCGGGCATGTCGGTTCTGATCGGGCTCGTTCGTCAACAGAGGCCAGTGTAATAAATAAGGAGCAGAAACCCATGCAATACCTTCTGATGATCTATGAGAACGAACAACTGTAGGCGAGCAAATCCGAAGCCGAACAGGAACGTGTCGTGGCCGCGCATATTGCCCTTGGTGAACGCCTTCGGGCTGATGGGGTCTCATGGTCGGGCAATCCGTTACTCCCCACGTCCACGGCGGTGAGTGTGCGAGTATGTGGTGGCGTCAAGCAGGTCACCGACGGTCCCTTTGCAGAAACCAAGGAACAGCTGAGCGGCTATTACCTCGTTGATGCGACGAGTCTTGAGAAGGCACTTGAATAGGCGGCGATGATTCCCGATGCCGCGACTGGAACCATCGAAGTGCGCCCCATCGCAACACCGGAAGAGATGATTCACAGCTGATCCCGTTCAGACGTGGCGAGTGAATACGGCGCAGTGTTGCAGGCGGCTTACCCCCGGGTAGTCGCTAGCCTCGCTCGCACTTTCCGGGATATGGACCTGGCCCAGGATGCCACGCACGATGCGATCCATCGTGCATTAACAGTCTGGCGACGGGACGGTGTGCCTGATCAACCCGTTGCGTGGCTTGTGACGACGGGTCGCAACATCGTCATTGACGGCATTCGTCGTGGTCGTTTCGAACTGCCGCTCGCAGAAGACTGGGATCTTGTGGATGAAGCCAGTCGCGCTTTCGCTGTTGATGAAGCCAGTGAACAACAACACCTTCCCGACGATCTGCTGCGATTGCTCTTCACCTGCTGTCACCCGGCACTCTCCGAAGATTCGCAGATCGTCTTGATGCTGCGCATAGTGCTGGATCTGTCCGCGCATGAGATTGCGGCTGCCTTTCTATCCAATCGCGAAGCGGTGGAGCGACGCATCACACGCGCCAAGGCGGCGCTCGCAGCGACAGGTGAAGGGTTTGTTGTACCTGCCGCGGACCAGCTTGAGGCGCGCCAACACGCGGTGATGCGGGTGGTCTATCTGCTCTTCAATCACGCTTATTCCCATCAGGGCAATCTCGATCTCTATCGGGAAAAGCTGATGGATCAAGCCATTCGGCTCGGCCGTGAACTGGTTCGGCTTTTTTCCGCAAGTGGAGATACCAAGGCGCTGCTTGCGTTGATGTTGCTGACAGGCGCACGCACGGACGCGCGATACAGTGCAGCCGGTGAGTTTGTCCCGCTGACCGAGCAGGACCGTCGCCTCTGGAACTGGGCGCGTATTCGTGAAGGGAGTGCCATCATCGATGCGGTGGTCAGTGCGGGATATCCGCCTTCCGCGTATCAGATTCAGGCAGCCATTGCGGCGCTGCATGATGTACCTGATGCAAAGAACACCGATTGGGCTCAAATTGCCGGTCTGTACGGTGTACTTGAGCGTCATGATTCCTCGCCGGCCGTCGCGGTTAACCGAGCTGTTGCGATGGCGTATGCGGGCGATGCGCCCCATGCGATGGCTTTGCTCGATGTACTTGCCTCGGACAAACGGCTCAGCGGGTACCAACCCCTCTATGCAGCGCGGGCGCATGTTCTGGTGGTTCTGGGTCGTGTGCAGGCCGCGCTGTCTGAATTTGATCGGGCCGTCGAACTTGCCGAATCCGCACCCGAACGCGGTTGGCTTCAAGCCCGCCGCGCCAGCGTTGCCGGCACACAGTATGATTCCGGCGGGGAAGACACACCGTAGGGGCCGATAAGGGTAGGAACGGCTTCCCCGAATCCAAACGGGGGACCCATGAGCACTCGCGAATCGTTTTACACCGACCATTGGCGCGAAATCGAGGATGAGCGCATTACCCGCTACGAGCAGATGTTCGTGTGGCGTGACCAACAACTGGTCCTTCTCGAAGGCGCCGAGCTCAAACCCGGCCAGCGAGTTCTCGACATCGGCTGTGGGCCGGGATTTTTTGCGGGCGGGCTTGCCGGCATTGTGGGGACGACGGGTCACGTCGACGGCGTCGATATCAACGCCCGATTTATTTCCGATGCGACAAACCGTAATGACAAACCGAATCTGACATTCCACCACGTGACTGATCACCGGCTGCCGTTTGCTGATGGCACCTTTGATCGGGTGATCATGAAGAACGTGCTCGAGTACGTGCCGGATGTGAGTGTGACGCTGAAGGAAGTGTACCGGGTCACCAAGCTGGGCGGCCGCGCGCACATCATCGACAGTGATTGGGGATTCTTGCTCGTCGAGCCGTGGGGCAAGGATCGCACCGAGGCTTTTTTTAATGCCGCAGCACCGGCGTTCAACGAACGGTACATCGGGCGCAAAGCGGCCGGTGCGCTGCGCTCCGCAGGATTTGCTCCCGCGAAGGTGAAGATCAGTGCCTTTGCCGATCAGGTGGGCAACGGGCTCAATATGCTCACCAACATGGTGGGTTATATCCGCACCTTTAGCACCATGCCCATCGATACCGCGACAGGCATGCTCGAAGAGGCGCGGGCTGCTGTTTCTGACGGGCGCTTTCTGTTCTGTCTGCCTCAGTTTCTCGTTACCGCTGAACGAACGGAGTAATCGACGTGAGCCATGACAAGGTCACGAACGCATTGATTGAAGCCTTGGGCAAAGACAACGTGCTCACCGGCACAGATGTCACGGGTCGATCCGCCGGTATCTGGCGACGCGATACGATTCAGGCGAAGGCGCTGGTTCGTGCACGGAGTACGGAGGATGTGAGTCAGGCGCTGTCGATCTGTCATGCCCATGGTCAGCGGGTGATTGCCCACGGTGGGCTCACGGGTCTTGTGCATGGTGGCGATACCAGTCCCGATGACGTCGCAATTTCTCTTGAGCGCATGAACCGCATTGAAGAGGTTGATCCCATCGACCGCACTGCCGTCGTGCAGGCGGGTGTTCTCCTGCAAACGCTGCAAGAAGAAGCAGATCGTCATGGGCTCTTGTATCCCCTTGACCTCGGTGGACGTGGCAGTTGCACCATTGGTGGCAACATTTCGACCAATGCC
>SYFY01000025.1 GCA_005799745.1 Gammaproteobacteria bacterium
ACCGGTGCCTCGGCTCGTTATCTCGGTCTGCCCTCCGAAGAAGCGTTTAAGGGCAAAGGAGTGAGTGCGTGCGCGACCTGTGACGGATTCTTTTATCGGCGCCAGGAAGTTGCGGTCGTCGGTGGGGGCAACACCGCCGTCGAAGAAGCCCTGTATCTCTCCAACATCGCCAGCAAGGTCTGGTTCGTCCATCGCCGCGACACGCTGCGTGCTGAGAAAATCATGCAGGATCGCCTCTTCGCACGCGCCAATATCGAGTTCATCTGGAATCACAACCTCGATGAGGTGCTCGGCAATGACATGGGCGTCAACGGTATGCGAGTGCGCGGCAATCACGGCGCCACCCGTGAAATTCCTTTGAGCGGTGTGTTTATCGCCATTGGTCACTCGCCGAATACTGAAATCTTCAACGGTCAACTCGATATGGCCGGCGGATACCTCAAGGTGCGCAGCGGCATCGAAGGCAATGCCACTGCGACCAATGTGCCGGGTGTGTTTGCCGCAGGTGATGTGGCGGACCACGTCTATCGACAGGCGATCACATCGGCAGGTTTTGGATGTATGGCGGCACTGGATGCCGAGAAGTATCTCGACGCGCTTTGACCGTCGAGCCCAAGAGGTCAGGCAAGAAGTCAGAAAGGCAGATCAAGCGCCTGACAAAGGAACTTCATGAAGGGTGATGCGGATTTGAAGGCCGTCGTCACCTGCTTAACAAAGTCCTTGGAGTGAATCTGTATCGCCGGAAAATCGTAACCGGCAATAAAGTCCCTGCGCTTGATGTCCTCGATACACGGATGATCCGGTGCGAAGCCACGAGGTGGTCTTGTCAGAGACGTGCCACCGAGACTGAAAGTCCTCGCAAATCCTTTCTGATCACGAACTTTCTTCCACTCTGAAGATCGTTCGGCAATGCGGCTGCGAATCGCCGCAAGGGGTTCGGATTCTGGATGCCAAAGTCCCACACCGAGAAAACACTCACTCGATTCAATGTGCACGTAATAACCCGGCGCGTGCACATCTTTGCCGGTCTCGTGGCGAAACTGGATACCTATGTTGGTCTTGTACGGGGTCTTGTCACGACTGAAGCGAGTGTCTTTGTAGACCCGCATCAATGAACCGCCGACTTTTTTCGGGACCGCGACGAAATGCTCAGAAAGGCCGGCGAGTGGCGTCGCCATGGCGGTGATGAAGTCGAGCGCTGGCTCCCGGACTTCTGCTTTGTACCGTTCTTTGTTTTCATCGAACCACTCGCGGCGATTGTTCGCCTCGAGTTCATCCAGGAAGCGCAGAGTGCCTTCGGGGAATCCTCTAAACGCTGGCATCGTTCCCGCCCCTTCTAGTTACCGTTCAGCCGGTTGCCGCGCCGCCGGATCGTTGATCAGTTCGATGATCCCTTGATCAACGCAGCAATCACCTCATCCACCACTTGTTCCGCCTTCTGGCGCATCTCCGCATCGGTTGCATCCTGAATGGGGTGCTGCACGAACACACATCGCGCATCCGTCATACCCAGTGCTTTCGCCTGCGTGGCGGCCGCATCCTTGAATTCACTTGATGCAATGGACACTGCGGGAATGCCCTGAATCTCAAACCATACCGTGTCATGCAAACTGCACGTGGTACAGGAGCCTCAGTCGGCCAGCGCTTCGATGACGAAGTCGCTGCGCTCCCGAATTTCCGCACGCAGCGCATCCGGCGCCGGCTTCGTAAACGTCGGCTTGGCAAATCGTTGCACTTCGACACTCGGATGTTTGGAGCGCAGGAGCTCTTCAATCCGGTCGATCAGCACGTTGCCCCTGGGTTTGGAAATATCGAGAAAGGACACCCGTCCTTTCAGCTCTGCGGGACGTGGCGTGATCTGTCTGGCGACAGGTACCCGCTCGTCTGTGGGATCGAGTATCAACGTCATCGCTATGTCTCCTCCGGTCTCGGTTTGTGTTCGCTGGCTTGTTTACGTCTTCACATCCGTCTTACATCCAGGGGTCAATAGCTTTCGACACAGGCACCGAACCAATGGCACCGGTCGCCCAGCCATGAAACGCCCCGGAGAATTTTCCTGCTTCGGAACCCGCAACAACGATCATGATGTCCTCGTCGCGCCGGAACTTTGGAATCAGTCTGGCAAGCTCCGCTTCGCTCTTGCCGACGGCAAACTCGGCTTTGAAGCCCGTCGCGGAGATGTCGTTGGCGAGTAACGCGGAAATCGGTCGTGATGACACTGCCTGAATCCGCCTTCGAATATCAGCCTTGGTGTATCCGTCGCGTTTCAGCGTATCGACGTGTTCAGGCACGATGACCATCAACGTGTCCGTTGCATAGTGCGCCTTGGTGGCGAAGATCGATTCCAGGGCGAGACCAAACGATCCGGCTAATTGGGAGGCGGTGCGGGAATCCTGATCCACCATGAGCGCCGGACCACTCGATGCGGTGTAGGCCGTGACCACGGACTGCTCGGCGCGGAAACCTCGCTCCACATGCAAGGGCTCCCAGGGACTGCGTTCTTCCCACTCTGCAAAACACATGGTGAATTTCATGGGATTGCCGAGTGTAGAGCGTTCCGTGCCGCCAGGTTTGGCGCCACCGATATTGCGCACTGCCAATCGCACCGCACGCCCAATCGTCGCGTTGGCGCGATTACCCTGGCCTAACGCACCGAGCTTCATGTTCATGCCAATGCGATGACGAATAGGTCCATTGATGACGAGTACTGGACTTGCACCCATCGTCGTCGCCATGACGCCGTGGATGTTGTATTGCTCATTACACACCGCTTCGATGGCAGCGAGTACAACGGGGAAGTACTCCGGCCGACAGCCAGCCATGACCGCATTGATCGCAACCTTCTCGACGGTGGCTGGCCCAAGATTCGGTGGCACTTCCGCAACCACATCCTGCGGATCGCGTGAGGTACCCGCGAGCATCCGAATCACACGTTCTGGTGTTGGTGGAATCAGCGGCAGGCCATCGCTGAAACCCTGATCAAACATAAATTCAAATTCGTCGTCGTATTGACCAATCTCGATCTTGCGCGCGCGCAAGGGGCTGTTCTCCGATTCTGCTCTCAGGCGATCAGCGATGATCGGATCGGCAGACTTTGAGCCACAACCGGGTCGCCATGCAGGCAACTTCGACCAATCGACTCGCCCCTCAAGGGTGTCGTCACCGGCGCCGACATCGGCGGCAAGTGCCTTCCACTCATCGCGGACGAAGCCGATTAGCTCACTCGTGAATCTCCCCTGCGCGTCGGCCCGGACCAGCGTTGGGACGGTCTCGATGTCCCAGGCAAAGGACACTTTGAGTGATGAGTCATCGAGCAATGAGAAGCCGTGTTTCGACATCAACATCCGATTGCCGCCCCGATCCTGACCAATCACCAGGCAGTCGAGCTCGTCACCGCACGCCTCACGCAGTGCGCCGAGAACCGGCATGACTTCACGGCACGTCGGACAGTCTTCTTTCACGAAAGCGATGAGACTCGGGCGCCGGGCAGGGAAGGAAACCGACGTTTGCGCGTCAGTCAGCTCCAGGGAAAACGGGACTAGGTTTCTCATGATCGGAGCATACCCCGGGTAGGCCGCTGGGCAGAAGGGCTGCGTTGGGAGCCGCCGGGTTAAAAGGGTGATGCCGAAACATCTGGGTAAAATGTTCCGCGCCTGCTTCCGCGCTCGCCGAATTTTGTTACTGTTCGTACTGAGAGCCTGAAGAATAAAAAAGAACGAGTCGTCGAACGCAGTCAGTTCAACCGTTCAGATAACAAGTTCTGACAATAGTCTGACTATAAGAAGAACTGTAAGCAGAACAATAAGAAGAACAATAAGAAATAGGCTGTCAGGCCAAGAGACACAGCTATGGACGAGACTCCGTCCGCGGCTTTGCAAACAAAGCCTGCGCCGTCTCGCGCGCACGGCTCGGGTTCCGCGCCAACTGCCGCGGATGACCGGCAGTGGTATCTCATTTCCGAAGATCGCAGCCTTTCGCTGCGCCTGGTTTCTGGCGCCATTCTTTGTGCGGGTGAAGATGGTGAGCTGGTTGTTTCACCGGATCATGCCGCCCACGCGACGCGTTTCGACATCGTTGAAGATGAATTGTGGTTGTCTTGCATTGCCGGTCGAATCCGCGCCGATGGTCGGCCCGTCACGACGCATCACAAACTCAGCAACGGGGTACAGCTGCACATTGGCCGAACCCGTTATTTCATCGCGGCCGAGATCAACGATAGCGCGCCAGAAGTACCTCTTCTCGACAATGCAATGTCGCCTGGTGACAACCAACTACCCAAACCCTCCCTGCGTCACCTACGAGTTTTTTACTCGGGACCACTAGAGATCGAAGAGATCGTTATCACGGAGGCAGCGGAAGTCGTTCTTCCAGGTTCCGAGTCAGAAGCTGCAAATCCCCGACCGGGACGAACAGGAACTGGCGGTACACCGACTCGCGCTGTGACCACGAAGTCTGGGGTACCTGGTCGTGGCCGTATGACATCCCTACTCCTCACGGGATTGGTTGCCTCAGCAGCTTTGGGAGGATGGCAATGGTTGTCCACCACGGAAGGTCGTCGTTGGGTTGCCGGCCTCGATCTGCCGCGCGAGATAAGCATGGACTTATCCCCCCACGCCACGCTCACGACTGCTGATTCACTGGCTCAACCCTTGAATGAAAACCACCCGGTCATCGTCAGCCTCGCCCGCCTCGCCTGGGCGGACGTCATTTCCGACCCCAATCATCAAACCTTCGTCGCTACCGCAAAGTCCCTCGAACCCGCGGTCTTGACCGGATTGGTGCGCGAACACGTTGAACACTACGCTTCTCGGCTCATCACCGAAGTCGGCGATGCGGAGCGTCTTGAAAACATGGTCATGTCTCTCGGACCGGTGCTTGCGCCTCATCGGGAATATCGAGCCACACTCGCCAATTTGGAAAATCGGGTGGTCGAACTCTATCGCTCGCCCAACAGAGACGAACACCAGGCAGATGGAGAAATCCGGGTGGCTGCCATCGCAGAGCCTTCGAAGTCCCGCCATCTCGAGTAGTGGACCGCTCCGCAGGAGACATATTTCTCCTCATTTAGAGAACTTTCCTGAAAATTAAGCTGGACAGACATACAGCTGCGGCTACGCTGCCTCTCGCTATGAAACGACAAATGCAACCAAACCAGCTCACCCAACACCAATCCCTACGGAGCCAATCCCTACGGCCACAAGCCGATTGCGGGGATTCGTTTGGGGCCGGTTCCTTTGGAATTTACTCCATGGAACACGAGGTGTTTGGTGCGTTTATGTTCGCGAATAACGTGGACATTAAACACACCACCACGAGCCCAGTGGCTATGTAAGTTGCACCGTCATCTCCCGGTGCAACGCCGGTGAGATGATTGACCTCCCCCCTCCTCAATCACTCTTCGGCGTTCACCGGGCATAGCGCCCATCCGGTCGTATCGGTTTTCGATTCACCGGCAAGTGAACCAGACGAGGAGAATGAATGTGGAATGGATCTTTGGAATCTTGGCGATCGGTGGAGCCATCGGCTACGCGATCGTGCTCGGCCGTGCGATCGAAGCCCGAAAACCCTGGGCCATTGAGATCGCTCGTGCAGTGAGTGCGCTCGACAGCACGTATGGCGAACGGGTATTGCGTGACATTCCGGCCAATCCGCTAGGCACCGATGCCAACGACAAAATCGTCGAGCCGGCGCGCCTGGCAGCTTAATGAAAGGAAGCTTGATCAAAGGAAGCTTGATTAGAAGCGTGATTGGAGGACGTGTCTCGATGCTGTTAGTCCACCGAGGAATGCGTCAAAGAACGCAGCCACTCAAACACTCACCCATGTTGTCAGCGTCAGGTGCGCCTGGCGCTGACCCTTTCATCCCGTTGGTGTTGTAAGCCGGGCTAACCGACCAACACACGAACCTCAGATACCTTGGTAGCCCCAGTTTAATGCTGCCGGTAGGATGCACCCCCTCTGCGAGGGAGCATTCATGTCTCAACCCCTACACAACGCATCGGTGTTCACGCCGTCTGTGCGTCGCTACGTGCTCGGAATTCTTGTCGTTGTCTACACATTCAATTTTATCGATCGGCAAATCCTCTCGATCCTGTTGGAACCTATTCGCAAAGACCTCGACATCCAGAGTGACGCTGCCTTGGGTGCACTCACTGGCTTCGCCTTCGCCTTGTTCTATGCGAGCTTGGGCATTCCGATTGCACGACTCGCAGATCGCAGCAATCGCCGCAACCTCATCGCCATCTCGCTCACCATTTGGAGCGCGATGACCGCCGTTTCTGGTCTCGTGCAAAACTACTGGCAGCTTCTCATCGCGCGAATCGGCGTCGGTGTGGGGGAAGCGGGCTGCAGCCCGCCGGCCCACTCGATGATTTCCGACTACTACCCACCCGCACAACGGGCTACTGCGCTCGGAATCTACGCGCTTGGGATTCCCTTCGGCATCCTCTTCGGCTTTCTAGCCGGTGGCTGGATTGAGGAGTTCTTCGGTTGGCGCATGGCTTTTTTCCTCGTGGGCATCCCCGGGCTGCTTCTCGCCATCCTGTTCCGCTACACCGTCAAAGAACCACCCCGTGGGATGGCGGACGGTCTCGTCGAAGCAGGGAGTCAACCCGGCGTCGTGGAGACCTTCAAGTTTCTAATGCGCAAGAAGTCCTTTCTTCACCTCGCCATTGGCGGAGCGCTCACTGCTTTTGTCGGTTACGGCTTCACGACTTTCGCGCCGGCGTTCCTCAGCCGCACCTATGGCATGTCGTCAGGTGAGATCGGTACCTGGCTCGGTCTGATCTTAGGTATCCCAGGGGGTATCGGCATCGTCATGGGCGGTTGGCTCGCAGATCGATTCGGTGCACGCGATACTCGCTGGTACCTTTGGATCGTCAGCGTCGCGCTGCTCCTCAGCGTGCCGTTTAACCTCGGCATCTACCTCGCCCCGACGGAAAACCTAGCACTGCTTTTCATGTTGGTCCCCGTGATGCTCGGCAACTTTTACCAGGCAACGACCTTTTCGCAGACACAAGGCTTGGTGGAGCTGCGAATGCGAGCCGTTGCGGCGGCTGTGCTGTTGTTCATCATCAATATCATCGGCCTCGGTCTCGGACCGCAGATGGTCGGTGTAGTCAGTGATCTGCTGAAACCGGAATACGGCGACGACTCGATGCGCTACGCGCTCATGACCCTGTCTCTGGCGAATGTGTGGAGCGCCTGGCACTACTACATCGCGGGAAAGCACCTCAAAGCAGAACTTGTAAAAGTCTGAATTCGATCTTTGGCTCTCTCGTAAGGGCCAGTTAGACCTTTTCCCAGACACTTTTTTAGGTTTAATCAAAAAATGTTCTAAAACACGTTTCACGTTCTCGGGTATTCTCACTATACCGTCCAGATGGTACAGTTCAATCATCATGAACACTGCCGCAAACACTCGTCAGAGAATTCTGGAGACCGCAGTTCGAATCGTTGACACCAAGGGTGCACGTCACCTCACCCTTGATGCCGTCGCTGCCGAGGCGGGCCTTTCGAAGGGTGGCGTCCTTTATCACTACCCATCGAAGCGTGCATTGCTCGAGGGCATGCTGCGGTTCGTGCTAGACAGTTTTGAAAACAGCCTGCAGCGACACAAAGCTTCTGGAGGAGTCACCGAATCACCGCTCGTCGCCCACATGGCTTTGACGGAGGAAGAGGAACAACCACGAACTGAATCCATGGCGCTCGCGATCATCGCGGCTGCAGCAGAAGACCCTTCGCTACTCGAAGCGGCGCGTGAAAAAATTGCCGAGCTACTTAAGGACATCACCAACGACAACGGAGACGGTCAGCTGGCACAGATTCTCTTCTTCGCCCTTGAAGGTCTGCGCTTCTTCGGCATGTTGCGCCTTCTCCCTGATCAGTTTGATCGGGAAGGGATGTTCTCCCGCCTGGTACAGCTCGCCCAAAATCTTCCCGCGCCGGGATCGTCGGACAGCTCAGCGCGTCTGGCCGCTGCGCACTAGCTGAAGTATGAGCAGTACCTCATGAGATGGTTTCTTCCTCTGGTACTGCTGCTTGCGGCCTGTGAGCCCGAGCCTCCGCTACCACCCGACACGCAGATCGAGCGCGTAGCGAGGGTCATGCAAGTACAGTCAACCGTCACCAGTAGACTGCTTGAATTCGTAGGCCAAGTTGAAGCCTCGCAAATCGTTGATCTCAAATTTGAGGTCGCTGGGACGCTGCAGGTCATCAAGGCACGCGAAGGTGAAACCGTTCGCGCTGGTACATTGGTCGCTGCACTCGACAAGCGCGAGTTCGAACTCGCCGTGCGAGAGGCCGAAGTTCAGCGCCAGCTGGCTAAACAGGATCTTGATCGTAAAACCGCGCTTCTCGAAAAACGTGTGATTTCGCAGGCGGTGGTCGACGATGCCATGGCCTTACATGAATTGCGGTCTGTCCATCTCGATCAAGCCCGCAAAAATCTGACGGAAACGGAAATCAGGGCGCCCTTCGACGCTTATGTGGTCAATCGTTTCCTCGACAACCACGGCGTCGTGCAAACCGGCAACGCCGTAGCCCGCATTGCCGACCTCAAGGAATTACTCGTTTCCGTCAACGTCCCTGAGGCGTTACTCGCCACGATTCCACAAACAGAAGTGGCCTCGATCACCGCGCGATTTCCATTCATCAAAGGCGAAGCCTTTCCCCTCACTTATCGTGAAAATCGCGGCGAAGCAGACCCGGTAGCGCAAACCTATCTCGTCACGTTTTCCATGAATACACCCGCGCACTGGAACATCCTCCCCGGTATGACCGCGAACGTCATGGTGATGCTCGGTGACGATTTGAATGCCGCCACTTCTGTGTTGGTCCCGGCAGGTGCCGTGGTGTCGACGCCGGAAGGAGAGTTCGCGGTATGGGCAGTTGATCGAGAAAGCGGTGCTGTGCAGCGGCTTGTTGTAACCGTTGAAGCCGACGCATCAGGCAGTTTCCGAGTTACCAAAGGCCTCAAGGGTGGTGAGTGGATCGTCGCGGCAGGTGCACACCTCGTGCAGCCTGGCATGCGCATCCGACCACTCGCTGACTCCTGAAGCACGCATGTTGCAGAACATCGCCACCTTCGCCATCGAGCGTCCACTCTATACCTGGTTGTTGATTGCTGTTTGTGTCTTCGGTGGCTGGTGGGGCATTCAATCTGTGGGTCGACTCGAAGACCCCAACTTCCCGGTGAAGATGGCGTACATCGTGACGTCCTACTCCGGTGCATCAGCGGTTGAGGTGGAACAGGAAGTCACCGATGCCCTGGAGTCCGCGCTGCAAGAGTTGCCTTATCTCGATCACATGATTTCCAAATCGGTTCCTGGTCGATCCGAAATCGAAGTGGAGATGATCGAGTCGATCACCGAAGAAGAAATTCCTCAGGTCTGGGATGAACTTCGACGGCGAGTCGGTGAGGCCTATCAGCGCATGCCACCCGGTGTAGACACACCCCACGTGGAAGATGATTTCGGGGATGTCTACGGTATGCTCTACGCGATCACCATCGACGGATTCACCCCTGCGGATATTGCCGATGTTTCCCGCCGCCTCGAAACCGGATTGTCAGGCATTCCAGGTGTTGCCAAAGTTACAACCGCAGGCGAGCCCATTGATGCCTTGTACGTCGATATCTCCCACGAGCGCCTGACTCGGCTTGGTCTACCACTGGAACAAGTGCTCGGCAGTATCGGCACGGAAAACCGCGTACTGCCAGCAGGCACCGACATCCTGGGAAATCTCCGCGTACGCATCGCACCGGAGATGGCCTTCGATACCGTCGATGCTGTCGGTGATATGCGCATAGGCCAAGCCGGCACCACCGGCATCTTGCGCCTTCGCGATATCGCGACGATCTCAAGGCAGCCGCTCGATCCGCAATTCCACCTCATTCACCACAACGGCAAACGCGTGATCACGGTCGGCGTATCCGTCGATCCGGAACAGAACGTGGTGAACATCGGGCACCAGATCGATGCGCGGATGACGGCGTTGTCCGCTGACCTGCCGCTGGGCATGGAAGTCATTCAGATCTACGCACAGCATGACGCTGTAGAAGCTGCAATCAACGCTTTTCTATGGAATCTGGCGGGATCGGTGCTCTCGGTGTTCGCGGCCTTGTTTGTCTTCATGGGTTGGCGAGCAGGTGTCGTCGTGGGCTCCGTGCTCTTTCTCACTGTACTCGGCACGTTGTATCTCATGGCGCTTTTTGGCATCGAACTGCAGCGTATCTCCCTCGGCGCGCTGATGATCGCCATGGGCATGCTGGTCGATAACGCC
>SYFY01000026.1 GCA_005799745.1 Gammaproteobacteria bacterium
GGATTGGGACAAGTTCAACGTTTGGCGTTATCAGTCCAAAGTTGATGAACAGACGATTCGCGCCTACTCGATGGCGAACTATCCAGATGAGAAGGGCATCCTCAAGTTCAATATCCGGATCGCCAGCCCACCGCCGGGAACAGATCTGCCACCAGGCAAAATTTCGTCGTATACCTTCAACTTGAAGAAGGGTGACCGCATCACGGTCTTCGGACCGTACGGTCACTTTTACGTGAAGCCGACACGAAACGAGAAGATCTGGATTGGTGGTGGTGCGGGTATGGCGCCGCTGCGTTCGCAAATTTTCGACGAGCTCAAGCGCAAGAAAGCCAATTACAAGATGAGTTACTGGTATGGCGCTCGTAGCCTGCGCGAGATGTTCTATGTGGAAGAATTCGATGAGCTCGCCGAGCAGCATGAGAACTTCACTTGGCACGTCGCGTTGTCCGATCCACTGCCTGAAGACAATTGGACCGGCCTCAAAGGCTTCATTCACCAGGTGGTGCTTGATAGATATCTGAAGAGTCACCCGGCACCAGAGGATTGTGAGTATTACCTCTGCGGACCACCGCCGATGATTGCGGCGGTGCTGAAGATGTTGGATGACCTGGGTGTCGAACCCGATAACATCTTGTTTGATGATTTCGGCGGTTAATCACAGCTGATTGCGGTTTTGGTGATGAATTGCATGTGGCCGTGGGTCCTTTGACTTGCTGCCTTCTGTGAAAAGACTTAGCCTTGTCTCAAACCTTGTTTTTGAACGGGATTTGTGAACTTCTTCGCCCTGGCAGCCTTTTTCGCCCTGGTTCCGCATGGCTGACGACGATCACCGTAAACCTGCGGCCATCGGTGTCTGGGAACACAATGGGTGGGCCGTTGTGGTCACCATCGGCATAGAAGTCGGCGAACCGGTCATCCTTGATCGCCGTCATCTCGATCTGATTACCCCCGGTCTTCCTGCCCAACCCTATCACCATGAAACGCTGAAGATGCCTACCGATGCCGCCCAGGCGTTGGTGGGTCAAGTTCGTGCCGATGCCATAGCCCACGCGAAGGCCGGTCTCGAAGGATTGTTCAATGACCTTGATCTTGATACCTGGAATCCAAGCATTCTGACGTTGCGTGATCCGGCCTTTCCCGGACTCCCCAGCTCTATCGCTGAAGTGCACGCCAACCAACGGGCTCTTTATGCCGCTGATGGCATGATCTATCACGATGCGTTGATCGCAGCGGCGTCTGCCCGTTCCCTCGAATTGGTTCACTTTCACAAGAACGACGTCCTCAGCATCTGTTGCGAGCGCTTGGACTGTGGCGCAGACGAACTCGAAGAGATCCTTCTTCAATTTGGTAAAGAAGTCGGCAGTCCGTGGCAGAAGGAACATCGTATGGCCGCTGCCGGTGCCATCGATGCATTGTTCCGCTGAACTTGTTCTGCTGACCTCACTCAAGGCTCACTGTGATCCAGCTCTACACCTCCTCGACGCCCAATGGCTGGAAGGCGTCCGTTTGTTTTGAAGAATTGGCGCTGCCGTATGAGCTGCACGAGATCGATCTGCGTTCCAATCAGCAGAAACTACCTGAGTTTTTGGCCATCAATCCCAACGGCCGAATCCCAGCCATCGTGCATGATGGTTTTGCGGTGTTTGAGTCAGGTGCGATCCTCATCTATCTCGCGGAATTGGCGGGCAAGCTCTTGCCGACCGATGTCAAAGGCCGTTCGCAAGTCATCCAGTGGCTCATGTTTCAGATGGGTGGTGTGGGCCCGATGATGGGTCAAGCGAACGTCTTCTTTCGGGCGATGGAAAAGAAGATTCCGGAAGCTATTTCTCGATACCAGAACGAATCCCGACGTTTGTTCGAAGTACTCAACGGGCAGCTCGCTCACCACGAGTTTCTCGTCGATGATTTTTCTATCGCCGACATCGCCAATTGGTGTTGGGTGCGGTTGTATTTCTGGTCGGGTGTATCACTGGACGGGCTCGACCATCTCAAACGATGGATGGAGACGATGGAAGTGCGCCCTGCCTGCCAACGAGGCGTCGCAGTGCCTCGCCCCTTGGTATTACCCACTGATCCGGCAGGTGTGGAAAAGGTCTCTGAAACGTCCCGTGCGATCCTGCAACGATGAACATCTAGCGACAGCTGCCGGACATCGCTGCTATCAATCAGAGCCATGTTGGAACGGCGGTTGCGCAGCTCGGCATTGAGTTCATCGCCGCAGTCATCAGCTCGTATGCATCGTTCTCAACAGGACCACTCGGCGCGGCACCGGCAGCGATGCCGACTTCAAAGGTATATCGACGAGACGCACAAACCTGGATAAACCCGCCGACACAGGTCCCCGTGCCGCGATAGATCTTGAGAGCGCGATCACCCGAGGGTGGTGTGTTCGCAGAACCTGAAAATCGCTTCAAATCCGTGATGACCGGTGAAAACGTATTGGTTTCGTGGCTCATGCCAGCGATGCCGATCAACACCTTCAAGCCTCCGGAAAAACGCAGGTCGGACAATTCGGATCTGCTTCATCCCGATCTGCATCTAATTGATATTGCGGAGTATCGAGGCGAGCGGTGCGGTCATCACTTGTGACCTTGCGCCCGGTTTCATCTTTGCGTGGTCGCATCGCAGTCTCTTTCCATTCGTCATCGTCGCTCCACCGATACTTGAGTGGCACGATGGTGCCAGGCACCTGAATCGTCTCCAGCGCACGTAAGGTGTCGATCATGACGTGGCGTTGACCGGCCAGGTCTTCAGCCTTTCCAGCGGTATGGCCCAAGGGGAAGTCGAGGTAAACGGCTCGCGGTGGGTTTACCGATGCGGTGATAGAACGTGCGCTCGACATACAGATAGTGGCGATGCCTTTGGCTTCGAGCTGACGGGCGATCAATCCAACGGATTGATGACAGACGGGTCAGACTGGGACCAGGACGACGACATCCACCTCATCGCGTACACATTCCGCCACCAACGCAGGTGCAAGTTTTTCGCGCACCTTCCGAGACGAATAAATACCACCCATAAACGTATAAGCGTTGTCGGCTACACTGCCGATGGCACCGGCGTCTGCAAGCGCGGCGAGTGTCTTTCCTGGATAAACAACCGCTGGATCTTTGCGTGCATCACGCAGGTCATACGCAAAGTGGGTAACCCGAAGTTCATGAGCGGGTGCTCGCATGGGCACCTTGCGATAGCTGATGTCGTCCTTAAAGTGAAAGGCGATTTGGCCACGCGAATAGATTCCACCGGAACAGATCAAACCCACTTTGGCGCGATCGAGTGCCTTGGCGAGGGGTGTGAAGGGTGGGGAGTCTTCGTTCTTTACCCAACCATAGGGTGGGTATCCTAAGGCGTCATATTGGCTGCGGGTGCGTTCGATGTAGTCAACAGGTTCGGACATCAGCGATGAGCTCGCAATCAGGAAAAACTGACCTTACACGCTGAACTTTCGTCCGGAAAGCACTTGCCGGACGTTCAGTCGGAAGAACGGACTTCAATCTTGTGGGGCCCCCTCCTATAGTCGCGGTTCGACCCCAAAGCTGTTTCCATGGACGCTGCCCGCAAACGCCACGCCCTGACCTTTGTCACCATCACACTGCTGATCGACTCTGCGGGTTTCGGAATCATCATGCCGGTGATGCCGTTCTTGCTGGCTGAACTAATGGGGACTGGACTTTCCGAAGCTTCTGTCTGGGGTGGTTATCTGCTCTTCAGTTATGCGGTTTTGCAGTTCTTTTTTGCACCGATTCTTGGCGCGGCGAGTGATGCGTATGGGCGACGTCCAGTGTTGCTGCTGTCCCTCGGCTTTTATGCCATCAACTATCTGTTGATGGGGTTCGCGGAGACGCTCGTACTGCTCTTTGTCGGCCGCATTCTCACCGGACTTTCCAGCGCCACCTATGCGACGGCGAATGCGCTGATCGTAGACGTGAGTGCACCGGATGAGCGTGCGCAGAACTTCGGACTGATGGGTATGGCCTTTGGAATGGGTTTCATTATCGGACCGACACTCGGTGGGCTGCTCGGTGAATGGGACATTCGCGCGCCGTTCTTCGCTGCAGCGGCGTTCGCGATGGTAAACACGATTTATGGTTGGCTTGTCTTGAAAGAGACCCTGCCGGTGGAGAATCGTCGACCGTTCGACTGGCGGCGTGCGAACCCTGTGGGCGCGTTTTTGCAAATCCGACGTTATCCGGTACTTGGTGGGCTCATCGCCGCGGTGTTTCTCTACAATCTCGGGCACCACGTCTATCCCGCTAACTGGAGTTTTTACACCATCGAGAAGTTCGACTGGACGCCTCGTTACGTGGGCCTGTCCATGGGTTTTGTCGGCATCCTCATGGCTATTGTGCAAGGCGGGTTGATTCGTATCGTCATTCCCAAAATCGGTGCGCCACGTGCTGCGTTGCTCGGCTTTGCATCCGCAGCCATGGCCTACATCGGCATCGGGCTCGCCCCGAATGGGATGACGGTTTATTTCTGGTGCTTCGTATCAGCACTATCAGGTTTCGTCATGCCCTCCATCCAGACTTTGCTTGCGGCGCGGGTTCCTGCGAATCAGCAAGGTGAACTGCAAGGGGTGATGGCGAGTGTGGCGAGTGTTGGTGCGATCATCGGGCCGCTCTTGATGACACAGACCTTTGCGGCGTTCACCGGTCCAGATGCCATCACTTATTTCCCGGGTGCGGCCTTCGTAGTTGCGGGCATGTTGTCGATCCTGGCGATCTGCGTGTTCCTTGCCAACGTACGTAGTTTTGCACCGGCACCGGTAGCAGGAGGGTCCTGAAGTGCATTTGTTGTCATTGGCTGCAGGGGTCTTGCCGGAGTTTTCTCCGGAAGAAATTGCGCGTGCTGCTGTCGAGTCTGGTTTCAAGGCGACAGGCTTTACGGTCAAGCCCGAAGAATGGACTGCTGAAACTACACGACGTGTGCAGGACATCCTGCGTGGCACCGGTGTGGAGGTGCTCGACGTTGAACCCGTTTGGATCGGCGCAGATGGCAAGATCAACGATGGGCACCGACTCATCCTCGACGTCGGCGCGGCGCTTGAAGCGAAGAATGCGCTGATCGTCTCTTCGTGTACGGATGAGGCACTCAATCGTCGTGCCTTTGAGGAACTCGCGGTGTATAGCGAACGGTGTGGACTTCGCGCATGTCTTGAGTTCCTGCGGATCACCGCCATCCAGAAACTGAGTCAGGCGCTCGCCATCGTCGAAGACGTGGGACACCCCGCAGGTGGTGTGCTGGTTGACAGCATTCATCTGGCGCGTTGTGGTGAATTCAATCTACTCCAGCGTGTTGATCCCAAGAGGATGCCGTACACCCAGTTCTGCGACGGACGCGCTACGTGCGCGGAGGACTATCAGAGCCTGCTTGCTGATGCGGTGGATGAACGCATGTTGGCAGGAGAAGGTGCGTTACCGCTGCGCGAGTCGCTGAAGATTTTCAAGTCCGATATTCCGCTTGCACTCGAAGTTCGATCAAAGGCGTTGCGCGATCAGTATCCTGATCCCGTCGCTCGCGCCAGGCGAGTACTCGAGAACGCCAAGTGTTATCTCGGTTATCGGTAAGTCACTTCAAACAAACGGCTGCACTTAGCTTCAGGGGGAGTCATGAGCGAACTCGAAATGTTGTACGAAGAGAAAGATCACGTGGGTGTTATCACGCTGAACCGGCCAGAGGCCATGAACGCGTTGACGTATCAGTCTTACCGATTGTTGGAAGACTATGTGCGTAACAGTAAAGCGCGGGCGCTTGTGATTACAGGCAGTGGACGCGCGTTCTGCTCGGGTGACGACGTGAAGCAGATTCTTGGATCCACGGCGCCCGCACCCACCGAGTTTCGAGATCGTTCCAAAGCCACGGGTGGTCTGACTCCGGCAGCGGATGCGTTGCTACATACCAACATTCCGGTGATCGCCGCAGTAAACGGTGCAGCTGTTGGTTGGGGGATGGAACTTGCGCTCATGGCAGATATTCGGGTTGCCTCGGAGAAGGCGAAGTTCGGCGAGCTCTTTGTATTGCGTGGACTCTGTTGTGACGCACCGGGCCTCGGTCGGCTGGCGGCGTTGGTGGGTCGTGAGCGCGCGGCAGAGATGCTCTTCACCGGTGATTTGATCGATGCCAAGACCGCTCAGGCCATTGGCCTTGTCTCGCGTGTTGAATCCGCAGAGACCTTCCTCGAAGTGGCGATGGGTATCGCACGCAAGATCGCCGGCAATCCACCACTCGCCGTTCAGGCCTTAAAAGAAGGATTGCGTCGAACGGTTGAGCCCGATTGGAGAGATACCGGTCGTTGGGCGATTGAACAGATCACGCGCCTGCGACAGACTGAAGACTCGAAGGAAGGCGTGCGTTCGTTCCTCGAGAAGCGGCCGGCGGTTTACGTCGGTCGATGAGTGGAGGGGCTAGAGCCCCATCCCGGCCTTGATGGCATCGAGCTTCTCGCTCCGCACGCCTTTGACTACGTGCGGAGCCTTGTCAAAGACCAGGGTTTGCTTCTGATCATGATCGAAGCGTGGCCACGTGAAGCCCGCATCGGGATTTCCGGTCTTCGCAAACTGCGTCCAACAATCCGCCATTTGCTTGGATAACCGATGGTCCTCTTCATCCCAATAGAGGCCGATCTGACGAGTGTTGCCGAACACATACGCCAGGTCACCAGAGTGATAGACACCAACGCTCCTCGGGCCGTCGGGTAAATCCAGAGCAGGATTGTCCGGGTCATAGAGTCGGAATGCGGGTGGAATGTGCTTCATCTGGTAGAGATAAGTCGGTGCCCCTGTCGCCGCGTGCAACTCCGCCCATTCACGCATCCCTAGGGTCAGAAACTGATCGGCATTGACAGCGCGCTCGACATGACCTGGCGAAAGTTTGAGGTCCTCTGCATAGAGTCTGAGGAGTTCCTGCGCGGCAGAACCAAATCGTTTGTTGAGGCGCTGCTCCAGCTCGGCGGTGGTGATCTTTTCGTTCAGAGGGAGCAATCCAACCCCTTCGTCGGCGGCTGAACCCACCAGGAGTGGGATCTTCGCCTGGTCACCGCGCAGCAACCGGTTGCGCGCCGGTTCGGGGACGACCCAGCCATCGATGACCGTTCGGCTTTGTGTGTCCCAGCCACTTGTCAGTTCGGCAGCGAGCAACTGGTCAGCCGGAATTTCCCGAAGGGCTTGTGCACTGAGTAACGGCGCATTCGGGGGGCGACCAAGCGCAGACTGAATCAGTTTTGCACCACGCTCCTGACCGTCGGCATCTTTGTCAGGAACGGGCAGGGCACAACTCGCGGATTGACCGATGGCTTTGTGAAGAAGCCCCGCCGCGAGCGGTGAAGTCATCAACAAGCAGGTTGTTTGTGAACCCGCCGATTGACCAAACAGCGTGACGTTAGCTGGATCGCCACCTAGCGCACCGATGTTCACCTTGACCCATTCAAGCGCAGCGATGACGTCGAGCAGACCATAGTTGCCCGAGGACCGATAAGGGCTTTCTGCGGCAAGCGCAGGATGCGCAAGGAAACCGAGTGCGCCAAGACGATAGTTCAGCGTGACGACCACGACGCCTCGACGCACGAGTTCTGTCCCATCAAAAATGCGCGCATGACCAAAACCCGTGGTGTGACTGCCGCCATGCACCCACACCATCACGGGTTGTTTTTCGCCGCGCGATGCGCCACTCCAGATATTGAGAAAGAGGCAGTCTTCGCTCTGTTCGAAAGGCCCTCGCGACCAGACGAACGCATCAGGCGCGGGATGTTGTCGGCAGGCTGCGCTCGGCTGCGTCGCGTCGCGCACACCTGACCAGGGTGGCAGTGGTACGGGCGGTTGAAAACGCAGAGGACCGATCGGCGCCTTTGCATAAGGCAGACCCTTGAAGGCACGAATGCCCGCATCACGATCTGCCCACAAGCCGTTGACCTTGCCAGTCGGCAGCTCTGCGGAAAGGGCTAGCGCTTCACTGCTCATCAAGATCAGCAGCGTGAAAATCCAATGCGCCTTGATCACGCGCTACCAGGCATCCGCTCAAACGAGGGCAGCCCGTCAGCGATGGTGTGATAGGTCTGTTTATCCATGGTGAAGATAGCGATCTGCGGAGTGCCGTACTGCTTTGGTTCGTCCATGGAGCCCACCTTGAGCACGATGCCATCTTTGAGCCCTGGAGCTCGCGTCAGGATGTGCGTTCCGCAGTTTGGACAAAACTCGCGTGTCACGGGGGCGGCGAGGTCACTGCGGGTGAAGGATTTGGTTTGACCCTGGCTGAGTTTGAATCCGGATGCTGGCATGACCATGAAGAAGTTGGGGCCACCACCTGTGATGTACTGACATTCTCGACAGTGGCACTGGGCTTTGAACGATGGGTCGCCATCGACCTCGTAACGCACACCTCCACAATAACAACCACCGGTCACTTTCATCTCAGCGCTCCCCTCGAAAAAATAGTGGCCAAACTGTGCCCGAATCCCGTGCGTGCTACCAATGGAGAACAATGGAGATTCGTTCAGTACCCGACGGCGGAGCCCTCTTTGCGATGGTCTGAACCCGCGATGTAGGTTCCATCTCCCCGGTAGATGAGCTGGGCGCCACCAAAGGCCCAAGGGCGAGTTTCGAATCGAACCTTGTGGCCACGTGCTGCCAGCGCATCCAGAACTTCCGGCTTAAACCCAGGTTCCAGTCCGACACTGAAGTCCTCGTATACATGCCAGCGGGGCGCGTCACTTGCGGCCTGTGGATTCTGGTGGTGATCGAAAATACGCGTGACCATCTGCACGTGCCCTTGATGCTGCATGTGCCCACCCATGACACCGAAGCTCAGGCGTGGTTCGCCGTGCTCGGTAACGAAACCCGGAATGATGGTGTGGAACGGGCGCTTCGAAGGGCCAACACAGTTGGGATGAGCGGGGTCTAGCACGAAGCCACGGCCACGGTTCTGGAGGCTGATACCGGTTCCTGGAATGACGATGCCAGAACCAAAGGCCTGATAGTTCGACTGGATGAAAGACACCATCCGACCTTCTGCGTCAGCCGTCGTGAGGTAGACGGTGTCGTGACTGACAGGAAGGCTTCGTGGCGGTAGTGCGCAGGCTTCGCGGCCAATGCTGGCAGCGACACGCTGAAGGGAGCCGGGTTCGAGCAGCTCCTCAGGCGACAAGCGCATATAAGCAGGATCTGCAAAGTGCTCAAACGCCGATCGAATGGCGATTTTCATCGCTTCAATTTGTTGATGCACCCAATCCACCGAGTCAACGGGTGCGGGCTCCAGATGCTGCAGTATTCCGAGGGCGAGCAAAGCCGCTAATCCCTGCCCGTTGGGTGGTATCTCATGCAGTTCCACCTGGCGGTAACGCTGCGAAACCGGATTGACCCAATCGGCCTGATGAGCCTCGAGGTCAGTTCGTCGCATCGCACCACCGGCAGCCATTGCAGTGCGTTCGATCTGGTCAGCGAGTTCACCTCGATAGAACGCTTCGCCATTGCTGGTAGCGATCAAACGCAACGTTTGTGCAAGATCGGGTCGACGGGCAATGTCGCTCGCCTTGGGTGCGGGCATGAAATGTTGAATGAAGTCGGGAAAATCAGCGTAGGTCTGCTCAGCGAGTTTCCAGAATCGCGCAGTGATGGGTCCAACCGGAAAGCCGTTCTCCGCATATTCGATTGCGGCTTCAAACAAGCGCGCGAAGGGGAGGCGACCAAAACGTTCTGACAGAGCCACCCATGCACTGACTGCACCTGGCACCGTCACCGTATCCCAGCCAAGGTCGGGCATACGGGAACGCCCGGCAAATCGATCCATTGTCCAGAGCGCAGGCGATCGACCGGATGCGTTTAGTCCATGCAGTTGCTGGCCATCCCAGAGAATTGCGAACGCATCTGAACCCACGCCATTGTTGTTGGGCTCAACGACCGTCAGTGCAATGGCTGTCGCGAGTGCCGCGTCGATGGCATTGCCACCCGCACGCAGCACGTCTAGTCCGGCGGCCGCCGCAAGGGGTTGTGAAGTCGCCACCACATTGCGAGCGCATAAAGGTGCTCGTTGGCTGGGATAGGGTTGGGAGAAGCTAAGCATCGATCGCGACCGTTTGAGTTGAATAGGTCGTTATAGAAACGCGGCCGTGACGAACTTAGTTGTGACTCAAATCGTGCCGTTCACGTACCATCTCGGGATTGACGCCTTTCGGGTCGCGGCTTCGATAGATCTCAAGTTGCCGGTTAAATGCTGCAGCGATGGCATGCATTTGATCCACACCGTTGTCGTGAAGCGCAACGATCCTGGCGCGTTCAGCTGGGGTCCCCGCCTCCATGGTTGCCACGGTGTTTAAACAATCGAGCGAACGCTGCATTTCACGAATGAATCGCCGGACGTGTTTTTCCGCCCGCCGCATCGCGGCATTGACACCGCTGGGCACGGTGGGTGGTGTGGCAAAACGGCATGCCAGAAGTTGTTCCTGGCTGGACGGTGTGTCGGCAGCAGCCAATCCGGGAAGCACCTGCAGCAATCCGGCGATCAAGACGAAGCGGAGTAGTTGCATGGTCAGGTACCTCCCTGGTCGGAGTGAATTGGCGTGAATGAACTCAGTGAGTGATTCGCTCAAAAACAATGGCGATACCTTGACCGCCACCAATGCACAACGTCACGAGTCCGTATTTCCCGGCGATGCGATTGAGTTCATGCAGGCACTTGGTGGCGACGATGGCTCCGGTCGCGCCCACCGGATGACCGAGTGCAATGGCGCCACCGTTAGGATTGGTCTTTTCCGGCGGAAAACCGAGTTCCTTCGACACGGCACATGCTTGAGCTGCAAACGCTTCGTTCGATTCGATCACGTCCATATCAGCGATGGAGAGCTTCGCGCGCTCAAGGGCTTTGCGTACGGCAGGAATCGGGCCGGTGCCCATCAGTGACGGTTCAACTCCCGCGCGTGCGTAAGCGAGCACCCGAGCGAGGGGCTTTTTGCCGTTGGCGCGCGCCCATTCTTCCGATGCCATGACGAGTGCTGCTGCACCATCGTTGATACCCGATGCATTGCCTGCTGTGACGCTACCACCATCGGGTTTGAAGGCAGGCTTGAGTGCAGCGAGTCCTTGTACCGACACATCACGGCGAGGATGTTCATCGGTATCCACGTATTCGATACCTTTACGGGTCTTCAGCGGCACCGGAATGATCTGTTCTTTGAAGTAACCCGCATCGATCGCATGGATCGCGCGGCGATGGCTCTCTTCCGCAAACGCATCTTGCGTGGCGCGATCAATCTGGAAGGCTTCCGCGACATTTTCTGCGGTGATGCCCATGTGGCCTGCACCAAAGGGATCATGCAGCGTCGCGAGCATGTCATCGTCCAGAGCGAGCGCGCCCATGCGATTACCAAATCGTGGTGCGGAGCTTGAATAAGTCGCCCGACTCATGGACTCCACGCCGCCCGCGAGACCCACCTCCACTTCACCGAGCTGAATCTGCTGAGTGACGTTGACGATGGCTTCAACGCCGGAGCCACAGAGGCGATTGACGGTGACCGCACTCGATTCTTTCGCCATGCCGCCGTTAATGGCGCACAAGCGTGCAATGTAGGAGTCGTTGGATTTGGTACGCAGCACGTTGCCGAAAACGGCAGAGCTGATCTCCGTCGGCTTGATGCCAGCACGTTCGGCCGCAGCACGAACTACAAGTGCACCGAGGTCCTCCAGCGGGACATCTTTGAGTCCACCGCCGAAACGGCCAATGGGGGTACGGACAGCGCTGAGGACTACGGCGGTCTGAATCTCGGACATGATCGGGTCGCTGGTTACGAAGGGTGGGGCAGTTTAACCCAAGCTGTGCCACCCGCTTCCAGAAGGTTATCGCCGGCACCCGGTTGCCGACGTTACACTTCGGCTCAAACTACAAATCCAGCCAACCTGCGGTCTACAAGGCTGCGGCGACTTAAGAACCAGGGGAGCAAAACAACATGGGCAAACTCGACGGAAAAGTCGCCATCGTCACCGGCGCCGGTGGTGGTCTCGGCCGATGTCACGCCATTGGCCTCGCTGCTGAAGGCGCGAAGGTGGTGGTTAACGACCTCGGCGGCAAACGTGATGGCACGGGCGAAAGCCACTCCATGGCCGATTCGGTCGTCGCGGAAATCAAAGCGGCAGGTGGTCAGGCTGTGGCCCACTATGGCTCTGTGACCAGTGAAGCCGATGCCGCCGACATGGTGGCGTCTGCGGTGAAGCAC
>SYFY01000027.1 GCA_005799745.1 Gammaproteobacteria bacterium
ATCTCGACATCGTGCGCCGCGTAAAAGACCGCTTTGAAGTACCGGTTTTCGTCTACCAAGTGAGTGGTGAATACGCGATGCACGCAGAAGCGATTCGCCAAGGTTGGCTCGCGGAAAAGGTGATCCTCGAATCGCTGCTGTGCTGCAAACGCGCCGGAGCGAATGGAATCCTTACGTACTTTGCTCCTCGAGCAGCGGCCCTGCTGAAAGGACACCATTGAGCACAGAGCACTCAGAACTCGAACGAGTATCCGAGCCGATTGATCAGAACACGTTCTTCTTCAAGGCCCGACCGCATTAAGGCGTGTCCACCAAGCCAACCCGGGTCAATTGCGAGCTCCATAGATCTACTTGATAGTCGAAGCTTCGTCGTCACCGTGGTTGTGTCGGATCGAGCGCGCTCCAGGATCACCGCCAGTCGCAATGCGAACAACACGGTCGACAATTCGGAGAACCCCAGTTTTGCACCGGTTGCATCAATACCCGCTGGTAACCCGCGGCGGTGGTTGCGAATCAACCAGGCCAGCGCCTGCTGATCGTGCGGCTCAAATCCTCGCAAATGAGTGTGCTGCAGCAGATACGCGCCGCGCCTGTGAAACCCCTGCGGACCGATCGCCAATCCAATCTCGTGAAGTCGCGCCGCGTGAATCAGCAGTCGCTGGTGCCGCCGGTCGATGCTCGGACGTGCACTTTTTAACAAACCGAGTGCACGTGCTTCAACTCGCGTCGATTGGTCGCGGTCGACCTGGAACCGCGACATTAGAGAATCCACAGCATGGGACCGAGGATCCGGATCCGAAGCCCAGCTGAGCATGTCGTAGAGAATGCCGAAGGGTAGCGTGGCATCACTGAAGTGCACGTGCTGTATCGCGAGCTTTTCCATGACTGCAGACAGAATCGCCACACCTGCCGGGAAAATGTCGGTTCGCTCAGGCGCAAGACCTGGCAAACCAAGATCAGCAACCCACCGACCGCTGGTCAGCGCCGATTCAACCGCATGTAAGCCAAGTCGCGTAATCGCCCCTTGGCTGAATCCATTTGCTTCGCAAACCGTAAGGATAGATTCGAGTATTCCGGAGGTGCCGACATTTACCTCTGCGCCATGGAATAGCTTGGGCTTGTCGTCACAAATCGACAGTGCCTCCTGTCGGGCGATGCGCCAGGCGGCTTCCACGAGTTCTGGTCGGGACAACCACACATCGGACAACGATACGCAACCGAGTGGCAGGGACAGGCTTGACACCAATCGACGCCCTGACTTGGATCGCTCGCTCAGCGCGAACTCAGTACTTCCACCGCCAATATCGATCACAAGACAACGGCCGTCCTCATTGCCATTTTGGCCACCACGATCCAAATGTCGGGATACCCCCACATCGATCAAACGCGCTTCTTCCTCTCCGGAGATCACATCGACGGGGGCACCAAGGATCGCCTCTGCGGCCTTGGTAAAGGTTGCCCGGTTGTCTGCAACCCGAAGGGCATACGCCCCTTTGACGGCGATGTTTGACCGCGAAAGTGGTTCGAGAAGTTCGCCGTAACGGCCGAGGACAGCGAGGCTCCGCTCCACTGAGGAGGCAGCCAAGGCGCCCGATTGAAAGCCTTGCAGTAACTGCACCTTGTGTTTGAGCCGATCAACGATACGTAGCTCGCCGGCAACCGCATCCACCAGAAGCATCTGAAAGTTGCTCGACCCTAGATCAACAGCGGCGAAGCGGCCGCTTGGTTCCACCGGTGTTTTTATCTGAGCGTCCAATGCTCCATGTCCCTGGATGACGACAATGCCTCGGTTGTGAGTGCCGCAGTGTTACCCCACAACGCAGCATTCAACACTCAGGATAGCCTTCACCTCCCACTCCAGCCGCGCAGCAGGCCACGTTTTCCTCAGTATTTTGGTGTTAACATCGCCGCAGTTCTTCTGGCCCGCCGTTTATTGATCAAGTCTGACAGGAAGATCCAAATGTCCGAACGTATCCAGCACACCACCGACGACGGCTTCGACTCTGATGTCCTCAAGTCGGACAAACCCGTATTGGTCGATTATTGGGCCGCCTGGTGCGGGCCTTGCAAGATGATCGCGCCTATTCTTGAAGAAATTGCCAGCGAATATTCAGACAAGATCAAAGTCTGCAAGATGGATATCGATGCCAACCAACAGACGCCTGCGCGTTATGGCATACGTGGCATCCCGACGCTGATGCTCTTCAAGAACGGTGAAGTCGAAGCGACCAAGGTCGGGGCACTTTCGAAGTCACAGCTCGCAGCGTTCCTCGATAGCAATATCTAGTCTGCGACGACGGCTGGCTGTCCTGACCGACTGTCAGGGCAGCTCGCCAAAGTGCCTGCAAGAGATCGCGGGGGAATACCGGGGAAGTGAATTGAGCCACGTTCTGGCTCCTGCCTTTGAGCAAGATGTCACTTGACGGAAGCCCTCAAGCCACTACACTTGGTTCAAAGCGTATCGATCCGGCAACCTCTGTCACTCTTCGTGCGCTCCACCTGCTTCCCGCTCAGCCCTTCATCTCGTCCGCTGTCCTCTTGAATAACAACACATGGCGACGAGTCGGAGCGAGAAGCGTCTGAACCGTATCCACCTGCGAGTCCATCAACACCATGACCAATCTCACTGACCTGAAGCGCATGCCTGTGGGCGATCTCATCGAGATGGCCCGGGAACTTGGCCTGGAAAACACCGCCCGGTCCCGCAAACAGGAAGTCATCGCTGCCATCGTTCGCAAACAATCCAAGAACGGCGACGAAATCAGCGGCGAAGGCGTGCTAGAAATTCTTCAGGACGGTTTCGGTTTTCTGCGTTCACCCGACGCATCGTATCTGGCGGGTCCCGACGACATCTATGTATCCCCGAGCCAAATCCGC
>SYFY01000028.1 GCA_005799745.1 Gammaproteobacteria bacterium
CCGGGGCCATTCCACCAGCGGCGCACATGGTCACAAGACCGGTCGACAAGTTGCGTCGCTCGAGTTCATCGAGAATCGTGCCGATGAGGATCGAACCGGTACCCGCGATGGGGTGACCGAGTGCAATCGCACCACCGTTGACGTTGACCTTTGCGGGGTCCACGTTGAGGTCGCGCATGAACTTAAAGGGCACAACCGCAAACGCTTCGTTGATTTCGAAGAGGTCGATGTCGTTCAGCGACATGCCTGCCTTTGCCAGCACTTTCTTCGCCGCGGGACCCGGCTCGTTCAGCATGAGCTCAGGACTGCCTGCGGCGTTGGCCATGGCGACGATGCGTGCGCGTGGTTTCCAACCTTGAGCCTTCGCGTATTCTGGTGAGGCGAGCAGCACGCCGCCAGAACCATCGACGACACCAGACGAGTTTCCGGCATGGTGGATGTGATTGATGTTGATGTTCGGATAGGTGCGACGGACGATCGCATCAAACGTCTCGCCGGACTCATCAACAGGCATCGGCATGAAGTTCGCGAACACCGCGGGCAATTGACCCAAACCTTCAAGGGTCGTTTGCGGACGCGGGAACTCGTCTTTGTCGAGTGCCAGTGATCCGTCCTCGTTGTAAACGGGAACCACACTGCGATTGAAGTAACCGCGTTCCATTGCACGCTTGGCTCGTTGCTGGCTTTCGTAGGCGAGCTTGTCAACGTCTTCGCGGGTGATGCCTTCGAGAGTCGCGATGACGTCGGCACACACTCCTTGATGGGGCTGCGGATGGAGTTCCCGGAGTTTCATGTTGCCTGCATCGAGCAGACCACCACCGCCTTGGGCGGCGAGCGTTGCGGTGTAGGACATCATCTCCACACCACCTGCGACCACCAGATCTTCCATACCGGACATGATGCTGGCCGCTGCCATGTTCACGGAGGTGATGCCGGAACCGCAGAAACGGTCAAGGGTTACGCCGCTGGCACGGGTGTCCCAGCCGGCAGCGAGTAGTGACATGCGTGCGATGCAGGACCCCTGCTTGCCACGTTGGGCGCTGCAGCCCCAGATGACGTCGTCTACTTCGGAGGTGGTAATGCCGTTGCGTTCTTTCAGCGCGTTCAGAACGGTGGCGGAAAGGTGTTGTGGGTGCAGGTGGGCCAGCGCGCCGCGGCCTACTTTGCCGATGCCCCTGGGTGTGCGCGCGGTGTCGATGATCCAGGCTTCTTTGGCCAAGGCGGGTCTCCCTCATTGGTTTGGTTTCTGATGTCTCACTCAGATTTTACGATTGTGACGTTGCTTCGACATTCTACTCGAACGGATTGACCTTACGGCTGTTGTAGTGAGACCTCGGGGATGTTCTCGGGACTTGTTCTGCCTGGTGAGAGAAAACGCCTCGGCTCGAAACCAAAAACGTGTTTCAACGGCGGGACGCTATCAGGTTCGCGTCCGCTCCGGACGTGCATCTCGACGCTTTCCATGCGCGCGGCTTCTCGGGAGAGCTCGTGGACATTAAACCCTCGTTCACGCAATTCGCAGGCCAGGGGGTAACCCACCTGACTTGTGATGCCTATCTCGAGTGCGCGTTTACTGGACATTCTGCAACTTGAGCATCGGGAGCCTGAGCACACGTCGATAGCTGACGAATCACTGTGCTCCAATTCGGAGCTTTAAGGCGGCATTCTCTGCCGCGTTGCGAAGGCGAGGGAGGAAGGAACCTGGCGACGATTCGAACAAGGTCTCGTGCTTGCCCTCGCCTTCTTGCGGTACTGTGAAGTCTCGACCAATCAACCCACCTGACCAATATGTCGCTCTTTTCTGTTCTGAGTTTTCTAGGCAGCTATCTCTATGCCGCGTTCTGCTGTTTCGCTGGTCTGCAGCTGGCAACACCGGAGCGCGCTTCCGCGAGATTTGTACTGTTCGCTGCCGTTCTGTCCTTGGGACTTGGTCCGATCATGCTGAGTTGGCTGCTGACGATGACACTTGGTATCGCGCCTGGAATTGGTCGGGGCACCTGCGTTGTGATGGTGATTCTCGAGTTGGGATGTCTGGCGGTCGCGGGTTTGTGCCGAAGCGAAACAAGAAAATCAATCGGTTGTGTCTTTCGCATACTACTTCCCCATCTGTTTGGGTGGCGCAGACGAGACGCGTTGGCAGCAACTGGTGCCGCAGGTTTGTTTGTCGCAGTGGGGGCGATAATGGTGGTCGCTTTAACAACTCCGCTGGCTGGAAACGATGCACTTGAGTACGCCGCCGCAGGCCAGCGCGTCTACCATGCGATGTCTGCTCACGTGTACCCGTTTGCAGGTCAAAACCCTGATGAGAGTTTTTACGGCCCTTGGTCCCACGCGATGGGCTTCGTTGGTTTGTACGTCTGGTCATTTCTGATACAGGGACAAGCCGACACTGCAGGAACGGCGATGTTGATTACACCGTGGTTTGCCTTGTGCACCGCACTCGTTTTGATACACGTGATGGGCGGCGCGCGGCGACCACTCGCTGCCTGGTGTGGTCTGGTCGTTCTTTGCACACCGGCATATCTATTTACAACGATGCAGAATCACGTCGATCAGCTTCGTCTTTTTTGCCTGTTGGTCGCATTCGTTGCACTCGACAAGACGCAAAGGGAACACAGTCGTTACGCCTGTTCAATGATCGCCGGAATGGCATGTGCTGGCGGTATCTTCGTGCACTCCATTGGCTGGCTGGTTTGTTTGTTGGTCACTGCCGTGGCCCTGCTTGTCGTGCGCGGCAGGCTCCGGACCAAAGCCTCTGTCTGCGCGCTCATCGTGATCGCTGGTGTTGTTCCTAATGTTGGCGGAGTCATCGGCAACTTGGAGTTGTTTGGCAGCCCGATAGTCGACGTGGGCATTGTGCCGCTTTACGAGATTCCTCGACTCCATTGGCAGGCGTTTCTTCTCGAGACCAGAGGGATTTCTTCCAGCCTCGATCGATGGTGGGTCGGAGTCTTAGGTGGGCTTACCCAGTTGACGATATATGGGCTTGCGTATTGGCTGTTCGTCGCTGCGTTGTTTTGGCGGTGCTGGAAGGTCTGGTCCATTTGTCTTGCAGAGAGGGGGGTTGGACGGATCATCGAGTTCGTAACCACACTGACGTACCACCGGGATGGCACGCTTCTGATTGGCGTGGTTGCCTTCGAGGCAGCTGTCGTGCTCTCCGTGATATTGGGTATGGATACGTTTATCAAGAACTACAGGTATCTCCTGACGACGCTCCCACTCGTGGTGCTCTTCGGGTTCCGTGTTGTTGGTCCTCAGTTTCTCGTGCTCTGGTCGCAGCGTTCGAGAAGTCGCTGGTGAGAAGTACGTTCAAGAAGGTGGTCTCGATCGGAATACTTGCCGCTGGTCTCGGCATAACGGCGGGTTTGGCGGTCTATTACGCATACACCCGCTTGCAGTTGTTCGAGCTGCTTGACGTCGAGAACCTTCGACTTGGCGATCACGAAAAGTTGGGGAACTCACCCTTGGGCCTCATGCAGGCGATTGCGCTCTTCGATTGGCCCTCAGATCGGCCGGTTCGAGTGCTGACGTTACGCCAGGCAGAGTTTGCGTTTTACGGCACGCAGAGTTACCGGGTTGATATAGATCCACGAATGTTGCGTTTCTTTCAGGAGGAAGATCCTGATGCCGCTTTCAGGATTCTTCTGGAACACGGCATAACACACGTCTACATTCCGGAAGAGCCCTATCCATCTTTGTATAACAGTGCGCTGGAGCAGATTGTCCATTCCGCCCGTTATGTCGAGAGAGCGGACCGCTTCGGTAGAGCCAGCCTGTATTCATTGAGGGCGAAATCTCGAAGAGGACCCGAAGTTTCTGGTGGAAGTTCTCTTGAGTATTTGCGTTGGATGAGGGTAGACGCTCTTGAGAGTTCGACTAACGATTTTTCTACGCCGACTCGGGGTGGGTTCCGGATAAGGTCGCGATCTGCTTTACCCGGTCGTCCCGCCCAAGCCGGCGTCATGGCGGAGTTTGATCTTGTTGCGATGGGTCATGGACGATCACCCGATCCAGCAAATGCATCTGCATGTTCACTAAGTCACGAATTGTTCCTGACGCTCGTCGGCCGCGGTCTGGTTCAGATGGATGTGCAGGTTATCTCCAAGGTGGATGTTGAGCGGACTGTGACGTTCAAGTTGTGGCATGGCGTGATGGGTGGTGAACCGCGGAAAGTCGGGGGGCAGTTCTGGAATCCGCTGCTGACTGAAAACGGAGATGAATGTGACCCGGTGGTGGTTCGAATCGTCGTTACGCTGCAGTCACCCGGAGAAATCACTTTGTTATCAAGCACCATCACTGACGTCGGCTCGGAGCGCGAGGAAGACTCCGAAGTGGAACGACAACGTGCGATGGGCGCTGGTTGGTCAATCGACGGTAGCGCACCCAACACCCGGCTTGCCATGCGATCCGGTAGCAAGCAGCAGGTCGACGTTCGGCACTCGTCCGCGTATCCGGCACTGCTTCGATCCCCGCGGTTCCTGATCCCGGATCGGCCATCGAGTGCGAAAGTGGTTTGGCGTGGTACTGGACAGGGAAGGGTGCGGCTCCAGGTAAGCTGCGCGGCGGAAGGCGCGTCGATTGAAGCGTCGGGAGCTCGATGGTCTTCGTTGGTTGGTGGGGCCGATGCGTCGTCGACGGCCGGAAGTGAAGTGACTCGCCTTGGGGCATCGGCGGATCACGAACGAACGCTGTCCCTGCCGGTGTGCGAGTCCGGATCGAAAGGCACGAGGACTGAGTATCGAATTTCTTTCGTCCTGCACCGTGAGCAGGAGCCGGAGTTTCGACGGCACTATGCATCGTCGTTGTTGCTTGAACGGCTCATGATCAAAGTGGGTGAGGATCGCATCGTCCTGCTCTGAGACCTTCTTGTGGCTATGCGCGACCTGTCCTTCCCGATATTGTGGCCGCCATGATCGCAGCACGTGTATTTCCGACGCTTCTTATAAGGAAGCGAGGGCTCTATAAGGGCATTCGATTTAAAGATCACAAGTATGTCGGTGATCCAATCAACGCCGTCCGAATTTTCAACGATAAAGAAGTTGATGAAATTGCCGTCATCGATATCGAAGGAAGCAGAAGTGGTGTGCCCATTGACCCGGAGTTTGTCCGCCAGTTTGCGGCGGAGTGTTTCATTCCTCTCACGGTTGGCGGCGGTGTTTCCAACATCGACCAGGCGAAAGCGCTCCTGCAGGCAGGCGCAGAGAAGATTTTGATCAATTCCGCAGCGATTACACGACCAGCGCTCGTTGGAGAGCTCGCCTCCGTATTCGGCTCGAGCAGTGTTGTTGTGGGGATCGACTACAAACGATCACTTTTTGGAAAACCTGTAGTGGTGTCACACTGCGGGTCACGGTCCACAAATCTGGATCCTCTCGAATGGGCCATTGAGGCGGCAGAGCTCGGAGCCGGGGAGATCGTCATGACCTCTATCGATCGGGACGGTACTGGCGAAGGGTACGACACTCGCATGCTCGCCAGAGTCACCGCTGCTGTCAGCGTTCCGGTGGCTGCGAGTGGTGGACTAGGCGCACTTGAGCACATAGAGGACGTCGTTCGAAGCGCCCGGGTGTCTGCGGTGACCGGGGGTAGCTTCTTTGTCTTTCACGGTGCGCGTCGAGCGGTGCTGATCAGCTTTCCGAAACGCGCTGATCTTGAGAGTCTCCTGCAAACGAACTGAATCCTCTATCACCGGAAGCTGCACGAGTTCGGTTTGAGGTCGCCGCTATCTCAACGGGTTAAGAACAGGTATCGGATGGTAGTTATCGTAAATCTCGGCACCGCGAACGTTGGCTCGATTGTTAACATGCTACGTCGGGTAGGTGTTGAAAGCGAAGTTTCCCGCGATCCGGAAGTTATTCGGCGGGCTGATCGCTTGATTCTTCCAGGTGTAGGAGGCTTTGACTCGAACGCGGGGATACTCGATGAACCGGGAATCCGGGAGAGTCTTGAAGCCGCCGTGGTAAAGAGAAGCGTGCCGTGTTTTGGAATCTGCCTGGGAATGCAACTGATGTGCGAATCCTCTGAGGAAGGTACGTTGTCAGGCCTCGGATGGTTCCCTGCTCGAGTGGTGCGTTTCCCCAAGGTTGCTTCTGACGGAAAAGCCTTGCGCGTACCTCACATGGGTTGGAACCGCATTCGTATGCTGCGTGACCACGCGGCTTTCGCGGATGTCCCCGCTGACGCCCGCTTCTACTTCGTTCACTCCTATTTTATGCAGCTTGCGGAGAGCTCCCTTGCAATCGGCGTGTGTGAGTACGGACTTGAATTTGTATGCGCAGCTGGTCTCGGCAATGTCCTCGCCGTACAGTTTCATCCGGAAAAGAGCCACCGATACGGGATGGGATTGATGTCCGGCTTCGCGCGTTGGGCGCCCTGACGTACCCGACGCCTCACTGGTTACACGCGCGTGTATCGATCAGGTTTGTTGTGAGCGTGTCTGGTCATGGAGAAGCCTGGAGGCGCTGAAGTGACCTAATGCTGGCTTTTGTGTTTCTCGTCGTGATCCTGGGTTGAAGTTCTTCTGTTGGGGGCGGTTCGTTGATCAGTTACGTGCAGCAGGCGTTTGCCGTGGTCGAGCTCTATGGCCTATTTGCCATCTGGAGCCTTGCGTTGTTCATGCTCTTACCTAGCACGAAGCAGGATCTTCGTGAGGACAGCGCCGTCGGCGTCGCTGCGCTCATCATCGGCCCTGTGATGTTGGGGGTGTTCCTATGGGCAGGAATGTGGGCGCTTCCTGGACGTAGCACGGATTTCTGGCTCTTGGTCGTTTGGTTGTTACCCCTGCTCCCGATAGTTGCGCGTTACCGCTCATTCTTGAGCCGTCTTTCACGTGCGCTTTCAGCTGCGAAGGAGATGCCCGGTAAACCGGTGACTCTTTTCCTTTGTGCGTTGTTCTTGTTGGCCTCGCTGTTCGGCCCGCTCCTTTTACTTCCCCAACTTCTGCTTTTGCCAGTACAAGGCAACGATCCGCTGGAATACATGCAGCTTGGGAGAGCGATCTTCGACCTTCGGGATACGTCAGTTTATCCATTCCTTGACGCAGAACTGACGGGCGGATTTGTCTCTCCATGGACCCACCCACCAACCTATGGAGTGCTGATTGCTCTGGCCTACATGCTGCAGGATGGTAGCGAGGTCGCAGGTGCGGCAAAGTTCATTGCATTGTGGTTTGGTGTTGCGCTGGCTGTCCTGTGTGCCGTGCAGGTATACCTGCTGGAACGTCGGTTCACATGGCGCGCGATCGTTGCGCCATTCCTCTTGTTCACCATCCCGCTCTTCTTTCAACTGGTTCAAAGTTCGCATATCGATGGCATGCGGATCGCCGCCTTCACGGTAGGCACATTGGCAGTTTCGTGGGCGCTTACTCAGGGCACCACCAGGATGGTCTCCCTCGCAGGATTGGGGTTGGCGGCAGCGCTGTGCACTCACTCCATTGGCTTTCTTGCACCAATACTCTCGGCTGCGGTGATCGTCTTTGTATGGCAGCGCGGCGGACAAGCGTTTGTTCGCTTTGCGCTGCTTGCTGGTGTAGTGGCCGCATCAATTGGCCTGCCACATTACATCCGCAACGTTTTCATTTTTGGCAATCCTATTCAGGACAATGTACCGGTGTGGCAATTGCCTGAACTCCGGATTGTTGAGTTTCTGCAAACTACTCGGGGATTGGAGACACTGCCGGATCGATTCTGGCACGGCGTGTTGATGCCTGTGAGTCGAACGCAAGAGTTCGGATTCCTCGGGATACTGCTGGCTGGGCTGCTTCTGTGGGCGCTACTTGGGCGCCAGCTGCAGGGCAGAGCAATCCAATTGTGGCGGGCACGTCAGGACCTGCCGCTTCTTCACATCGCGCTTTTCGTTTCCAGCTTTGTTTTGTTGATGGTGGCATCGGTGCTGGCCGGAAGTGAGCTGGCGGTAAAAAACGCACGGTATCTTCTGACGATTATGCCGTTGTGCGTTGTGTTGTTGCTGGCCATGGCAGGACGCATGAGCTTCGCAGGACAAACAGGCGAACGACCGATGGATTGGACACTTCGAGCGCCCTTTCGATGGGTTGGACGATGGCTTCCACGGACGCTCACAGCCCAGCTGACTGCGGCCGGCGACCCGAGCCCAGCGACTGGCCCAATCAAGACATCGCTGCATATTCGGTTGTTCACCTTCATGCTGTTGGTGTCGCTATTGGCCGCTGCGATGCACCAGGTCTATCTGGCTGTTCGAGTGTCTTACTCCGTGGTTGCTCTGTACGTGGGTCACGGTGGCGTGGGGATCTCCTGGAACCGCCTGGGTGAAAGCGAGTTGCTCAAGTGGGAAGGTAGCTCCCTTCCCGAAGCAATCCTCGAGTCCGAAACCAGACGGATCGTGCCGGCAAACGAGCGGGTGCTTGTCTTCCGTCAAGCCAGCTTCGGGTTCTACAAAGTGGCGAACTTTAGGTTCTATATTGACCGCGATCTGGTGCACCTCTTTCAGCACAAAGAAACGGTTTCACTCTGGCGCGATCTTCGGGAATCTGGATTCGGATGGATCACCGTTCCCGAGTACCCGATTGCAGAGATTCAGAATAGCGCCTTCTCCGCGCTGCTGCGTGACCCATCGTTTGTCCTTCCTGCCCGCAAGGTTGGTGGTTGGACGCTGTATCAGCTCCGCTCGCACATTGAGTCTGCTGGTGTACGTGTCCTCCAACAATCAGGGCAGGATATTCTGAAAGCGATCGCGACCACAGAAGAAGGGTCCGGAGAGGTTGATGGGTCGCGCGCGAGAATAGAGGTCGATCAGACCAACGGATTCGTTGAGTTTGTAAGAGAACCTGGAGTCGTGAAGCGGCTGAACCGGTGGGATGCAGTCTTGTTTCGACCAGTGAAGACAGGTATCGACCCCGATACTGCCAATGCGGTGGATTTTCGCTTCCCTCAATCAGGTTATGTCCTCCTGGAAGCAACGTTGTCGGGGCAAGGGCTCGCGGAAGTTGCAATCGAATACACCTACAACGACGTGCTTGGGGCAGACCTCACTGACCAGCAGCTGTTTCCAGTGGCTGGCGAGATGGGGAGTATGGGGAAACGGCATGTCGTAAGAGAGTCTGTCTGGACAGGCACGCTAGATGAACGGGCAACCAAAGTAGGCGGTTGGCTCCTGCCGATTCCGTCCATTGGGAGTTCTGAGCGGGATCGTGCCGCTCGCATCGTCTTCAGGCTTCGTGATGGTCGTTCTCTCCGGATTCATGAATGGTCAGCGAGTGCAGTACGTCTGGGGTCCGAGCCAACGCTCTCTCAGGAGCTTGATCTGATCACCAAAGCGGGTTGGCGCATAGCAACGGCGAATGGACTGCGCTCGGTTGCGATCCGTGTGAACGAAACGGATTCGTCTGCAGAGATGCTCAGATCGGGACGATTCACCGTAGTGCGCGCCTCAACTGCGCCGCTCCAGATTTCACCTCCCGCTCAGGAATTTGCCTCAACGAGCGAAACGAATTCCGCGACGCTCGACGAGTCAATTCGGTTACTCGAAGCTGGCAATCTTGCGCTTCACGTGGATGCAGAGCTGCGAGGACGCGGGGAGTTGGCACCGAGCGTTGTTGTGTTGTGTAAGCGGGAAGCCAGAGCTGCTCCAGAGAATTACACACTTTCGGTTGATACCATGAGTCTTGCTAACAGCCCAACTCAGCGGACGTTTTTTCGCGAAAACCTGCAGCCGGTCTTCCTTATGGACGGAGAAAGAGATGTGCAGCAGTGGTCCATTCGCGTCCCCTGTCTGCCTGCTGCTGCGCGACTTGTTGTGGAATCGCGGTTTTCAAGAGTTGAGATCCCGGAGAGGTACATGGCCAGCCCTGACAGCTCACGGCGAGGAGAGGTCGGTATTGCATCGCTGACGATGCGGGTCGGTGCAGGCGAAGCAGGGGAGTATGCAGTGTCTCAAGACATACTGTCCCAATGATTCAATGGCATGCACGCTTCGCAATTCTGCGGATGCTAACAAAGGCGGGAATCGCTGCGCTGACAACCTATTTCTGTGGTTTGGCGTTGGTTTGGTGGATTGCTGAGGATTTCAGACAGGTACTGCCAAAAGAGACTGCCGTACTCGCTCAGGCCTGGGCAGTCGTCTTCTACACCGAAGACGAAACGATGCGACATGCGCGTGTCAGCAAAGCAGTCGAACGATTCCGCTCCGGGGACTTGAAGGGCATTTACATGGTCGGCGGTTTTCGACCTCGAACGCGAACAACAGGATCCGCTTTGATGCAGCTTGAAGCTACGGCCATGGGCGTTCCGGCAATGTACGTTGCTCATGACGATACCTCCAACGACTCCTGGTCGAACGTTGAGAACGCCCTCCGTTTCCTGGGTAAGCAGTCAACCTGCAGATTGGAAATGGTGAGCGATCACCTTCATCTGGCGCGAATTGCCTGGATTGTCCGTCGTCAAACTACCACTTGCGAGGTCCGGTTCTTGCCGACCGTGGCGTCGTGGAATCTTGTTACCTACTGGCAGAGGTTGAACCACGAAATCTTCGGATGGATGTTTCTGCTGCTTCCTCGGCCTGTTGCGGGCGCTGTGCTGCGAGTTATGCGTAGTGAGTTACCGACCGGGAGCACGGCCTCAAAGAGTGTTCAGGAATCTGGTTCGCTGTGACAGAAACACGCCCACCTGTTGCGATCGAAACAAACACATCCACAAAAGGGACATCTCTGCAGGCAGGAATCGTATGGAATCTCGGTTCACTGGTCTTTCTTGCGGCGGCAGGTGTGGCCCTGAACATTGTCATCGGCCGTTTCTTTGGACCGGCAGCGCTCGGGACATTCAACATTGCGTTCGCGCTGTATATCTTTTTTTCCCAGTTCGCAGTCTTCGGGTTGCATCTTTCGATTCTGAACCGGGCTACGGTATTGGCAGATCAGCCCGACAAGCTCGCTGTGGTCGTGTACAGCGGACTTTGGGTCTGTGTGCTGGCGGCGCTGTGCGTGACGGGCATAGCGATTGTGAGCAATACCCTGATTACCTCGTTTTTTCCGGAGGTCCCAGGGCTCGCCCACGCCTGGGGCTTGGCCGCTCCCGGTCTGGTGGCCTTTGCCGTCAACAAGTATCTGCTTGCTGTGTTAAACGGAATCCAGCACATGCGAGCGTTTGCGATCTATCAGTCGCTCAGGTTCATCCTGATCATGACCGTTGTTGCCGTTCTTTTTAAGTTGCAGATGCCGGGGTCTTGGCTCGCCTTATCCCTTTCGCTGGCCGAGTGGGTCCTCCTTGTCTTCCTGTTCACATACGTGCTCCGCCAGACTCGAGGACGAGTTGATCGCGACCAGATAGGTACGGAAACAGTGAAGCACGTGCGATTCGGTACAAAAGTAATGCCAGCTGGTCTCGTTTCGGAGCTGAACACGCGGGTCGACGTGCTCGTGATCGGCGCGCTCATGAACGACAAGGCTGCCGGCATCTACTCGATTGCCGCATTGATCTTTGAAGCGGCAATTCAGGCGGTCATGGTTCTCAGGAACAACATCAACCCGAGACTTGGCAGAGATCTCGCTGCAGATCGAAGGGATGAAATATTGCGGTTCAGCCGTTTGGTGATGTTGGTGCTCACGCCGGTATTGGCGGTCGCTGGCGCAGCGATCTGGTGGCTCTTCCCGATGATCGCGCCTTGGCTGTTTCCCGGCAGCGGATTTGACGAGGCGTTGTATCCCCTCGGATGGTTGATGTTGGCACTACCCCTTTGCGGAGCATCGTTGTGTTACAGCCTGGTCCTGTCCCTCGCCGGGTTACCCCTGTGGCAATCCGTTCAAATGGTGGTTGCGTTGCTGGTGTCTGTTGTTCTTTGTGTCCTGTTGATACCCATCTACGGTATCAGCGGCGCAGCGATGGCGATGGGCGCCTCAACAATAGTTACCGGTTTTCTCGGTGTAGTGCTGGTCAGAAAACTGCTTGGGGTCAGGCTTTTTTTCTAGCTGCAATTCGTCGCTATGCGCGATGATCAAGGACTGCGTCAATGCTGATGTCCAATCGAATTGCCCTCGCACAGAGACGTTGGGATTGCCCTTCCTCTATGATGTGCGCCGATTGAGCTGCGATGACCTGAGCGGTGACGTTTCGAGAGTGGATACCGGATTTTGTTGCAATGGGGACTAGCGATCTAGGGCTCAGGTTGCTGGAGCGTTGCCGACTACGTCGATCCCTGTTTGAGGCCTGCGCATGTGTGGAATAGTTGGCGTCTATGGGCTCAAACCGTCGTCTTCAGCCTCTTCCGTTCAGAAATTGATCGACCGGCTGCTTGTCGCTGCAGAATCCAGAGGGAAGGAAGCCGCCGGTGTCGCGGTAGAAACGTCGACAGATCTTCGAATCTACAAGACAGCCGTAAGAGCGACCCGGATGTTGAAAGAGCCGGCATACCGTGATCTTTGGCGTGACATTCGGAATGGCGACACCTCTATCCAGGCCGTTGTTGGCCATTCGAGACTCGTAACCAACGGATCCGAAGCGTGTGCCGCCAACAATCAGCCTGTTTTTCGAGACGGAATTGCGGTGATCCACAACGGCATCATCACAAACGTCGATGCTTTGTGGTCGCGGTATTCCTTTCTTGATCGGCAGTCCGAAGTCGACACCGAGATACTACCGGCGCTGTTAAGCCATCTTCTGACACAAATCGACGACATTGCAGAGGTCGTGCGAAGGCTCTACAGCGAGATTGAAGGTACGGCGTCCTTCGCGGCGTTGTTTGTAGATCGAAACTACCTGCTGCTGGCGACGAACAATGGCTCTTTGTACGTCGCCGAATCTCGGGACGAAATTTGTGCGTTCGCTTCCGAACGGACGTTTCTCGAACGTTGCGTCGGTCAGAGCCAGTCCGGGATGATCATTCGGCAGATTCCCGCCGGTCAGTACCTTGTTCACCACTTTGATCAATCAGATGCAGACCGTCACGAACCCCAGGCGACAGTTGCAGCTGATGTGGCGGTCAGTGGTTCGTCACCCGTTCGAAGGGTTCACGTTGTTGCGAAGACCGGAGCACCAGGCAACGCTGGCGTCGTAGAGCCTTTCAACATCATCGACTCCTCTCTCTGGAAGAAGTTCGACGTCGATTGGAGAAGCATTCGTGAACTGAAGCGATGTTCGAGTGGTGTTCTCCCTGAGACCATGCCATTTATTTCGTTCGATAAGTCAGGGGTCTCCAATTACACACGCGAGTATCGGCAACAGCCGGTTCCTGGCAAAGCCGTACTTGAATCGAAGCTGGCCTCGCTTAAGCAAGGTTCGAACTCGAAATTCCTTGTGGCATTCAGTGGTGGCAGGGACAGCAGCTACGCGCTTTATTATCTCAAACGCGAACTCGGGCTCGATGTCGTCGCCTTCACCTATGACTGGGGAATGATCACCGACCTGGCCCGACGAAATCAGGCGCGCTTGTGTGGAAAGCTCGGCATTGAACACATCGTCGTGTCCGCAGACATCGCAGCAAAGCGTCGCAACATTCGAAGCAACGTTCTGGCGTGGCTGAAGCGACCGCACCTCGGCACCATTCCGCTGTTTATGGCGGGAGACAAACAGTACTTCTATCACGCCAATCGCCTGCAAAAGGAAGTCGGTGCAGCCGCGATCATATTGGCGGCGAACCCGCTCGAAAAAACTCACTTCAAGGCGGGTTTCTGTGGTGTTCCTCCTGCCTTCTCCAATCGCCCTCCCGTATCCAGTCAATTTACGATGTTGAGTTTCTACGCTCGCGAGTTTCTGAAAAACCCGGCGTATGTGAACGCATCGTTGATCGATACTGCGGGTGCCTACCTGAGTTATTACACGATCCCACATGATTACCTGCGCATCTTTGATTTTATTCGCTGGGACGAAGATGAGATTGACGCAACGCTGAAGAGAGAATTCCAGTGGGAGCTGGCAACGGATACACGATCAACCTGGCGCATAGGAGATGGCACCGCCGCTTTTTACAACTACATTTTTCTGACTGTAGCGGGATTCACCGAAAACGACTCGCTTCGCCATAACCAGGTCATGGAAGGGGATCTGACCCGAAGCACAGCGCTTGAATACGTCGAAATGGACAATCATCCCCGGTTTGAATCCATTCATTGGTATTGCAGGGTGCTCGACCTTGATCCTCTTGAAGTGCTTGGTCAGATCTCTCGAATCCCTCGACTGTATGGTGTGACCACGCGGTGAAAATCCTGGTCGACATTGGACACCCTGGCCACGTGCACTTGTTCAGAAACGCGATGGACGCTTTGCGTAGACGAGGACACACGGTGATTATCACCGTTCGTGATCGAGCGCTTGTCGGTGAACTTCTGACCCATTTTGGATTCGAGTACGAGATTGCTTCTACAGTTCGAACGTCCTTCGTTGGCCTGATATGGGAGCTGCTTGAGCACGACTGGAAGGTGCTGCGTTCAGCCGTCCGGCACGGTGTGGACCTTATGATCGGAACATCCGTCTGTATCACCCACGCCGGCTTGCTCACAGGAAAACCTACGCTCGTTTTCAATGAAGACGACAAGGACTATCTCCAAGCATGGGCATGGCTCGCATACCCTTTCGCTGATGGAATCGTGACACCTGCATGCCTGCGTGATGAGAAGACGAAAAAGTACGTTTGCCATCAGAGCCTGCACGAACTTGCGTATTTGCACCCGGATCACTTCATCCCCGATGCCAACGTGTTGCATCGAATGGGCGTGAGTCCGGGGGAGCGATACTTCATCGTTCGGTTTGTTGCCCTGCAGGCTCACCATGACATCAATCATCGTGGCCTCAGCATGGAAGCGCGGCGGAGGCTGGTCGACTTGCTCGAGAAACACGGCAGGGTATTCATATCCAATGAAGGCCCGATGCCTGAAGAATTCGAGCGTTTCAGGTTTCCCGTACCCGCCAGCGAAATGCACCACGCCATGAGTTTTGCCTCACTTTTTGTGGGCGACAGTCAAACCATGACGGTGGAGGCCGCTGTGCTTGGCATTCCTTCAGTTCGATGCAACACCTTTCATGATCGTTGCTCGATCATCAACGAACTGGAAGATCGGTACGAGCTGACGTCGAGCTTTCATCCCGACAGTTTTGATCACATGCTTGAGACAATCGCGGTCTGGATTCAACAGCCGGATCTTCGTTCGATCTGGCGAGACCGTCGTGAACGTCTTCTCCAGGATAAGGGGAATTTCGCGCGATGGACGGTCGATCTGATCGAGTCGTTGGAAATCAGGCGCGGCAAACTCCAAGTCCCGCCAGAACCCAAGCCGCGATGAAACTCTGCGATGGATAGTGAGACCCAGGGTTTTTACGAGGCAGAAGCTCGCCGCTACCGCGAGATCCATTCGCGTCCATTGCTTCGCTACAGTTCAGAACTCGAGCAAGAGTTTATCAGTCCTTTCCTGCCATCAACGGGTCGGACGCTCGATGTGGGCTGCGGTGAAGGTCGCACGACGCGCCACCTGGCTAATGTAGTGAAAGGACTTGTAGTTGGTGCAGACTTTTCGCCCGCGATGGTCCAACAAGCGCGTTATGCCGCAGACAGCGCCTCACTTTTTTATTGTGTCGCGGATGCCGGGAAGTTGCCGTTTCGCGAAAACTCGTTTCACGTCGTGACAGCGATGACGACACTCAATAACGTCCCGGATCTGCGGCAGGCGATCGCTGAAGCGGCGAGGGTGTTGGTGCCTGGAGGGGTGTTGATCGCCACCGTCATCAACAGCGCGGAAGCTGCACGATTTGTCCGAGGAATCTACTTCGGACCGTACTACCTCTATCGTTGGCTACGTGGGAACAGATCCGGAATGATTCGCCGAATCTATAGTCGTGAGCAGCTCCTTGAAGCAGTTCCGCCTCGGCTCGAAGTCTTGTCTTGCGAAGGGATGCGGGTTGTTCCCGACTTTCTGCCTGAGTATCCGTTCAATTTCTGGCCCGCACTCCATCCGGCGGCGGCTTGGACATACGGTCTTCTCCGCCCTCTCGATGTGAAGTTATCCCGACATCCAATAACAGGGAGATTCGCGCGATTTCATTTGTTGATCGCACGCAAGCGATGACAGTCGAAGCGCCCTCAATCTGCGTCACGGTTGATGTTGAGGATTTTTTCCTTCCGAGACCTCCTGGGTTCGATACCGTCTTTGCCGCGATGGACAACGCGGAATACGGAATCGGTCGAATTATGGACCTGCTCGAATCCTGTTCCGCGAAGGGCACGTTCTTTGTGGATGTGTTTAATCGCGAGACGCTTGATGTTCGTATCCTCGCTCGAGCATGTGCAGTCATCGCCGAACGTGGCCATGAGGTCGGGCTCCATACACATCCGTCTTTTCCGAAAGGACGACGCGGCTATGGAATGCAGCAGGTGATGTCGACGTACGACCTGGCAGCACAACGTGCCTTTGTTGCCGAGGGTGTGGCGTTGATTCGGCAATGGAGCGGGGTTGAGCCCAGGGTACATCGGGCTGGCGGATACGGCGCGAATGCCGGCACCCTGCAAGCCCTTCGCGAAAACGGAATCACACTCGACTCAAGCCTGCTGCACGGTTATGCAGGGTGTGAGTTGAATCAGTTTCTTCCGGTCCGCAACAGGGCGACCTTGACGAATGGCGTTCTTGAGTTGCCGGTATCCGTCACTAAAAACCACTTCGGTTTTCGTGTGTCCGGTTTCGAGATAACGCCCTTCTCAATGGTTCAAAAAATCGACCTCGACTGGCTCGATGGACCAGAGCTGCAAGAACAGATCATGGCGCTGCACCAGGCAGGGGTGAATCCGATCGTCGTCTTCATGCACAGCTATACGTTTCTCGACACCAGACGTAACTTCCGACCTAATCTCGATAACGTCGGGAAACTGAAGCAGCTGTTGCAATTCGTGAACACAATCCCCGGATCCTCAATTGAGAGTTTATCCGCTGCGACTGAACGGGCGGGTCTATCCACGAGTACTGCGACAGAGCCGGATCCGCTCCCTGAATTGCGTTTCTACCTCAATGAGGATGCGCGCAGATGGTTGGGATGGGCGAGACATACTGTCCACTTCGGACACCTTCGTTACATCGCCAGTCAACTTGGGATTAAAACATCCAAATGAATCGACGGTTCATTCCCGTTTCCATGCTGGCCGTCACCCTGGCTGCTGTGTGGGTCGTCATGGAAATCGATCTCTCGCAGTTGCTGCAGATTTCACCCTGGATTGTTGTCACCCTTGTCGTGCTGACGGTCTTGTTCATGCTGAACCACGGACTTGGCGTTTGCATGATCTTGTGGGGAATGGGGGCGGACACGGGTTATCTGCGAACCTACCACGTCATAACGGGTGCTGCCGCAGCCAGCTATCTTGGAAACCTCCAGCTCAGCGTTCCGCTTCGCGTCTACCTGTTGAATCGACTGCTCCATGTGCCTCTTGGAGTGGGGGCGGGGGCCGTCGGCATCGAAGCCTTATTGTGGATTGCGATGATGGGCCTCATCGTTGCACTTCCGGTGAGTGAAATCTGGGGGGAAATGGCGTGGATTCCTTCGATTCTCGCTCTGGCTGGGTGTGCCGCAGGAGGCTTAGCTCTGTATGTTTTTCCTTCCTACGGAGCTCATCTGCCGGATCGTATCTGGCGCTTCTCTACGGAAGGATTGAAGAACGCCGTACGGGAACTCGAGCAAGGCGTTCGTTCTGTAAGACCGGGAAATCTCTGCGCTGCAGCAGCCTGTTTCTCGATCAACTACGGTATTGATGCGTTGTCGCTCTACCTGCTGTTGAGTGAGTTGGGTTTCAGCGTCAATCCCATGTATCTGCTTTATGTGATCGTTCTTTCGTACTTGGCGGGTACGTTGTCTTTCATCCCCATGGGAATTGGTACTCGCGATATCTCTTTCATCGCTTTGTTATCGCAGCTGGGGCCCTCCATTGAGACTGCGACCGTTGCCGCCGTTTTGCAGCGGATATTGCGGAGCTTTATTCCACTGGTATTGAGCGCTGTTTCACTGAATGTGCTCGGCATCCGCCACCTTGAGAGTCTGAAGCTGCAGTCGGAATCGTCGACATCTCAAGGCGCCTGATGGCTGAGGCAACATGAGCGAAGCCACTACCTTGTTCATGATCGCGGCAGTTTTCTGCGGCATAAATCTGGGGGCGTTGGTTTTGGCCACCCCGAGCGCAGTTCCACTATCGGCGGCCGGAAGGTTCCTGTTCGGCCTTTGCCTCACCCCGTTCTTCCTCGGGCTCTCCTTTCTTCTCTCTTCCTGGCTTTGGCCGGGAACGCACAAGTGGTTTCACATCGGGTTCCCGCTGCTGCTGAGCAGCGCCTTTTTGGTCAGCAGATGGCGATGGTTAGGTTCATTGCTGCGAAGCGTCGGCGAGAATCAGACAGGCTTAGATGGTTGCGCTGAACGCGATGCAACCAGGAACACCTATCGGTGGTTGTTCCTGTTCTGCTTGTTGCCGCTACTCTATCCGCTGAGTGGATTGGTGCAGCACATCGTTGCCGATACACGCGCTCCAATTGTGGCCTTCGATGCCTTGCAATACATGCGGCAAGCCTTACCCCTCACCCTGTCGGGTGATGCTTCATCGTTGATTGGGCATGAAGGCGATGATGAAGGGACATTACGCGGTGATCTTCACCACCCTGCCTGGCCCGCCTATCTGGCATATGCCTTGCAGTTCTCACCAATCGATGCAGGTGATCCGTCGCTTGATCACGCTGCGGGAGCAGCGATTCAGATCTGCTTCGTTCTGATGATCAGTGGACTGGCGGTGTTGATGCTTTCATTGCACGCATCAATCGGCTGGCCTCTGGCTGTCTCGTTCCTGCTGCTCGTACCTCAGTTTGACTATGTGGTGAACAGCTTCAGCCGAGATGCCTATCGGATTCTTCCGGTGCTCCTGCTCATCGCCGTCCTTGTGAGAATACGTCCCGGGGGAATCTTGCCGCGAAGCCACCTGGCAACGGTCGCAGGATTGAGTGCGCTAGCGCTCATCGGCCATACGCTCGGTGGCTTCATCGTGGTGGCACTGGGGAGCGCGTGGGGGCTGTGGTACCTGCTCGGTCACGGGAGGGTCGCCGACGTGGCTCTTGGCGCAGCCGCGATGTTGTCGGGTTTGCTTGCCGGCGGGTTGCACCATTTCAAGACATTGACGGCGACCGGCTCCTTCACCGGTGGTGCGCTCGCTGACGATGCACTTCGCGGGACGGAGTATGAAGCGCGGCTGCAACAACTATGGAACGTGGGACTTCCCGAAACGCTCGAGATCTTCGACCGAGTCCAGGAGTTGGTGATGCGTGACGGGATTGGAGTTGGAGTCGTTGGTCTGGGACTTGCTGTAAGCGTCACGATGGTTGCCCTGCTTAGATCTTCTGACTCGCGTTGGCGTACGCTTCTTTTTCTTGCGCTTGTTAACCTCTCGATGTTCGTTCAGTTCACGGGATTGATCGACTGGTTCGGATATCGAGTCTCTGACTGGTTTATTACGAACAAGAGATATGTTTTGCACTGGAATGCGGTGAATGCAGTTTTTCTCGCTTTTTCAGTGGTTGCTCTCGGTTGGTGGCTGGTAGAGAGATATGGAAAGCGGGGATGGGTTGTCCCGGTCTTGGTGAGTGTGCTCTTTAGTCTTGGTGCCGGTACAGTTCTCGATAGCGTCTGGTACCGGAACACCTGGGGGCGAGAATATCCTGCAGAGTTGTTAACCAATGTGGTTAAGGCGCAGGAACAACTCGGAACCAGGGAGCGTCTTCTCCTCGAGGATGCCCGATGGAACTGGTACCTGGGGAATCAGGAGTTGTTGCTCTATACCCATCCAACGCATCGGCTCTTTCAGGCAACTAGCTGCGGCGAGTTTTCGCAGAGCCTGTCGACGCTGCGCGTTGGGGGTGTTGTCCTCGGCCAATCATCCTTGGGAAACCTCTGGAAAGACTCAACCTTGCTCAAGTGCCTGAGTGGTCCCGGCTTTTTACGGGTTGACGAAGCGGATGCAACGTTTGCCATTTACGTTCGTCGTAGGGCGACCCATTGAAAAGAACGGCCGTCACGACTTGATCCCCAACGAGGGCGGCGCTGTCCGTCACACAGAGCAGAGGCCGGTGCGTGTCGTGCCTTGTTCAGACTCCGTCGTGCAGATACATCCGCAGTGCCTTGTAGAAGGGCGCCTGTGTCCACCTGATAAACACCGCCTCGTTTACGTCGCCTGACTCGAGCAGCTTGAAATTGAACTTTCCATGTCCTGCATAGAATTTTTCCAGGACCACCCGCATTAACTCATCACGTTCGCATGACTTGCCGAGAAGAGAGGTCGTTATGATCGCCTGCGCCATATCGTGTCCGTCGATCGGATACGTTGTGGTGGGACTCCACTTCGTTACACCATCGGTGAGTAGTTCATGCGCGTAGTAGTCCCATCCTCCAGCCAGGGCAGTCCCGATCGGCAAGCCGGAACGCGGATCAGCTTTTGAAAATAGAGCCAGCCCGTCGAGTATGTAGAGGCTATGGCGATTGTCGATGATTCGATCAGCAGGATTGCCCTGGTGAGGTGCCGTGTAAAACCATGAACCGTCGCTGTTTTGAGTGTTTACGACAAAGGCCATCGCTTCGCGCGCGAGGGTCGTTGCGTTGTTATCTTTGAGGAGCGCCCCTGCTCGCGCGAGAAAGGCGGCGACGAGTGCGTTGCCGTTGATGATGGGTGAGTCCGAGTCTTTCACGAATCGAAAACACAGGCCCGAGGAAGTCTTCAGGACGCCGCACTCATCGACTAGAAAATCTGTTAGCCCACGCACCCATTGTTCAATGAGGCCAACAGGAAGCAATTCCCGTGCGTCGATCAATGCGTTGCCGACCACGGCGCTGCTGAAGGCAACAGGCCAGTGAGGAGGGTAGACCTTGCCATCTCGCCAGGTGAAGGGTAGCCCCCAAGCTGGGGCCTTGGTGTATGGGCTCTTGTTGACTTCCAACAATTGAACGATTCTTTCGATGCGTCGGACTCGATCTGCACTTTCTGGAGCCAATGCCTCAGCACTCAACGCGTAAGCGAGGGCTTGCGGAATGACGACCGCTGGCATGTTGCGGAAGATGGCAGATGGGAGATGTGGGTGTAACCACTTCACGACGGGTTTAATCAGATCGAGAAGTGGCCGCAGCGGCGCAAACTGCGCTGTGGCATTGGCCTTCGCGGCAATCTGGTAAGGATCCTGTCCAGCGTAGTCGGCTTCCTCAAGCCAAGTTCCCGTCTCAAACACGGCGGCTTCGACGAGCTTCTTCATCTCCGAATCTGCCACGATGCTCGCCATGAGTTCGACGGAAGAGGTGCCATGCGACGAAAAATTCCAATCAGGAATCATCAGGTGCGCCACCCTAGGGGAATCGGGATAGGTCGGCAATGGTCGATGAACCATGACTGACAAAAACAACGATGGATCGAAAGCACTTCTCCTTCGTGGCCTGATACAGGTGAGGAATCCGAAATCGGCTGGACCCTCAGCTCCATGCAATGGAGAATTCACCGCCATGAACGATGTTTGTTCACAAACAGAATCCAATACCCATGAATAAAGAAAAATCGGTCGTGATCGTTGTACCTGCGTTTAACGAGGAGGGGTAGGTTGCGCGACTTGTGATCGATCCCATGCAGGAATTTGTTGACAAGATCATCATCGTCAATGATTGCAGCTGAGACCGAACTTCCGAGGAAGTCAGGGAGTCTGCCGCGTACCGAAGTGGTCGCGTGGACTTGATCGAACATGCAGTGAACCAGGTCGTCGGCGGTGCGATTGCCACGGGTTACAAGTGGGCTCGCGATCTAGGCTACAATCTCGCCGTTGTAATGGCCGGGGACGGGCAAAAGAATCCTGCAGATCTTCCGGCGATACTTGATCCTGTGGTTGAGGATGCGGCTGATTACACCAAAGGGAATCGGCTTGTTACAGGTGCTGCCTTCTGGAAGATCCCGCGAATCCGTTTTCTTGACAATTCGATGATGTCCCTGCTCACCAAGATTGCTTCAGGCTATTGGCGAGTCGCTGGTTCTCAAACAGGCTACACCGCGATCAATCGCACAGCGCTGATGGCGATTGACTGGGATCAGATGTACAAGCATTACGGTCAACCCAATGATCTTCTCGAAAAGCTTTACGTCGCTGGAATGCGCGTTATCGATGTTTCCATCGAGCCGGTGTGTGACGTTGGTGAGAAGTCAGGTATCAAGATCAGGAAGGTCGTATTCACGATCGGCACGTTGCAGATCAAGCTCTTTTTCTGGCGTTTGAAGGAAAAGTACATCATCAGGGATTTCCATCCCCTCGTTTTTTTCTTTGCGTTTGGATTCGTGACGTTCTTTTTGAGCGCCCTGCTGATGGTCAGATTCGAGATTCTCTGGTTCGGCACGGGCGGCGTGGCTGAAGTTACTCTGTTGAGCTGGTTGTTCTGTTTCTCGCTGTCGTTTAACTCCTTTGGTTTTGCGATGTGGTTCGACTACGAGGCGAACAAGCATCTCAATCCACCGCTGGTACGACGCGAATTTTCGAGGAGCGGTCCAGCCGCAGGGGCGCGCGCGCGCTGAGCATCTAATCCAGGATGTACCGGCGTCCGTCAGAGGTTAGCACCTTCGAGCCTTAGAGCAGTTACTGATGCAGCGAAGTGAGCGTGTTGCGCTGCAGGTGAAGTATCTGGGGTTGTTAAGAGGGAAGCTTCGCGTGTGATTGAGATCGTCGTCGAGATAACTGCGGCGACTACGCTGCTGGTTATCCAATATCCGTATGTAGTGAACTTCCAGAACTGAAGAGGGACCGTTTTCGATGTGTGGCATATTCGTTATTGCAGTGGAAAAAGATGCCGAATTGGGCAGGGCGCAATACGAAGCGCTGTTCGAACGTTTGTACGTTCTTTCTGAAAGTCGGGGGAAGGAATCTGCCGGCCCTGCACTTGTTGCTTCCGGAAGAACAACTCGCCTGGAGAATGAAGGGGGATGTAGCTGCCACCTTACTGTTGCGCTCGAGTGAATATCGGAAGACGTTTTCGACGGTTCTCAATCGTGTCTATCAGCAATCGGATGTTCGCCCGCAAAAATCCCTGGTCGCGTTGGCTCACTCCCGTCTTGTGACCAACGGTCGCGCAGAGCGGCCGGAGAACAACCAGCCGGTTCAACATGGGCAGGCAAACGTCGTTCACAACGGCATCATCGTAAACGTCGATGAGCTATGGGAATCGAACCAGCATCTGCAAAGGCGAGCGGAGGTTGATACCGAGGTTATTGCTGCGCTGCTGGACGAAGCGATGACAATCACCGGTGACATGGTCGCCGCCATGCAGGCAGTGTTTGGCAAACTTCAAGGTGCGGCTTCGATCGCCTGGACCTGTGCGGCGATGCCTGCGGTTGGGCTCGCTACGAACACGGGTGACCTCTTTCTCGCGCGCTCTCGTGATAACGTCGTAGCGGTTTTCGGCTCCGAACGCTTCATCTTGAGCACTGCTCTGGCAGGAGCAGGAAGCAGTGACGCCTGGGGTCCAGTGGTGCAGCTCCCGCCCGGTAAAGGACTGTCTGTTTCCTTCGACCCAGCTGATCGGTGTAGCGGGAGCTTTTTCAACCTGGCAGATGGGCCTGTCCAGAAAGGGCTCGCTCCGGGTTGTGCTCGACCTGAAGTTGTCATAGAGGACCTAGAGATTTCACGACAGGCTGCACCGCTCTCAGTCATTATGCGAGAAGCGGATCTGTCTTTGTTGCGTTACAGCGAAACGACCGTTGCAGAGCTACGACGTTGTGCTCGTTGTGTTTTGCCGGAGACCTTTCCATTCATCCAGTTTGATTCGCAGGGAGTATGTAACTACTGCCACGGCTAGCAGAAGAAGTTCCGCGATGAAGACGAGGCGCGCTCACGAGCACGATTCGCAGAAACGACAAAGAAATACCGCTCCACAGATGGCAGTCCGGATGTTTTGGTGCCCTTCTCTGGTGGACAGTACAGTTGTTACGGATTGCACCTCATCAATCGTGAGTTCGGCTTGAATCCGATAACGTTCACGTACGACTTGGGAATGGTGACTGATCTTGCGAGACGGAACATCGCCAGAATGTGCGGCGTGTTGGGCGTGCAGAACGTCCTGGTTTCGGCTGATATACGGATGAAGCGTGAGAACATTCGAAAGAATGTCTCGGCCTGGTTGAAGCGTCCGAATCTAGGTGTGGTTCCCCTCTTTATGGCAGGAGACAAACACTTCTACCTGAGGTCGAGCGAGCTGAAACGACAGACGGGTATTCAACTCAACATCTGGTCGGTGAATCCACTCGAAAATACGGACTTTAAAGTAGGGCTCTGTTGCTTGAAGCCGAATTTTGAAATGGAGCGTGTGGATCAGTTGTCACTGACTGACAAGATTCGTCTGCTCGGCTACTACGGGAGTGCCGTCATGATTAACCCGGGGTACCTGAATTCCTCACTCCAGGATACGGCGTCGGCCTATTTTTCCTGTTACCTCGAACCGAGGAGAGATTTCGTTTCCCTGTTCCATCACGTGGTTTGGGATGAAAGATTCGTTAACGAAGTCATATGCGACAACTACGGATTTGAGCGGGCAACTGACTCGCCGTCGACGTGGCGAATTGGTGACGGGACGGCTCCGTTCTACAGCTACATCTACATGATCGCCAAGGGATTTACGGAGTTCGACACATTCCGGAGCAATCAGATTCGTGAAGGACAGATATCCCGTCCGGAAGCGCTCGCTGCTATCCTCGAAGAAAACAGACCTAGAGCGGACGGGTTGCGCTGGTATCTCGAGATGATCGGCGTTGATTTCAATGACGCCATTCGGACCGTGAATCGGCTGGATACCCAGGGGCTGCATGCGTGAGAGATTTTTCGCTCGCCAGTTATCTTCGCATCGTGAGTGCTCTTCGAGATCGCGGCCTTGGCGTTTACCCGGTGAGAGACTGGATGAGGCACAAACCTGCGTCCGGTGTGGTGATGCGTCAAGATGTGGACCGTCGCCCCGGAAACGCTGTGGCGATGGCGCGTGCGGAAAGTGCAGCAGGCATCAAAGCCACGTACTACTTTCGTGTTGTCGGCAGTGCCAACAATCCTGAGGCTATGAAGGCTGTTGCTGAGCTCGGACATGAAGTGGGCTACCACTACGAAGATCTGAGTCTGGCAAAAGGCGATGTGCAAAAGGCACTGAAGTTGTTTGGTCAGCATCTGAGCGAGATTCGCAAAAACGCTTCTGTCGATACGATCATGATGCATGGATCACCACTTTCGCGTCACTACAATCTCGGTATGTGGGCGCAGGCCAGCCCTATTGATTTCGGTCTGATGGGTGATGCGTTTCTGCATCTCGACTACCGCGATACTGTTTATCTCACCGAGACGGGCAGGTCATGGAAGTCCAGTAGTGCAAACCTCAGAGATCGGCCTCCCGATGCGTTGGAAGCTCAGCTGGATGATGGCGGGACTCAAGCAGTGCTCAGTTTCCTGACGCGATCTAAGGCGAAGCGATTTGCGTTTTCTGTGCATCCCGAGAGATGGGATGCGGGCCTGGTCGGCTGGACCATGCAGTATGGGAAAGATGCACTGGCGAATGGCGCGAAGCGTTTGATCAGAATGCTTCGCTAGCGCGCTGGGGCGCACCATAGTGGAATCTGCTGGCGTGGCGTCACCCGCTTTTGGAGAAATGGATGAGCTTGTTCAAGCTGATTGAGGCGCTGTTACTCGCTGGACTGCCATCGTTTATCAAGTTGCCGTACTTGAGGATGCGAGGAGCGAAAATCGGGAAGGGCACACGTGTTTCCTTTCTCTCCATACTCTTCGTGGACGAGATTGAGATCGGGGACGACTGCCGAATTTGGCCTGCGACCATTGTTCACTGTCGCAAACTCAAGCTCGGCAATCGCGTGGAGATCCGAGCGCTCACGGTGATTGACACCGTAAACGTGCAGATAGGCCACGACTCGATCGTGATGGAGCAGGTTGTGGTGGGTGGGATGAAGTCACCCAGGTCGTCGCTGGTGATTGGGGCCCGGGTCAAGATATTCCCTTACTGTTTTATCAACCCTACGGAGCCCATCGTTATTGAAGATGAGGTTGGAGTTGGTGGATCAAACTATCTGTTTACCCACGGTTCGTGGCCATCGGCCCTTGATGGATACCCGATTGCGTTTGGCCCCATAACGATTCGCAAAGGCGTGTGGCTTCCCTGGCGCGTATTCATTCTTCCGAACGTTGAGGTCGGAGAGCATTGCACTATTGGTGCGGGATCCGTGATCAACAGGAGTGTTCCGGCATACTCACTAGCTGCCGGCTCACCGGCGAAAGTTCTCTCCGCCGATGGTGCCTACATCAAGCCCAAGACCCATGACCAACAACTGGAATATGTGGAGCAGATCATTCGAGAGATGCTTGAATTCATGGAGTTTGAAGGCGCCGTCGTTGATCGCCGAGACTCTCCCGGGGGCCTGTTCGTGCAACTCCGCGGTAAAGGCAGAGCTGCGGATTTTTTGTATTGTCGCGACGTGGTGGTTGGTTCGGAGGAGGCAGATGTTCTCGTCTCGTGGTCGCAGATCAGTGACTCGGCGAGAGAGAATCTTATCCGGCGTGGTACGGGTTGGTTGGACCTGGCCTCCCGTCAGTGTTTCTTTGGAGGAAACAAGCGTACACACGACGTGCGGGCGTTCTTTGGTCGATTCGGCGTTCGCTTCAGTGTTTGGGGGGAGGAGTCCTGAAATGAAACGGAAAAGGAACCGAAAAGTAACAGAGGTAAGCGCGTGTCGTGAGGGAAGGTCGCCCACGCTCGATTCCACGGTTCGCTGTTGTCGTGTTAACGGTACTCTTGTAACGCGTTTGCAAACGCGTCTGCGGGAGACGTTGGTGGCGTCCAGCCATTCTCAAGCGCTTTGCTAGATGACCAATCGACGACCAGTGAACGGGTCATGCTGTCCATCTCTCGACCAAAGCCGATCAGCCGGGCAGCCGCTCTCAGCATCGGAGGCGAGCAAGATAACACTCGACTGGGCAGGTTCAGGCCAGCAGCAATCTCACGAATAAGATCAGGTATGATCCAGTCGGAGCCATCTCCGATGACATGCACACGTCGTTCATAGTCCGACTCGCCCGACGCACATTGATACAGGAAATCGACCAGATTGTGGACGCTGATAAACGATCTCGCTGCCGTAACCGATTTGAAAGGTAGTGGGATGCCGGACTGAATGAGACGAACGAGGCGCGTGAAGTTGCCTGGACAGGCCGGTCCATACACCAGCGGCGGTCGTACGATGCACAACTGTGTCCGGCGCTCCGCGCAATAATCCGTCAGAGCCTCTTCGGCCGCCCACTTCGTCGCAGCATAGGAGGTGAGAGGGCGGATCGGAGAATCTGCCCGTACAGGTTCCTGTGACCAGTTTCCGTGGACGCTGACGGTACTCACCTGAACGAATCGCATGATGCGCGCCGCTGCGGCTGCGGCAGCTGCGTGCAGCGCGACCTGATGATTGCTGAAATGAAGGAGATTCTTATCCGTTTCGCGCTCCGTGAAGTTGTGCGCTCGCCCTGCGAGGTGAATGAGCGCTGTGCATCCTTCCAAGGCTGATCGTGAAGGCAGTCCAGTATCGCTTTCATGCAGTTGCAGAAAAGTGCTGTCGACAGCTGGCGAGTTTGCTGCGCCAGTTCTAACGAATCCGACGACGGCGACTTTTTGATTGACCAGGTATTCGATTAGATTTCTTGCGATGTAGCCGTTAGCTCCTGTAACAGCGATCTTCATGAGCTTGTGGCCATCAGTTTCAAGTACTCATCCGCGAGGTGTTCGTAAGTATGATGTTCGAGCACGTAGTCTCGGCCGCGGCTACCCATTTCGCGGCGTTCTTCTTCCGTTAGGGAAAACAGGTGACAGAGGGCATCCGCGATGCTTTGAGGATCGTTCGGCTCTGCACAGACACCGCACCGGGCGTCGTTCACGGGGTTGTTGCCGGCGTTGATCGCTGCGACCACAGGAATTCCGGTGAGCATGTAGTCGTACAGCTTGTTCGGGCTGATTCCAAAGCTGAATACCGGTTCCTCAATGAGTGACATGTATCCGGCGCTTGCGCAGCGCAAGAGAGAGAGTGTGGCGGCCTTGGATATTTGGCCGAAAACAGCTGCTCTGTTCGCGATGTCGGGCGCAGTTGCCATGTTACGGAGCACAGCTTCTGATTCTCCTCTGCCGACGATGATGACGCGTACGTTGTGTGCACGATCTCCCGCTACGGCCAACGCCCTTAGCAGGCTTTCCACACCGTTCGGTTTGCCCATGGCGCCGGCATAGACAACGACATGAAATCCGGATGCACGCCATTGTCGAGCAAGGTCCAGGCAAGCCGACGGCGTCTCTGGAGCGTGGATGTTTGAAACTTCAACACCGTTGGGTATGTGGTGCCAGCGATGCGGATCGAGCCCTCTTCTCGCCATGTAGGTTTGGGTGAGGGGCAGTAGCGAGACGATGGCATCTGCGTCGCGGTAAGCCTTGAGCTCTATTGACTCGGTGTATCGGACAAACGGATGACGAGGGGAAAGACCGCCCAGATCTACGAGGCTCTGTGGCCAGATATCCCGCACCTCAAAAACACGTTGTGCGCCGAATTGGCGGCCGATGTCACTGATCGCAGGCCAGACATAAGGGTGAGGTGACGAAGCGATAACAAGTCCTGGCTTCCCGTGTCGATGGGTCAATGCTTCCAGTCTGCGGGCTAGCATCTTCGCAAAAAAAAACATGTTGATCAGACGACCCAGGCCGTTGCCGTGATAGGGTGGTGACCACATGAAGTGGTAATCGACTCCTTCGACTCGAGTGTCGCCCGGACGCTGTTCGGCATCCATGAGGTGGTGATAGGACGGGGCAATGATGAGCGAGGGGTGACCACGCTTCTGGAAGTAGCGGCAAAGGTGGTAGGCCCTGTCGTAGCGACCCACTCCAGGTCCACCCGCGTAGGGGTGGATGTACCAGATTGCCTTTCTATTTTTCATCAAGCATCAGTCGGTAGGCAGTAAGTAATCGCTCCGCTTCGTTCTGCCAGCTGAACGTTCTGGTTGCATCACGTACGGCCGCTTGTTTGGAGGTGATCTCCTCGCGGCGAAGAGATTTCACGAGTGTCGTGAGGCCATCAGTCGACGAACTGGCCAGCCATCCACAACCAAACGCTTGGACCACTCTTTCGAGCTCGATGAGTCGTGAAGCCAGTACTGGCAAGCCTGCGAAGAGGTATTCAAAAAACTTGTTGGGCAGCGAGAACTCATGGGACAAACAGACGGGCTCCGTGAGGCATATGCCGACATCCGCGGATTTAGCTGATCCTATGACCTGCGCTGGTGGAACGGGTTTCATTCGGAAGATATTCGGACAACGTTGAGCGTAACTGTCGACCAAACCCGCGAGTCGACCTTCTCCCTGAAAAACCAGAACCTGGTCAGAGCACTGTTCAAATACCTCGAGCAGTCGGGCAATCGAGCGTCCTTCGATCAAACCACCCAGAAAAAGAAAGATGACGCTTGCGTCGCTCGCGCTAGTCGCAGCTCTCAAATCGATACCGGAGTCCCCCGGGTTCGATGGATCATCTGGAATATTCCTGATCACGATGGGTTGGGACGCAGAGTACTGTTGTTGGTACCAATCGGCGATGGATGCAGAAACGACAAACAACAACCTGCAGTAGCGGATACAGACGCGTTCTACGAGGCGAGCAAGTATTCGTCGTACCCCACCGCTCCCGGATGTTTCCGTTTCCAGTTCGTGTGTGTCGTAAATGAGCCTCGCTCCTTTCCAGAAGCTGATGACAAGACACAAGGGCAGGACGGACAGGCTGTGTGCGTTTACGCAATCAACGGAGGTATCTTTGATCGATCTCAATACACTGACTGACCAGTGCGACAGTCGCAGTGCTTTGGCGAGAAGGCCGCGATGACCTTCCAGAGGTATCCCTCGAACACGTCTGAAAGTCCTGACAGAGTCCAATTGCTCAAACGCAGGCAAGTTGTTTCCGGCAATGCCGATGATGATGATCTCTTTGAAGATGCGCGCATCCGCGAGCGTCTTGGTGATCCTGAGGATGCGGCTTTCGTGTGTAAGCAGTGATGGATAAATGTGGAGATTTCGCATCGAAGCTAGATTCGCTTCGCCCGTTGACGCAAGAACACGCGTAAACGGGACATCCTTTCGATCATCCATGCGCTGTTTCTGTATTCGAGGTGCGTTCGGTTCGGGGCATTGAGGATTGACTCGAATTCAGCCTCGGATAGTTGGAGTTTGTTTAACACGAATTCCACATCTGCCCGAAGATCGAGCGATTCATAGGGGCTCCTCTCGAGCGCTTCTATCGCTGCGCAGCGAGTTATCTGGCCCGAGCATAACAAGGCAGAGAGATGTGCCTTGCGTTTGTCGAAACCGAATTTGGCAGGCAGGTAATAACCTTGGTACCAACGTGTGTAGACCGATTCGTAGTGCTTTCCGCCGTAGTTTTGCCATCCCACAGATTGCTCCAGATCATGGATGACGGACTGCCTTTCATACGGCAAAAAATTCAGCAGATTGAACATCCGATACCTGCCGCTGAGTATTTTCCATGCGAAGATACCGAGAGGAAGCTGGGGGAACGTCTTTAAGGAAGATGAACTGAATCGGCGGTGAATGTCGTGAATGTGCCTTAGATCGTGACTATAGAAGACCCATGAAATAGGTAGTATTCCCTCTGTTCTGACGTTGCTCCCGTTAACAACGTAGGGAGTTCCGACCTTTGCCGCTGTGCGCACGAGTGTTGCTGTGATGCCGTGGTCGGTTGGGATCTCGCAGTTTGGGACGGACGCCTTGAGGAACGAAATCTGCAGCTCCCTGAATTCTTCCCAGTCGACGACCTCGGTGTGTAGTTCGACGCCGAGTTTGTCCAGTGTGCGTTTGATGTTCGTTACCGCTAACTCGGAATTCCAACCGTTGTCAAAATGCACTGCCAGAGGCCGGAGTCCGAGTCGCTTGAGTTGTAGAACGACGTAAGTACTGTCCATGCCACCGCTGATGCCTGCGACACAGTCATATTCCAGGTTTCGGCCACTGTCGCCGATCTGGTTGATTGCGCGGTCGAGCAAACGACGTGCTTCTGCTGCGCCTGGCACTTCTGCCTGCATTCTCTCGAGGTAGTTGATGCAGTGGTTGCACACTCCGTTTGAATCAAACCGAATCGCGGGATCGGTCGTATCCATGACGCACCTCGAACACCGTCGCCACAGTAGCCGATCTCCGTGGTAATGGGGCAGGCGCAGGGGCTTCGGTGAGGGCGCGTCGGTGTTTGCGTGGACGCTCATAGCGGCAGAAACACACGCTTGATTCGTGGACCTATGCGAAAAAGAAAATCATGTGAGGCGAATTCCGAGTAGGGTCGGCCTGGTTGCGAGACGATCTGATCGAACTCCTGATCCGAGATTCCCAGTTTGCGCGCCACAAAGGACTTGTCCTGGGCGATGAGCCTGGCATCGAACGGTGGGCGACTTAACTCATCCAGTGCAGTTTCACGGTCGAGTTGACCTGAGTTGATCAACGATGACAGGTGCGCTCGTCGTTTGTCGTAGCCGAACTTTACTGGCAAGTAGTAGCTCTGGAAAAAGCGGGTGAAAACCGATTCATGATGTTTGCCACCGTAGTCTCGCCAATCGAGCTCCGCCGAGATGAGCTGTTTCGCTTCCGACTTGATGTATGGAAGGTAGTTGAGCAGTTTCACCGTTGAGATTCTTTTGACGTACGGGTACCAGAAGTACTGTGCTACGAATCCGATTGAAGGGTAGTGCTTCAGGGACTGGGTGCCGAATTTTCTATAAATGTCGTTCAGGTGACGACGATCACCAGATTGGTAACCCCATGAGGTTGGCAATATGAACTCAGTTGCGTAGTTGCTGCCAGACAGGACGCAACGAATGCCGTGGGCCGCTGCTTCCCTATACAACACAGCCGGGAAGGCATGATCGGTCGGTATGTCGCAGTTGGCGACAGAGGCTCTGAAGAATGCCAGCTGCAGGTCGCGCATTTCTTCCCAATCGACCACGTACGTCTGGAGGTCGAGATTGAGTGTTTTGACCGTACTCTCAATGTTGTGAACAGCTAGCTCGGAGTTCCAACCACTGTCAAAGTGGACTGCGAGAAGACGAAGTCCCTGTTGTTTCGCCTGCCATGCGAGGTAGGTACTGTCGACACCACCACTCAATCCGATAATGCAATCGTAAGGCTTTCCCTTCCCGGCTTGTTTGATCCGATCAACGATGGTGTTGAATTCACCTACACGCTCTGCCCGAGTCGCGCGATCGACGAGATCCCTGACAAGAGAATCATAGCGATGACAGTGGGAGCAGAGTCCGTTGCCGTCAAATTCGATTTCTGGATCCGAGATGTCCATGACACATCGAGTACAAATCTGGTAGTTGCGATGTGGCATGGGTCCGGAATTTGGCACTCGGAGTCAACGCCGAGCGATGGAGTGAAGAGGTCAGAAACCTACTTCGCCAGGTTGGGAGACGCAACTGTTTTGATTCGCAGGAGAAGTTGTGTCGAACGCCTACCTTGCGCAACTGCGACACCTCAGGAACATCAACTCCTTCGGCTCGCGAAACGCGTCTCAAGTTTCAGGAGCAAAACGGCACCTGCTACAGCCACGACGCAGCTTAAAGCCATGGCCCACTCAGACGATTCGAGCGCCTCTCCAGCTACCTTGTAGACGACGTAGAAAAATCCGAAACAAGCCCAGCCTTGTATTGCCAGCGCAACGACGGCTGATCGGTTGAGTCCTGACAACCTCGCAACGTAAGCCGTGTAGATCTGATAGGTGAGGCTCTGACCCAACGCCAGAAGTGCGATTGATGTCGTGAGTCGCGCGTCACTCCAAACCAACAGGATGAAGCCGAATGCGGTGATCAGATCGCCGACGGACTGAATCGTGAAAGACACCACCTGTTTGCCTTGAACTTCGAAAATCCGCTCCGGCCACGAAGTTTGTAGAGACCACCACGCAGCAATGGCCAGCGAGGCGGCCATACTCCCTGATTCGGCCCAGGCTTGACCAAATACGAGGCTGAATATTTCTTCGCCCCATGCTGCAGCAATTGCGAATGCAGGAGCCGAAGCGACAAGACCGAGACGCAGCCAGCGCTTTATTTGAGCGGAAAATTCCAGGGAAGCGCGATTCTCCAGTGCGTATCTGAAAAACACCTGGGAGAAGGCCGCTGATCCGAGCAGAGCCGGAGCGAAAGTTACCGTTCTCGCGATCCCATAGAGACCGGCAGTTGAAGCGCTATGCAACGTCAGGAGCGTATAGAGTGGAATGTCCCTCATAAGGCTTCCAACGAGGCTGTATGGCGCGTTGAAGAGGATGAATGGCCGATAGCGTTTCAATAATTCGCGCGCGCGGAGAGCTGACCGTTGCAGGCTGATTTGGGACCATGCAGTTCGTTCCTGCCGTACCAGATTGCCACTCGCGGCTAATTGTCCGAAGGCGCGCGCCTCGGCGAGTGCAGTCAGAGTGGGGGAGAAAAGACCTGAAACTACGGCCACGAAAAGATTTGTCGAGTGCGAAATTACACCGGTAGCAGCGATCCCGGGGAAATTCTTGCGACGAGTGGCGAACGCGATGGACACCTGCTGGACAGCGATCAGAATCGTCATTGCCACGACAAGGCTCAGGCCGACTGCACTTGATATTCCAACGCTCGACGGCTGCAGGACTTCAAGTCCACCTACGCCGATGATGATGGTTAACAACGCCACGACGATGGTTGTCAGGCAAGTGAGGCCCGCGATATCGACAGCTTCCTCTTCGAGATCCGGCAGCACCATCGCGAGATCAAAGCGGAGTGTTGACAAAACAGCGAGAGCCGCCGCCACGGAGAGCAGTAGTGCGAGTACACCGAACGATTCGGCTGGAAACAGTCTCGTCAAAATCGGGAGGGAAAGCAGAGGAATAGCCTGAGCGAACAACGAACTGCCCAGCATGGATAATGCGTGGGAGCGGTAGGTCACGTCACGCCGTCATGAGTGAGACGATGGCCGAACTTGCATCCCCTGAACCAAAAGGATTGGTCGTCGGCGGTGGTACTCGAGGCAAAAGTCTTGCTTCAGCAAAGGCTGTGAAGATTTCTTCATCATTGGTTCCAGCCAGCCGGTTGCGTCCGAATTTCAGCGTTTCGGGCCACTCGGTTTCCTCGCGGAGCGTGACACAGGGTGTTTGCAAGAAGAACGCTTCCTTCTGTACGCCTCCAGAGTCCGTGAGTATGACGCGCGCTCCTTGTTCAAGTGCGAGCATGTCGGGGAATGGGAGTGGTTCGACGATTCGAATGTTGCGCAACATCGCTTCCAACCCAAAGTCGATAATTCTCTGCCGGCTTCGTGGATGTAATGGCATCACCACGGGAAGTAGCGCAGCGATGCGTCCGAACGCTTTGAGAATCCCGGAGAGGATTTCACGGTTGTCCGTGTTTTCTGCCCGGTGGCAGGTTGCGAGAGCGTACTGTTCCGCTTGCAGATTCATGGCAGCTACCAGTTTGCTGCACGGCGATGTCTGTCCTGACAGTCGTTTTACGATGTCAAACATGACGTCTCCGACGTTGTGTACGCCTGTGACTTTTCCCTCTGTCTTCAGGTTACGCACCGCAGTTTCGGTGGGGCAGAACAACAGCGATGACAGGCGGTCGGTGACAACGCGGTTAACTTCTTCAGGCATCGTGAGGCGAAAAGATCTCACGCCCGCTTCAACATGCGCGATGGGTATACAGAGTTTCGATGCTGCGATGACAGCGGCAAGCGTTGAGTTGGTGTCACCGTAGACGAGCAGTTGATCCGGTCGTTCAGCGACCAGGATTGGCTCCAACGCTATTATCATTCTCCCGGTCATCTCGCCGTGGGAGCCGCCAGAGATGTCGAGGCGATAATCCGGATCAGGAATCTCCAGATCCCTGAAGAACACGTCGGACATGTTGTGGTCATGGTGTTGACCAGTGTGAACCAGCACTTCTGAAATCGCCGGTGCCTTGGCGTCACGGATCGCTCTCGACACTGCAGCCGCCTTCACGAACTGCGGTCGCGCACCAACGACCGTGACGATTTTCATGCGACGGCGTTGATCACCGCACGCGCTATCCGTTCCTGCATGGGTTGCTCAAGATAAGGGTGCATGGGAAGGCTGAAGACCCGCTCGGATACAGCATCTGAGTTCTGCAAGCGCCCGACGGAGCGACTCAAACTCTCATAGGCAGGCTGTCGATTCAGCGGTACGGGGTAATGAACGGCGGTGGGAACGCCTGCATCCGCCAGTGATTTCAGCACCGCATCACGTCGGTCTACCTGAATGGTGTATTGACCCCAGACGCAGGTCCGATCAGATCTCACTGCAAGCTGTTGAATACCGTTATGACCCGCGAACAGCTTTGCGTATCGCTCACCCGCAGCGATGCGCTGATCAACCTCCCACGCGAAATTCTCGAGCTTCGCGAGCACGACGGCACATTGCAGTGTGTCCATGCGGCCACCGACACCGATGCGGGTGTGGTAGTAGCGTTTCTCTTGCCCGTGCACACGAATTTCGCGCATGGTCTTGGCAAGATTTTCGTCGCTGGTGAATATCGCACCCCCGTCGCCGTAGCAGCCGAGAGGTTTGCTGGGGAAAAAGCTCGTACATCCTATCGTCGAGAGGTTGCAGCTCTTGCGGCCCTTGTATGTGGCTCCAAAACTCTGTGCAGCGTCTTCAATGACGACGATGTTGCCGTGTCTCTCTGCGATCTCATTGATCTCGTCCATGTTCGGCGATTGGCCGTAGAGCGAGACAGGGATGATCGCGCGAGTTCGAGGCGTGATGGCAGCTTCGATACCGCTCGGGTCGATGTTGCAGGTGTCGTTTTCGACATCCACGAAGACGGGTACTGCACCCAGTAGCGCGATGACTTCTGCTGTAGCGACGAAGGTAAAAGGCGTGGTGATCACCTCGTCGCCGGGTTTAACACCGATCGCCATGAGGGAAATCAGCAATGCTTCAGTCCCAGATGCGACGGTTACACAATGACGCGCGCCGGTGTGCACTTCGAGGGACTCTTCCAGTTCCCGTACTTCCGGTCCCATGATGTACTGCCCATGGCTCAGTACCTTCGCCATGCGCGCATCGATACGTGTCTTCAGCTGTGCGTATTGTGCCTTGAGGTCAATGAACTCGATCTTGTCCGTCATTTTCTAGTACATGTCTCGTCAGTGATGTTGAACTTCGTGCCGCAATCGTTGCAGGTCACGTCACCTTTGCTTTTCAGTTGAACGCCGCAGGAACACATCCATCCTTTGCGTTTCGCCGGAACACCTACCATCAATGCGTAGGCGGGTACGGGTTGATTCACGACCGCACCAGCGCCAATGAACGCATGTGATCCGATTTCATTGCCACACACGATGGTGCAGTTGGCTCCCAGCGTTGCGCCCCTGCGGACAAACGTCTCCCGGTATTCGTCCTTTCGCGAAATCGCCGAACGGGGGTTGTACACGTTGGTGAACACCATGCTCGGCCCGCAGAAGACGTCATCCTCTAGACGCACAGCGTCAAAAACTGAGACGTTGTTCTGAATTCTCACGTTGTTGCCGATGGTCACGTCGTTGCCCACATAGACATTCTGTCCTAGTGAACAACCCGCACCAATGCGTGCTTGGCCGCTCACGTGCACGAAATGCCAGATGCGGGTATTTGCACCCACGGTGGCGCCATCGTCGACGATCGCGCTCTCGTGAATCTTCGCAGTCGAATCAATGGTCATGAGTTCCTCAGTAGTCCAGGGGCAGAGCGACGCGACGACCGTCTCGCGCCGACAAATACATAGCGATTAGCACCTCGAGCGATTTCAGGCCTTCGCGGCCATCCGTCTCAGGCTCCGCTTCACCACGAAGTACGTTGATGACGTTATGGTAATAAAGCGGGTGGCCGAACCCGTAAACGGACGTCGTGGCGTAGTTGGCTTCTTTGATCTCTGCGTCTTCCGGACGAGATTCGGAAAACTCCCAGTGCTGAATTTCGTTCACGGCTACGCCACCGATGCGAACAGTGCCTTTTTCGCCGAGGATCGTGATGCTGCCTTCCAGGTTCTTGGGGTAGGTCAACATGGTGACGTTCATCGAGCCGAGCGCCCCGGATCGCCACTTCACGCTGATCACGCCGGTGTCTTCGACCTCGATATCGCGTGCGAGTGTTGCTGTGTAAGCCTGCAAGCTCTCGATGGGACCGATCAGCCAGTCGAGCAAGTCAACGTAGTGGCTGGCCTGGTTCATCAGTGCACCGCCGTCAAACTCCCACGTTCCTCGCCACTTCGCGCTGTCGTAGTACTCCTGTGGTCGGGTCCAGAAGACGTTGATGTTAACCATGTAGATTCGACCGAAGCGTCCCTGATCCATGGCCTTCTTGAGCAGCTGGAGGGTTGCGTTACGCCGATTTTGTTTCACGACGAAGAGCCGCACGTTCGCGTCATCGCAAGCTTTGACCATGCGCAAGCCGTCATGCCAGCGCGTCGCCATGGGCTTCTCTGTCATGGCGTGTTTGCCGGCGGTCGCAACTTCGATCACCTGCTCGGGATGTAGCCCGCTGGGGGTGGTGAGAACGACGACGTCAGCGTCGCTCTGCTGCAACAACTCCGGAAGGGAGCGGAATGGTGTCGCTCGTGATTCCATCGCCGCTTTGTCGAGGGCTTGACCGTCGACATCGCAGATAGCGACCAATTCAGCACGATCCGCGTGGTGCTTGATGGCATTGAAATGATTGGTGGCAATACGTCCACAACCGACGACTCCAAAACGGATGCGTCTGTCGGTGATTGCCGGCGGAAAACTGCGCATGACTCAGGCCTTGGTCGGGTTGTTGGGCGATGAGAGATAGTGGCTGCCGCAATCGGCGGCGTGCCGCTGGTGGACTCGATTGGGGAGTGCGTTGAACAAACGAATTCCTTTCGCCGGCGATCAGAAATCAACAACCGGGAGTCTCCCGGGCCGCTGACAGAGCTGTCGATTGCTCTGCCCTGTGGCGGACACTACCGCCGTGTATCGGGAACACCGCAGTGCTCGCGAGCAGGTCTCTCGACTGTTGAACCTTCCCCTCACGAAGCGGCGGCAAGTGTATTCGGATGATCGACAGGCAGCAATTTGATTGCGCGTCTTTTGCAGCGGCAAAGAAATGCGAAGAGGGAATTGGCGCAACGCTTCGGATGTCGGATCATCAACGCCGTCCGATAAGTATTTTCTGCAACCCCCGGAGATTCAATGAGTATTCAGCGTCTGCATGTTGGGCCTCGTCTTTCGCAGGTCGTCATTCACGGAGATACCGTCTACACCGCGGGTATCGTCGCCGACGACCCAACAGCCGATACCTCAGGTCAGACTAAACAAATCCTGTCGCGTATTGACAGTTATCTGGCCGAAGCAGGCACCGACAAAGCCAAGATTCTGATGGCGACCATTTGGCTTGCGGACATGAAGGACTTTGCGGCGATGAACAGCGAGTGGGATCCATGGGTACCCAAGGGTGCGACCCCAGCGCGTGCGTGTGTTGAATCGAAACTGGCCACACCCGCGTATCGGGTAGAAATTCGGGTGATAGCGGCGAGATGACCGCGAGCTTTTTCACCTGTTTGCAGTAAAAACTTCAGTTAATAACGTTAAACGTGTAGTGAATCGCGTAAAACGCCCTAAAGAGGAGACGCCTTGTGAACCCGATTATTCGCTCAGTCATCGTTGGGATCGTTGTCATCTTGGCACTGGTCATGTTCTCGCCCTTTGCCCAGATTCCGGCTGGGCATCGTGGTGTCATCACGACCTTTGGCGCCGTAAAGGAAGAAGTTCTCGGCGAAGGGTTGCACTTCATCGTGCCGCTCATGAACGTCGTGCACAAAATCGATGTGCGCTTGCAGAAAGCGGAAGGCGAGGGCGAGGCGGCGTCAAAGGACCTGCAGACGATCCACACCCGCGTTGCGTTGAACTACCACCTCATACCAGATCGCGTCCCGATCACTTATCGGGATATCGGCAGTCCTGCTGAAGTTGACAGCCGAATCATCGTCCCCGCACTTCAGGAGGCTGTGAAAGCGGTTACCGCGCAGTACACAGCGGAAGAGCTGATCACGAAACGAAACGATGTCCGTGAGCGGATTAGAGCTGTGCTCACAGAACGCCTCAACAAACACGGCATCGAGATCGATGAATTTTCTATCGTGAACTTCCAGTTCTCAGCGTCTTTCAATGAAGCGATTGAGGCGAAGACAACCGCAGAGCAGTTGAAACTGAAGGCGGAGAGGGATTTGCAGCGCATCAGGGTGGAGGCGGAACAGAAAATCGCCCAGGCACAAGCTGAGGCGGAATCGCTCAAACTGCAGAAGATGGAAATCACGCCGGAATTGATCAAACTCAGGGAGATCGAAGCGCAGCGTCTGGCCATCGAGAAGTGGAACGGAATTCTGCCCACAGTAACGGGTGGTGCAGTACCGTTTATTTCAGTTGAACAGGCTCGTCAATAACCCACTGCATAAAGGGGCGTCAGATCTCGACGTCCCCTTTGAATAACCGTTGGGCAATGGTGCGATTGAGTATCTCGTTCGTGCCATCAGCGACGTTGACGATGCGGAGCGCGTGCCAGGCGTCTGTAAGGCCGATTTCATTGGTGAACCCCATCGCGCCATGAATCTGCATGGCGCGATCGACGGCTCGATAGCCAACTTGTACTGAATAAACCTTGGTCATCGATAGCTCCTTCACCGCAGGCAGTGCCTGATCCAGTAGTAAAGAAGCATTAAGTCCCATCAGATGGGCGGCATGCAGCTCCGTCGCGGATTCTGCGAGTGGAAAACTCACGCCCTGATATTCGGCGATGGATTGTCCGAATGCTTCACGCACCTTGGCGTACTCGAGTGCGAGTTCCAGCGCCCAACGACCGTATCCGACCGCGCGCGCGGAGTTGTAAACCCGACCCAGTGACACACCGTAAAGCGCAGCCGCGAACCCCTGACCTTCTTTGCCAACGAGCTGCCAGGGTTCAACTTTCAGATCTTCGATGGCCAGTTCAGCCTCGTCGCCACCAATATGACCAAACAACCGAATCACCCGTTGTACTGTGAAACCTGCTGCGCTCGTTGGCACGATGAAAGCGCTAATCCCTCCTTGTTTGGCCGCTGCTCGTTCTGCATCGGTGATCGCGAACAACACGCAGTAATCAGCCACCGGCGCGTTTGTTGTCCAGATCTTTCGACCACTGATGCGCCATCCGTCTCCATCGCGCACTGCGCGGGTTTTCAGCATGCTCGCATCTGAACCCGCGCCTGGTTCGGACAGACCGAAACACATGGACTTGGTCCCATCCATCAGTCCGGGCAAGAAGCGCTCACGCGCGGAATGTGTAATTTGTTCGAGCAATCGACTCGGACCAAACGCCCAGTGCGCGAGTGCATACAGCATGAGCCAATTCTTTGGGCCACAGTGATGGAACAGTGCCTCCCATGCGACGTAATAGGCGAGATGTCCAAGGCCTCCCCCTCCTAGTTCTTCCGGGACACACATGGTGTAAAAACCTGCACGTGACGCAGCAGTGCGCACTTCTCCGATGAGTTGAAGTAACTCGTCGGAGAATCGCCCGTCATCGCGATGAAGTCTGCGTGGGTCATCGAACAGCGCGTGGTGTTTTTCGTGCCTGGGGATGATCTCGCGATCCGCAAAAGCAATCAGTCCATCGCGCGCGGAAATGACATCAGCAGGTAACGAGTGGGCGATTGCGGGCATGGATCGGAACCTCAAAGTCGCGGACCCGTTGCATGCTACCGGTCGGTGGAGAAGGGTGCACCGATTCGGTCGCAGACCGAAGCAGTAGCATTGCCGCTGATTCGCGTATTGGACTTTGGATTGAATGTGCTGCGCGAAATGTCGGACGAGGGAGAGCCGCAAGAGCTCCCCGGCGGTGGAGAGAAAGGGCTTCATGACGTCGATCGCCCGTGTGCTGAGCACGGGTACGGGCGTAAACGGGGATAATCCGTTATGCGCTGCCGATCATCTGCATTGACCGGGTTTACGCAATGCCCGCTTTTTTCGAAAGGGCACTGATCGCACATCATCCACTACTCGCAGCCATATCACCCATTGCTGTTTGGCGCGCACTGTCCCGCGATGCCGATATCAACTTCACGTCAACCCAGCCAGCCCCAATCACGCTATCGACGGCACCAGCCCGAAAACACCTCGCTCTACCCGATCATCGAGCAGAAGATGATTGGCGAATCGGAGCCCTTGACTAATCGATAACAGGGTCCGGATGGCGTTCGAACAACTCTGCACTCCTTGTCCACAAACAGCATTAGCCCTCTGATCCATTCATCGACTAAAGCCGGAGGAAGGAGCGCTATCGCGTCCAGTAAGGAGTGCCCCACCACCGTACTGCTGAATGCGACCGGCCAGTGCGGTGGGTAGATTTCAGTGTCGCGCCACGTGAATGGCAACCCCCAAGCTGTACAAGAAGAGTGGAGGCTTCTGCTGGCACGGAGAAGCTCCACAATTCTACGCACGCGACGCGCTCGAGTTGGCGACTCGGGTGCAAGCGACTCCCCGGCGAGAGCGTACGCCAGAGCCTGAGGAATGACGATTTTTGGCATCGTGCGAAAGAGCACCGCCGGCAAGTAAGGGTGAACGGCCTTGACAACGCGCTTCGCGAAGTTGAGCAGAGGACGTAGAGAGCTAAACTTGGCTGTCGCATTCGCGCGAGCTGCGAGCTGTGAGCTGATAGGGATCATGCCCCGTATAATCGGCACCTTCTAGCCGGTCTCCAACGGCGTTTGCGGCCGCCCGCGCGGATAGATTCAGTCTCTCCACCTTTATCGCCTGATTGTTTTGGGATTGGCTGGGGGATTGCTTGTGGTTTGCTCCTTTGCAGGCGTGCCGTAGAGTGTGTCCGGTACGCACTAAGGCAACTCGTTTTGGACGGCAATGCTGATACGGCTGGATCATCCATCGTGTGCAATAGACAATGTGCCGGTGGGTCAATCCGTGTTCCTGAGTTGAACTGTTAAACATGTACAGAGAAAAAACTGTTGCCGTAGTTGTTCCTGCCTACAACGAGCAAGGCCAGGTCGTCCGGTTGGTCATCGATCCTATGCCGGAGTTGGTGGACAAGATCATCATCGTCAACGACTGCAGTAAGGATGAGACCTCGCAAGAAGTCAGGGGCTCAGCCGGATACCACGGTGGTCGGGTAGAGCTCATTGAGCACGCGGTGAATCAGGGCGTGGGCGGCGCGATAGCTTCTGGCTACAAGTGGGCCCGTGACCACGGATACGATCTTGCGGTTGTGATGGCCGGGGACGGTCAAATGAACCCGGAAGACCTGCCCGCGATACTCGACCCTGCTGTAGACGATGAGGCCGACTACACCAAGGGAAATCGTCTGGTGACCGGTGACGCTTACCGGAAGATCCCGCGCATTCGATTCATAGGGAACTCCATCCTGTCGCTGCTGACGAAAATCGCGTCCGGTTACTGGCGAGTTGCCGACTCCCAGACCGGGTATACGGCCATAAACCGCCGGGCACTACTGGCCATCAATTGGGATGACATGTATAAGCGTTACGGTCAGCCCAATGACCTGCTTGTCAAGTTGAACGTAGCAAACATGCGGGTTGTCGATGTCCCCATTGAGCCGGTGTACGACGTAGGAGAGAAGTCGGGCATTCGTGTTCGCAAAGTTGTCTTCACGATTGGTTCCCTCTTGGTCAGATTGTTTTTCTGGAGATTGAAAGAGAAGTACGTCATTCGGGACTTCCACCCGCTAGTGTTCTTTTATGCGTTCGGTTTTTTTGCGCTTGCTCTGAGCGTGTTGTTGTTCATCAGGTTGTTGCTGTTGTGGATCGGTCAGGGCCAGATTCCGGAAGTAACACTATTGAGCTGGTTGTTCTGTTTTTCACTTGGATTCAATTCGTTTGGCTTTGCTATGTGGTTTGACTACGAAGCCAATAAGCACTTGAATCCACCGCTGATACACAGAGAAATCACCAGAGCCTTACCAGAGGTACGGCCCGTTGAGGCATTGGCAGAAATATCGGTTCAAGAAAGGTTGGAGCAGGCAAGCTGAGGGATTAAATCCGATACGCTATTTTGGTTAGTAGTTTGTGCACAATGAAATCGAAGGCTACGCCAGGCTGCGGTGCTCTTCGGGTTGGCTGATACAACAACTGCAAGTCGACTGCTTTGGGTTCCAGCTAGCGGAACTTACCTGCGAAGGCGGGGAACGGAAAAAAAGGGACAATCGATCATGTGTGGCATCTTTGGAATCGCAGTCAGAGAAAATGCCGCGATCAGCAAAAGTCAGTACAGCGCGTTGCTCGAACGGCTCTATGCGCTTTCAGAAAGCCGCGGAAAGGAGTCAGCGGGTCTGCATATTCTTCTCCCAGCGGCAAAACTCTCGTGGCGGATAAAAGGTGCTGTTCCTGCTTCCGAGCTCCTTCAATCTACCGAATTTCGCGACACGTTCTCTGCCGTTCTCGACCGGGTATATGAGAGCTCTTCCGAGCTACCCAAACAGCCGTTGATCGCAATGGCTCACTCCCGCCTCGTAACAAATGGTCGAGCAGAAAAGCCAGAGAACAATCAACCAGTGCGTTCTGGTTTTGTGAGCGTTGTTCACAACGGGATTGTTGTGAACGTTGAAGAGCTCTGGAGTACAAATCGAAATTTACAACGTAGCGCCGAGGTTGACACCGAAGTGATTGCGGCGCTGCTCGATGAATCCATGCGAGCAGGGAGTGATCCACATTTAGCAATGTGTTCTGTGTTTCGTAACATCAGAGGTGCGGCATCGATTGCTTGGACATGTTCTTCACTGCCATACCTGTCGCTGGCCACGAATACAGGCGATCTATTCGTCACCAGTTTTCGGGATGAAACCGGAGTGGCGTTCGCTTCGGAGAGATTCATCCTTGAAACGGCCGTCAGAAATCAATCCGAAAGCTCGGCATGGTCGGAAGTCAGACAGCTTCGACCTGGTATGAGCCTTGCGGTGACTCTCGATGTGAACACTGCTTGGTCCGAAATCGAGATGAATGAAGATGTCCGTCCGTTTCCCAATGAAGGCACGACTGTTATTTCAGGTACTAATCATGTGGATATTGAAATAGGTCGCCAGGCTCGAAAAATCGAGTTGTGTGAACACAAAGTAAATTTTGGCCTGCTTAGGTACAACGAATCCGCTATGCGGGAGCTTCCGCGCTGTTCACGCTGCGTTCTTCCCAATACGTTTCCATTCATCACCTTCGATGCACAAGGCGTATGCAACTACTGTCATGGCTACAAGAGAAAATTCAACATCGGGCAGGAGAACGAGTCCAAAGAACAGTTTCTTCAGACGTTGGAGGTGTATCGGAGAAATCAAGGTCAGCCTGATGTTCTAGTTCCGTTTTCGGGGGGACGAGATAGCTGCTATGGACTCCATCTGATCAAGAATGAGTTCGGACTGAATCCGATTACTTTTACTTATGACTGGGGGATGGTAACCGACTTAGCCAGGCGCAACATCGCGAGGATGTGTGGTCAGCTGGGGGTGCAGAACATTCTAGTTTCTGCTGATATTCGAGCAAAACGAGATAACATTCGGAAGAATGTTTCTGCTTGGTTGAAGAGGCCCGACTTAGGAATCGTTCCACTTTTCATGGCAGGCGATAAGCACTTCCATGTAAAGCTCAATGAGCTGAAACGACAGACGGGAATTCAATTCAACATCTGGTCAGTTAACCCATTAGAGAACACGGATTTTAAAGTAGGTTTATGCGGTGTTCGACCAAACTTCAGCAAGGGCTTTGTAGATCAACTGTCGCTTGTCGACAAGATCAAGCTGCTCGCTTACTACGGACGAGGGGTGCTCATGAACCCTCGCTATCTCAATACATCACTCTCGGACACCGCCTCTGCCTACGCGTCTTATTACATCGAACCTCGGCATCACTACTACTCCTTGTTCCATCATGTCGTCTGGGATGAGTCCATCGTCAATAAGGTCATCTGTGGTCAGTATGATTTTGAAAGAGCGGTCGATTCCACATCCACCTGGAGGATAGGTGACGGCACGGCACCGTTCTACAACTACATCTATATGACTGCCCGTGGTTTCACGGAGTTCGATACTTTCCGCAGCAACCAGATAAGGGAAGGGCAAATCCGCAGGCAGGAGGCAATGGACGCCATATTGGTGGAGAATCGTCCAAGAGCAGAAGGTCTACAGTGGTACTTTGAGACCGTAGGGATAGAGTTCGACGCTGCGATTAAGGCAGTCAATGCGCTGGATGTTATGGGGCTGCATGGTTGACGGAAACCGCTTAGCGTGTCCTGTCATAACGGTAGCGCTAGACTTATGGATGCGCACTGGCCGCATACTGTGTGTGAGGGTTGGATCGACCTGCGATTACGGGCTAGAGGAATGACCGGACGCGGCTCGCGCTCCTGTATATAGAACGAAAAGACGTGCTGCGACTTGTCAAAAGATGGCAGTTTGCGGATCTAGATGTTGGAGCCGTTGCGACAATTCTCCGAAAACGCTGGAAAGCAGTGAGCGGGTCTTTTTACTAGCTGATCACGGGAGGCCTCTGCACCTCCGCTGCTTTTTTGGTTAACAGCGCCTTGTTTGCGGCTCCGGTAGGTGAGCATCTGCACTGGTGCCTCGCCTCGATCAGTTTGCGGAAATGACTGACATTGGCGATTGCGCCAGAGTCTGGCTCATTGCGGTCGAACGCTGAAGTACCTTGAGGAACCATTCCTAGGTGGTCTCTGTCCGTAGTTGCGACAGCCTTCCGACTCGCCTTCCGTGGCCGCCGAATAGGGGCGGCAATGCGAATCAACGGGAGAGGATTAACAGGGTTCATATTCCTTTCCGGCGGCGCGTACAACGCGGCGGTTGCCCATCTTCTTATCGCTTGCGCGTTGTGGCTGACCATTCCTGTAGAGGCGGAATCCAGTTGGGACCATATTCTCAAGACTAATTTGAGCCGCGAGTGGATTTCAAAAAGGGCTTGTGAATCTATTGTGGCCGGATGCACCGCCTGGTGCGCTAGTCGTGGATACGCTCAAGAGTGTTGCGATGGCCAGCGTGCTCGCGATGGTCTTAGGAATCTTCTTGTGACTGACCACGATCATCGCCGCACTCTCAACCACGTTGGTTGTCTCACTGTACTGGTCCTTTGGGCCGTACTGGTCACTGAGCCATGGCGGAGGGCCACGGCGGATCTGAAGCGTAGCGTTCCGGAGCGCCATGAACATGCCTGATGAGCTGCCGATCGCGTCGGGCATGCCGGCACGCGTGAACAGGAATGCAAACGAGCCCGCGTTGGTGATAACGAATATGATCACCGCGCTGGGCATCACCGACCGCGTATCGGTGCAGCTATACGAGACGATCCGGCCGATAGTTCGGTCCGGCGAAGGGCCCGCACTCGGGAACAACGATGCATCCGACCATTGAGAAGTCGCTTCGCGATCATGCTCTGAGAGCTCCGGAGCGGCCTGCGATATTGGCCACCGGACGTCCGGATCTTTCCTGGCGGCTCCTGCTGCAGCAGATTGAGTACGTCGCCAATTCGCTCAACGCAATGGGCATAGGCAGAAACGAGCGTGTTGCGATCGTCTTGCCGAGTGGTCCGGAAATGGCCGTGGCATTCGTGGCGGTGGCTTCCTGTGCGACCGCTGCCCCGCTCAATCCCGCCTGCCGACAGAGCGAATTCGAATTTTGCCTGTTAGATCTGAAGGCGAAGGCGGTAATCGTGTCAGCCGACGGGGACACCGCCGCGAGAACCGCCGCTCAAACCCTTGGCATTCCCGTTGTTGAACTGTCCTTCGATTCGCATGCTGAAGCAGGCACTTTCACCCTCGCAGGCGAAGCGCGACCGGCTCCCGCTCGCCAGGGATTCGCGGATGAACACGACATCGCATTGGTATTGCATACTTCAGGCACGACGTCGCGACCTAAAATTGTTCCATTGACACAGGGTAATCTCGCCGCCTCGACGCGTAACCACGAACTCGCGCTTTCGCTTACCGGCGATGATCTTTGCCTGGTCATGATGCCCCTGTTCCATGTTCATGGTCTGGTCTCGGCAGTACTTGCCTCCTTGACGACCGGTGGCCGGGTGTTGTGTACGGGCGGGTTCGATGCGCCTCTGTTTTTTGCGTTGCTGGAAGAGACGAGGCCCACCTGGTTTACCGGGGCGCCGGCCCTCTATCAGGGTTTGCTTGCACAGGTATCGTCCCATCGTCAGGTTGTGTCTGCGCACTCACTGCGATTTCTTCGCTCAGCGGCCGCGCCTTTGCCACCAAGTGTGCTGAAGGAGTTGGAGCAATGTTTCAAAGTGCCCGTGATCGAATCTTACGGAATGACCGAGACCGCAGCTCAAATTGCCAGCAATCCGTTGCCTCCCCATCCGCGCAAGACAGGGTCCGTTGGCATTGCCTCCGGCCCCGAAGTGGCCATCATGGCGGAGGATGGACGTTTTCTGTCTGCGGGTGCTAGCGGAGAGATCGTTATCCGCGGAGACAATCTGATGACGTCTTATGAAGACAACCCGGCCGCCAACAACAGCGCGTTTGCCAATGGCTGGTTTCGCACAGGTGACCAGGGATTCATCGATCGCGACGGCTTTCTCTTCATAACCGGCCGTCTCAAAGAGATCATCAATCGGGGCGGCGAAAAGATATCGCCCCGTGAAGTCGATGAAGCGATCCTGGAACATCCTGATGTGGCCGAGGTGGCTACGTTTGCGGTTCCGCATGCACGCCTGGGAGAAGATATGGTGGCAGCGGTCGTGTTGCGGGAAAATGTTTCGGGTGACGAGAAAGCGCTACGTGAATTCGTTTCCGCACGCCTGGCCCAACTGAAGCTGCCAAGTCGAATATTGATAGTTGACCAGATCCCGAAAGGCCCCACCGGGAAATTGCAGCGCGGTCGCCTCGCGGAAGTGTTCCAGTCGAAGCTGTGGGCTGCGTATTCCCCTGCGAGAGACACCGTTGAAGTCGCGATCGCGCGAATCTGGGCGGAGGTCCTCTGCGTTGAGCAAGTTGGCATTCATGACAACTTTTTCACGCTCGGCGGTGACTCTCTCTTGGCAACTCGAGTCGTGGCGCGAATGGAAAGTGCTTTGGAGTGGAAGGTGCCGCTCCGAATCTTCTTCGACTGTCCCACCGTGGCAGAAGTCGCGCAGCTGGTGCACCAGGGCATGCACGGAGAGGCGTAGAAATAAGGAACCACGCGTCGTCATTCAAACCAAACCACCCATCGTTGAGTGGACCGTGAAAACGATGCTCAACACACCGTGTGGCCTTACACAAACGTTGTCTTGCGTTGCCGTTTCACCAACGTGCTTGGCAATCGAGGATTCCTGGAAAAATCTCGCGAATCAGAACGATTGCTGGAAGACCCCCAGATGAGAACAAGATGAGAACGGGATGACCTAAAAAAGCGGATCACGAAGTGGTTTCGTCGCGCAGCTCACCACTCCTCGCCAGGAAGTGTCAGAACAGTGAATAGGTTTCCTCCAAGGAGCTGCTTGCACCGGTCCGAGAGTATGAGGACCATCAGCAGCGGCGCCACCTTCTCCCCCCTTTTCGTCCGTCACGCAAGAGAAGTGGTTGATGGATGTCCATCCATGGTGCGCATAGAGACGATGCAATCGGTGCTCGGTATGCAGGACGGCTACATCTGCAGTCGCATCTGAACGGATGTGGGAAGTCGCCGCGGCGACGACCGCAGACCCATAACCGCTTCTACGCCACGTTGCCGGTGTTACGACGTCTCCAAGCCCGTAGACTTTGAACTTGTGTTCACCAGCGGTGCCCAACGCCCAGATGGTTCGTCCGTAACTCTGTAAAGTGCCATCTTGCATTGAGACGAAGTACGTTGGATGAAGCGACGGGTTAACGAGCTCGTTGGCGTTGTCGTCCCAAGGCCACTCGTCCCCGACCGCCGCGACAATGTGATCGTGCACGTCGTCGGGAATGGTCTCTTCAGAGTCGTACCGGTACACATGCGGCGTTGTCATTTTCCGTTTGCGAGCACTACAACTCGATTTTCACGTACTACTGTGGGTCGAGCCGAAGAAAGGCACGAGGTGGGAAACCCGATAGCAACCGCAAGAACCACGGTAGCCTGTATGCTGCCTCTAGCCGGTCCCGCTCTTCGCCAACGACGACAACCGCTCGAAAGTGCCCTGGTTTGCCAGTTTCCAGAACCTCGACGTCTGGATTCTGAACTGCACGCCTGTACCAACTACGAATCCAGTGGTTGGCGGCGACGTAGAGTCTTCCCTCAACTCGTACCCCGGCAACAACCGTGTCATACGAGCCACCCTCACCGGAAGTGGTGATCGTTAAGCACGCTCCTGGAGTGCGACGACAACGTCAGCGGCTGTTGAAGGATACTCGCAACGACCAGACGGAGAGAAACTCTATGTCCCCACGCGGTCGGCCACTTCGTTTGGTTCCTTCACGGGATTGCCGCTTCCCGGATCATGACTTCACCTCCGTTTACGCTGAAAAAAATAGCAGTCTGCCAATGCGGTCGATCCGAACGGCATGCTCTTTATTTGCGCTCACCATTCAAGAGGGAAATCGGATTGTGTTCGTTGAACACTTACACTTCGCGTCAGGGTCGTTCCGAGACATTGTGCAGCGCAGCCGGTTCAACTCGGCTTCTGCCACCGATAAGCCCTATGAGCTACTCCTGCAGCCACGGCCCAGGTGACCGTTGTCCAAAGGATCGCAGTAATCTCGGACGAGATAGGCTGAATTGTGAGTGCGACCGTGTGCAGTGAGCTGGGCAATGAAGCCAACACCCCGACCAACGCGCCAATCCCGGCGGCTGCAGCGATTGAATCCACTCGTCGAGAAACGGCACAGATCGCTGTCAGCAAGATGGCGGTTGAGACGAAGGCTGCAAGGTGAAGTTCGAGCAGCGGTTCAGGACGTACGTTGGCAAATTTGGTTGCGACACCACCCGGAAAAAAGAGTGGGAACACGAACATGTTCAGTAGCAGCAGGGTTACAAGCGACGCCACCGAAGCGCCTGCAAAGTGGGTGATCTTCACGATGGATTCCCTCTCACGATGGATTCCCTCTCACGATGCAGTGCTCGAGCATACCGACCCCTCCCCAACGACCGAGCGGGTGGGCGAGCAGCAGACGGTTTGAGATCTCAGCCACCATGTACCCCACCCTGCCGAATGCGGAGCGCGAGTACCAGACCAAACCAAGCGGCAGGGACGTACGCAAATAACAGATCGACAGCCACGAACCAGGTCGGTGCCGGCAGCATGAAGGTGTTGGCGATGCCACCCAATAGAAATAACCCACCAACGACGGAAGCGGCTACGACGGATCTGTTTTCGCCTATGAGACCTGCAACGAGCGCGCCGACAAACGTGCCCACTGAGTGGGCTAGAAAGGGAAAGATGAAGTGCTTCGGTTCAAACAGGTGAAGTGACGCCCTGAGCCCATCCATCGTGGTGACGTCAGCATTGGCAGGCGGTGGAATGACAGAGCCGCTGATCGTGATGAGCGCCATGTTCACCACGCTACCCACCACGAAGCCGAGCACGACTGCCAGGAGGACACGAAGCGATTTGGCCATGAGAAACCTCCGATCTAAGAAGATTACCGCGGCACTCAGCACAAGGACATAACCTGCTCATGCCGCATCGACCCGAAGCACCACGCTTCCGCACATACCAGCCCCATAGCCCAGCCGCATATCGAGGTCGACAAGTTGCCATCGGTAGACTCGTAAAGTTCGGTCATGGGCTTGGTCATTGAAGCTTGCGCGGCGGAAACAACCATGGCTTCCGAGTTCCAGGCGAAGTTTCTGCAACTTGTATCACCGTTATCTGACTTAGCGCCGACGAGTTAGTCATGGACATCAACGGTCCAACGTGCTGCAGCGCCAGGGCTCACGACATTGACCAAGCTAGCTATCGCGAGGGTGGATCGCACCCTCTGCCCGCTCAGCTCCATTCACCGCCTAAGCGCTCGCCTGAAGCAATACTTCGTCAGCTTGGTCAGCGCCGAGAAGACACCCGTTATCCTTCCTATCCTCCGTCGCGATTTTGACGATCGTGATCGGACTTGGTCAGCCAGCGGCGATCGCCGCACTCATCGCCTTTACCAACGCGGCCCGTGCGCACTTGAAAGTGCGCGTCAACGACTGGGTGATTGGCCTCGTTCTGACGACGAATGTGCACCATGTGCATCATTACTCTGCGGACTATCGTGAGAGCAACACGAATTATGGATGCGCCGCGATCATTTGGGATCGCGTGTTCGGCACTTTCGAGCGTGCGGAAACTGAGCGCCTGGGTGATTTCCCGACTGAGCCTTCGCTCTCCAGATAACTTGGTATGCCTTTCTTCGCACCGGAGAGATCGCAGGGCTGACTATCGTGAGCGCCCGCCGATGTGTGAACGGCGTGGTGCGTGGATCTTAGTTTCAGTAACCAAGCGCCGTCGCGCGGAAGCGCGCCGGTGGCAAGCCAGCTAACCGCGTGAATTCACGGGTGAAGTGCGCCTGATCGGCATAGCCGCACAGAAAACCGATCTCCGGCAGTGGCAGCGTGGCTTGAGCGAGCCACACCGCTGCAACACGAACCCGCACTTCTGCCCGCAATTCACCGAAGCCGACACCTGCTGCTGCCAATTTGCGTTGCAGCGTGCGCCTCGACATACGGAGCGCCTTGGCGGCATCCGCGACGCAGGGACTTTCTGCAAGCAATCCGGCGAGCCACGTCGCGAGCGCGGCTGCAGGTTCAGGCCATGGCCAAGGCGCGAGCCCCTCCATCGTGCTGCGGCCCCAGGTTGCAGACGATTGCGCAGTCGACGCCGTCCAACGAATCCGCCAATGCTGCGCGGCGGTGTCGTGCCATTTCCCTGGAGCATTGGCGCCGAAGATGGCCTGCCCACCTACCTCGACGTGGAGGTCCTGCGTGCCAAGCAATCGCAATGCGCCAACCCACACACCGAGAACGGCCGCACTTTCCTCAGGCAGCGGCGGAGTATCGCTACGCGCAGCGTGCTCGAGCACCAGTTCTGCTGCGCTGCATGCAACAACTCGAACGCAGTGCCGCGAGTGAACATATCGTTCGAGTCGCTGCCATCGTACCAACAGATCGTGCGGGTCACGCGCGCTGGCAAACGCCGAGTACAGTGGCTCGCCGACGATGCGCTCGATCTGTTGGGCAAGTGTGAACACCAGCGACAAGCCGCCCGAACGCGAGATGTGGGCAATCACCAGCCGCTTCTGCTCGATTGACACGCGCGCGCCATCGGGCAGTGCGCATGGCGCAGCCAATCCCCGCGCTGTCATCCCACGCAGAAGAATGCGAACGACGGCCCCGCTAGCGAAGTCGTCCATCGACGCGATCGTCAGTGATCACTGCGTGCCAACTCCTCGGGACGTGCTGGTAACCGGCTTGCACGGTAGCCGGTCGCGTCGAACAACGCATTAGCGATAGCCGCAGCACCGGCCGTCATGGCGCTCTCTCCCGCCCCAGTCGGGGTCGCGTTCGAGCTAAGCAAACGCACCTCGATGCGAGGTAACGAGGAGATTCGCGGCACGGGCGATTCGGCAAAGCCCGTCGCGGCGATACCCGACGTCTGGAGCGGCAGCGCCTCGACCAACACCATGCCAACGCACCACACGAGACAGCCTTCGATCTGGGCTCGCACGCCATCCGGATCTACGACCAGGCCGCAATCGTGGGCACACCAGAGCGTGACAACGCGTGCATCCCCGCTGGCAGAGACCTCGACATCGGCAACGACAGCGACGCGGCTACCTCCCTTGTAAACACCGCAGGCCAATCCGCGCCCGCGTCGCGGCCCACTAGGCGGTTGCTCTGATCGTTGTGCATTCCAACCCGCATCATCCGCCACACCGCGTAGCACTGCCGTTAGGCGCACGTCCTTGGTCATCGCCAGCCGAAACTGCAAAGCGTCGCTACCGGCAACCACGGCACAGGCATCGATTGCAGATTCGACAACAAACGCATTCGGCGCGGTGCCAAGTCCGCGCCAAGGACCGCCATGAACGGGAAGTCGCACGGCGTCGAACGCGATGCGCTGGCGCGGCACGTCGTAAGGCAGCGCCGCGCCGCGTGCAACGCCTTGATCGCCAGCGATGTCGACCAGACGCTGTATCCACAACGGCATTGCTGCTGGCGTGAACAGGATGTGGCTGCTTACGAGAGCATGCCACCAATCGACGATGCGCCCTTCGACGATGCGCGCACGAACGCGATGGCTCGACGGTGGTCGATGAAATCCCTGGCGAAACTCCTGCGCTCGCGTCCACACGAGCTTCACCGGGCGATCGATGGCGCGCGCGAGCAGGGCCGCCTCTACTTCCACCAACGCCAACGTTCGCGCGCCAAAGCCCCCACCGAGGCGGCAGGCTTGCACGCTGACGTCGTCGGCATCGAGCGCCAGTGTGCGAGCCAGAACATCACGAACATAGAACAAGTCCTGTGTGCCGGTGAATAGCTGGAGGCGCGGTCGGCCGGTGGGTGTCGCAGTGAAATGCGCCAACGCCGCGCGCGGTTCGATGCCTCCGTGTGCAGCAAGCGGCACGTCGAAGCGCAAATCGATCGACCATGCACCGGTTGCATCGAGATCGTCGTCGCGCACGGCATGGCGCAGATCGCCCCCCGCGAGGTGACGATCGATGTCGATAGCGTCGTCGATCTCGCGCGGCTCGAATTTGCCGTCGACATGCCAGCGCACGGACAGTGCCTGCTCGATGCGATCGAGCGCACCGGGCGTCGACGCGAGGATGCCCAAGCCCACGCTGTTGGCATGGCGCAGGTTGTGCTCCTGGACAACCGCGACGAAGCCCACGACCCGTCGCGCGGCGGCGTCGTTCCAATCGACTGGCCTCGAACCGAGCTCAGGCGATACGGGCGCGCGCAGAACCCGACCGTAGACCATGCCGGGCAAACGCATATCTGCGGCGAAGAGCGGCGCACCGCTCACGATCGCAAGCAGATCATCGCGCACGACTAACAAGTTCGCTGTGGCATCTGCACGCATGCTGAGCAACTGCTTCAGTGGGCGCTCGACGACGCGGATCTCGCCCTCTGTCCGGCCTTCGGCCAGCGCGTCGCGCAACGTCGCGCAGGCTTGCGCGAGTGGCAGAGCAAAATCTTTCACCGAGTCGCTGCCGACGGTTGCTTTGACGCGTTCGATGTCCTGGGATGATGGTGCACGCAGGCGAATTCGATCGGCCGAGACGCCCAGCTCGACCGCTGCGATGCGACGCAACGCGATACCGATCTGTTGGCCCATCTCCGCACGAGGCACAAAGAGTTCGTATTTTCCATCGTGGTGGCGCAACCAACCGAGTGCGTCTTCGGCACTAGGCGCAGGACGTTTCGGTATGACCGGGATCGCGCGGCAGCCGGACGCAACGGCTGCGAAGGTGACGGTCAGCCCGACCGCGCCTTGTAAGAATGCGCGTCGCTTCACGATGACGTTCCACGCTGAAACATGACCGCTGCGCGCTCGATCGCTCGGCGCACACGCGGTTGTGTGCCGCACCGACACAAGTGACCCTCGAGCGCCGCATCAATCTCTGCCGCATCTGGCTGTGCGGTGCGCTGTAAAAGCGCCGTCGCCGCGACAATTTGGCCGGCCTGACAGAAGCCGCACTGGGGCACGGATTCGTCGATCCAAGCCTGCTGAACCGGGTTAAGCGATCCGTTTAACGACAGACCCTCGATGGTCGTGATCCGACGTCCAGCCACTGCCTGTGCAGGTAAGAGACAGGCGCGCTGCGGCTCGTCATCGACCAGCACAGTGCATGCGCCGCACTGCCCTTGTCCGCAACCATACTTGCAACCGGTTAGCCCAAGCGCCTCACGGAGTACCCACAACAAACTCTCGTCGAGCCAGGGGGCCGTGATCTCGTGCCAAACGTTGTTGACGAAAAGGCGCATTAAAGCGAACTCCGTGCCGATCGATTCGGTGCAATCCTGAGATGCCCTCGCTGTGCCGTCTTGAATAATCGCGCCAACAGGCGGGCATCGCGACGCTGAGGGATCGAGGGCTGCGTCGCTCAAGCCCATGGCTGGCAGCTTGTGCAGCATCTCGAGTGCCGGCACGTTCCCGCTTTGTGCTCTGCGCGCAACCGTGTTCGCCCACTTGTTTAGCGTTGGCGGACGTTCAGCAAAAAAGAACCCGCTCAGCTGAAAAATTGCATCAGCAACATTCCCGCTGCGACGATCAAGACACCAACCGTTCCCAAGGTACCTGGCAGCCGAGGCAGCTGACTCATGTCGTTAGAACGGATACGAAAGGGGTGGACGATGCGCGACACTAACAACACCCCACCGAGGGAGTAAAACAAAGTCGATGAAATCCCATTCATTTCGAGCGATGTCATGAGAATGAAGGCGAGAGGAGACGTACTCGACCAGATTGGCATGACGACGCATCGCTTCAAAAAGCTCAGCATCACCGCCATCACTGAGTGAGATCGTTTTCTTCCTGGCGCGGGTGGCGCCGACCAGTCCTGCGAGAACCAGACTGAGCAAAACAAGCAGGGCCGCGTAGAGCCCGGTGATCATGCTCGGCATTTTTTGTTTCCTCGTTCGATTGCTGATAGGTCAAGCGACGTGGAATCGCCGTTTGAACGTTGGAGAAGACTCCGTCTTAACAACTCCCGCTCGGCAGGGTGCGGGGCTTCATCTATGGCACGCTGTATTCGAATTCGACCTGCATCTGGCCCCTTCTAGGCCGCCGTAGGGATGGCTCGATCCATCGTGTTGGGCTCGAAGAGGAAGTTTCATCGTGGCATGCTGTTTCAAGGTAGGTGACACAGCTTCGGGAGCGCCCTGCAATTCAGGAAACGATGATGGTGGACATCAAACCCAAAAAGTGAGGCGCTGATGGACGTTGCGCAACCAGCTTCTAATCGACGGCGTTAAACACATATGAAAACCGATTCAAAGTTGGGGAGGTTTGTTTGCCAGACCAGATGGGCGTGATGTGGGATCGATCCTGCGGCGGCGATCAGTGAACGGAGTGAACAAGCCAACGAGAATCTCGGTGCATGGAGGACACAGTGGAACATTCTGCAGCCACGCGGTGGATCGACTAGAGGATGTGGTTAGGCGCTACGTTGATCTCGGCTTTGAATGGGTTTGCTTAACTGAGCACATGCCTCCTGAAAGCCGCGCTCATGTACCACTTGAGGATGCAAACGCGGGCTACGATGTTCGCTACTTGCATGATCGTTTTGATCGCTACTTCGCGGAAGCACGTCGGCTCGCGCAGTTGCATCGGTACGACTTGGAGATATTCGTTGGATTCGAAACCGAGGCCTATACGGGATACCACGCTGAAGTCGCGAGTTTGATCGACCGATTTGACCCGGACATGATCGTCGGTTCAGTGCATCACGTTCATGACGTTTTGATCGATGGATCGCAACAGGACTACCAACGCGCTGCTGAGTTGTCCGGCGGGATAGAGGCATTGTATTGCGACTACTTCGATGTGCAGCTTGAACTCATCGAGCGGTTTAGGCCTGCTGTTGTCGGTCACTTCGACCTGATACGAATTCATGACCCAAACTACATGCAGCGTTGGGATGTAACTGAAATCCGTGATCGCGCGTTACGGAACCTCGCGCGGATCAAGGAACTGGGATTGATGCTCGATCTCAATGTGCGCGCATTCGCAAAAGGAGCGCACGAGCCTTACGTATCCGCACCGTGGTTAAGAGTTGCGATAGAGGAAGGGATCAGTGTCGCCCCTGGTGATGACTCCCATGGTGTCGCGAGTGTAGGCCTGCATATTGAGGCTGGCATTGAAGCGTTGGTCGCGATGGGTGGGAGCACGCGTTGGATAAAGCCCGCACTCAGAACCCATCGAATGTAACGATGTCGCCGAGTTTATCTACACACTGATGCTCCGAAAGCTGAGGGCTAGGCCAGGGCACGTTGCGGTGAGTGACTAAAGTGATGCGCTGGACTGTACAAGCGCGACAGCCCGAAGCCGTGCACCAGCACCATCCAACCTGTCGAATAACAGTCTTTTCTCTTTCAGGTAGATCCGCGCGAACCGAGGGTCATGAATCACCACGCTGCTGGTATTGCAGATCAGGTCCGCCACTTTGATGCTTTGAACCCGGGGTTCGGCGTTCGCGAGACGTGTCCGTGATGCAGCCTTGCGGGTTGCCCGATTGCCTGTTTCAAGATCGGACAACATCGTCACGCGATAAGCCACCCGCTCGCCGAAATCCAATCGTATGAGATTTTCTTCGATACGCTGATCTTCCATGCAGTGGTGCAGCCAAGCCACTGCTATGGAGGCTGGGTCGGTGGTGACAGCCGCTACGATGGCTGCAACTTCTGCGAGGTGATCCGCATAAGGGTGATTCGAGTATTTGCGCTGATCGAGGACCCTGAACAGCCCTGGCTCGATCTGGAACCCACTGACACGCTGGACCCTCTCAATGCTGCCACGATCCGCTACCGGATAGCGGTCGGACAAAGGGTCGGCGGCAGAACGCTCACAATGAAGAACCCGGTACTCGCTCGCACCGACTCTTCGCCCAAGCCGTTCACCGCCAATAAGAACGGCTTCTCCTTGAACTGTGCCGTCTCCTGTCAGGCACACCAGCGTGATCGAATGGAGCGGCTGTGTTGCTCTATCTCCTGGCCGGCGCTTTGTCTCGACCACCTCTCGGCCGATGCCTCCGGACAGATCGAGTATCAGCTCAAGAGCCCCTTCCGCGACGGCACCACGCACGTCCCGTTCAGTCCCCAGGACTTTATTGCACGGCTCGCGGCCCTTGTACCCCGACCTCGCGCCAATCTCACCCGATATCACGGGTTGTTCGCGCCTAGCTCACCCTTCAGGAGCTCACCCTTCAGGTCACACATCGTTCCAGCTGCAGATAAACCCCGTAGACTCAAAAGCAAAACAGACAACGCAACACCGGATCATCTGCCAGCCGACCAGAACGCCAAGCTCCACCGAACCACCGCGATCACTGAGTCGACAACCGCAAACCTGTCCTGGGCACAGCGACTAAAACGTGTCTTCACAATCGACATCACTCTCTGCCGTGCGAGTACCTCCCCTTCGTCTGATCGTTCGATTGCTCACCTCCAGTCACCGCCCAATCGCTCGACTTAGGCAATACTTCGTCAGCGTCGTTAGCTTAGGGAGCGCCGAGAAAGAACCAGTTATCCTTCCCATCCTCAGCCTCGCGTTAGTTTCTATCCAGAAAACTCATAGAGTCGACAGCACTGCGTTGATTGCGAGCGCGAGGAGACAAAGGCTCGATGCGGCGAACAAGAACATTCGAACCGGAAGCCTATTAACCGTCGCCTGCCACACACTGTGGAGAATTCGCAGCGTGGTGTAACCCCACGCGAGGTAGGTGTTGATTCCGCCGCCAGCACCAGCGAATGCAAGAATCAGGATCACGGCGTAGAAAACCGTCGGCTGTTCCATCAGATGTGTGTAGTTGTGTGACTTCCAGTTCGCACGCTCGGGCAGGATTCGTTCCAGATCCTGTCCGCGGGTGCCGTTCCTTCCGAGGCTTCGCATCTGATCCTTGGGCAGACGTGCGATTGCAGAAAATCTCGTCGCCGTAAACCACACCAGAACGACCATAGACCAGAGCGCGAGTATTGCACCTGGCGCCAGTATTGGACTTAGCATTGACCTTGGCTCCGCGAAATGTCGGAACGGGGCCGGGTAGCCCCTCTCCGATCGGTTGTGAGTGACATTGGGTGCCTGGACGTCAGGCAGCTTTGAGTGATCGCGTCCGACAGATTTCTGCTTATGCAGCCTGAGGCGCGAACAGACGCAGTCGATGCCCGTCAGGATCGGAGGCAACAAACGTCGTGCCAAAGCTCATGCGAGTCGGCACCTGCATGATGCACACACCGCGCTGCCGCCAGTCTCTGTGTATCGACTCAACAGCCGCCGCGTCAGGAACAGAAAATGCAACCTCGTTGTTACCTGATTGCCCTGTGCTCCGTGGTTCCACGGTTTCCTGTAACCACAATCCGAGCATGACGCCGTCACGCAGAGGCAACATCGCGAAGTCTGGTTTCTGTTCAATGATCGGGATGCCCAGCAACTCGTTGTAGAACCTGGCGCTGGCTTCAAGGTCTTTGACGTGCAGCAACAGGAAGCTGAAATCCGGCATGTAGATTCTCCTTGGTTGAGCGGTGTGTGAATTCGCACCGCCTGGAAAATCTAATCCCCAAGGCTGTCAGATTGTGGCAGTAGTGATTTCGTCAGGCGCCAATGAGCGACACCGCCATGCAAGGACTAGCCGTCATTGCTCAGGCACACCGCTGAGCGTTCTCCATTCCTTGAGTAGCGCGGCACGTCGACGTGGAAAATGCTGAGCTGTGACTCCAAGCGTTTTGATGCGGTCGGTTCTGAAATGGCGGAACCCTGCGCGCATTTCGCACCAAGCGACAACAATTCGCACCCGATCATAGAAAGTTAGCGCTAACGGCCATATGGTTCGGCTGGTGGCATTCCCATGTTCATCCGCATAGGAAATCTCCATCCTGCATTCCGACCGGATTGCCAAGCGGATTGTCGCGAGATCGGCGTTACCCACCTCGACCAATTCACCTGGCCCGATCAACAAGCCGGAATTCTCCAACTCGCTCTTCAGTTCTGCGGGAAGTACGGCGCCGATTTTGGCGAGTACGTTACGCGCGGCTTCACCCATCGATCCGTCGGCTCTTTCCGACACCCATCGTGAGCCCAGCACCAGCGCTTCGATTTCGTCTTCCGAGACCATCCGC
>SYFY01000029.1 GCA_005799745.1 Gammaproteobacteria bacterium
ACGGTCAACAAAGAGTGCGCCCGCCTCGTTGTGCATTTCGTACTTGATCGGCTCTCCACCCACCGGCACTTCGATGATGACGGTGATGTCTTCGGGTGGATACTTGCCGGTCGGAATCGCCGCAATGTTCATACATTCAGTTCCTTCTGGTCTTTCGGCCTAATTTATCGGCCTGGTTTCTCGGCCCAGTCTTTCGGTCTAGTTTTTAGGTCTGGTTTTTCGATTGGGGTTGAGCGCGTCGATTTCCGGCATTAGCCGTTCGATCATCAGTTTAGTCTGGTTCAGCATGTCCGCCGTACCACTGGCGATAGGGCGCAAAATGAACTTGCGCGCACCCGCCGCCAGAAACTCCCGGGCGAGCGTCATCATCTCATCCGTATCGCCTACGGCTGTGAAACCACTCGCAGGTTTGCCAAGGCGCGCCGAAAGCAACTGGTTATATCGGGCGACGATGGGCTCATCGGGGGAGCCGAATCGAAATCCGAAACCGGCACCGAAGTGATCCGGATCCATTAGCCGCCCGAGTGCTTCGGTGCGCACCTTGATGCCGTCGATCACTGGTCGAATGTCATCGGCATTTTCAATGCCTGCCTGCCAGCCTGTGCCCCATCTCGCGGTGCGTTCGATGGCTTGTTGGGCGCTGCCACCGACCCACAATGGCATCGGCTTTTGCACCGGTTTAGGAGCGATGGTCGCGTCGATCAGTTGATAGTGTTTGCCGGTGAAATTGACTTTGTCTTCGCTCCACAAGCGGGTGAGGATTTCGAGACCTTCAGCTGCGCGTTCACCTCGGCCCTTGGTGGGCGTGCCGGTTGCGACATAGTCGCGGGATACGGCGCTGCCTACGCCAAATGCGGGTAACAAGCGACCTTCGGACAAGACGTCGATAGTGGCGCACGCCTTCGCCGTCAACACAGGATCACGGAGTCCGAGACTCGCGACGTTCATGCCGAACTTGAGGCGTTTGGTACGCCCAGTCAACGCGGCCATCACACTCATACATTCGAGGTTGTCATCGGCACCGATGATGCGGTCACTCTGCCAGATGGAGTCGACCCCACCGCTGTCGCAGAGATCAACCCACTGCCAGAACCCTTTGGCGTCATCAAAGGTGAAGTTGGCGATGCCGATGCCCGCGCCGATGCTCATGGTGTTTGATCGCCTGTGCTGCAATGGGAATGAGCCCGCATGCTGGCGTGATCGGCAAGCGGATACAAGGAGGGTGGATACCGGGTGGACTCAGGAAAGTGCCTGCGTCTGAAACGTGCTTCAAGTTCGGGTGCGTTTGGGATCCCAAGCGTCACGCAGTCGATCACCCAGCAGGTTGAGGCTCCACACCGTGGTTGCCAGAAAGGCAGCGGGAAACAGGAGTGTCCACGGCGCCGACTCCATGGAGGCTGTGCCATCGGCGATCAATACACCCCAGCTCGCATCGGGCTCCTGCACGCCAAGCCCAAGAAAACTGAGAAAACTCTCGGCCAGGATGATTCCAGGCACGGTGAGGGTGGCGTAGATGAACGCGGGGCCGGCTACGTTGGGCAAGACATGACGAATCACAATCCAGCGGGTGGATGCACCCATAGAACGCGCAGCCTGAATGTATGCAGCGCTGCGCACCCGTATGGCTTGTCCACGCACGATGCGGGCGATGTCGAGCCAATAAACAGCGCCGAGACCGGCAAACAATGCCCAGGTGTTTCGGCCGACCACCACGACGATGAGGATGACGACGAGGATGAATGGCAGTGCGTATAACGTATCTACGAAGCGCATCATCCACTGGTCCGTACGACCGCCGACATAACCCGCGAGGGCTCCCCATGGCACGCCAATGAGCACACTGATACCTGTGGCGAGCAGTGCAATGCCCAATGAAAGTTGTCCACCTTCCGCGATGCGAGTGAAGAGATCCCGTCCCACCAGATCGGTGCCTAAGTGATGCCGATCATCCGGTGGGGTTTCGAGCGCATCCCAATCCACTTCCTCCGCAGTCCACCCGGAAAGCGAAGGACCTAACAACGTGAACAAGATGACGCTGAACAGGGTGATCGATGCAATCGCAGCGAAAACCGATCCGGCGAACACCTGTTTAAGTCGGCTTGTCATGACTCGAGCCGCATACGTGGATCAATCTGGCGATAAGTGATGTCGACGATGAAGTTGAAGGCGAGAATCATGGCGGCATAAACTACCGCCACACCCATGACGAGGGTGTAGTCGCGATTGAGTGCGGCTTGAACGAAGTAACGCCCGATGCCGGGCAACTCAAACACGGTTTCGACGACGACCGTGCCTGTGAGCAGCCCAGCAGCGAGCGGCCCGAGGTAGGACACGAGTGGCAATGAGGCGATAGGAAACACGTGACGCCAAAGGACGCGCCACTCCGATAGCCCTTTGCTTCTGGCCGTGAGCACATGCCCTTCCTGCAAACTTTCCACGACAGCGCCTCGCCACAGACGAGCTATCGCAGCGGAATAGGGCAGCGCGGCGGCGATTGAGGGCAGAACGTAATGTGCAGCTGAGCCGATTCCCCCTGCGGGAAACCACTGCAACAAGATTGCGAACACAAGCACTGCCACGGGTGCGGCGATGATGCCAGGAATCGCGAGCCCCAGATTCACGAGGCTCATGATGATGCCGTCGACGCCGCCGCCGGGTCGTTGCGCGGCGAGTGTTCCGGCGATAACACCGGTAATCAACGCAATGACCAGCGCAAGCCCGCCGACCAGCAGACTGACTGGCAATCCTTCAGCGATCAGTTCATTGACTGAAAAGTCCTTCTGACTGAATGAAGGACCGAGATCGCCCTGCAGCAGGTTAACAAGCCAGCGAACATACTGTTGTGGTAGTGGTTCGTCGAGGTGATAAGCGGCGCGCAGGTTCGCTTCGATTTCCGGTGGCAGAGCTCGCTCGCCATCAAATGGGCCACCGGGTGCGAGACGAAGCAGGCCGAAGATCAGGGTGACGATGACCAGAAACGTCACACCCAGAGCGCCAAGACGATTGATCATAGACGCTGGATCATCGAACGAGAAAACGCGCCGGGTGGGCATCACGTGAATTATCGTGCCAACCACGCAGATCAGTGCGGACCAGGCGTCGTGTCGTTAGTGAATACAGTGGCATGACGGGATAACTTTTCATGGCGGCCGCTTCAGCTTGTGCCAGAAGGCGGTGACGTTCGGGGATGTCTTTCTGCTTGCGGGCAGCATCGATCAACGTGTCCACTGACTTGTCAGCGAAGGCACCGTAGTTGGTGTCTCCAGATCGGCCGTGTAAGAGCCCGAGGTAGTGTTCCGGATTACTCTCACCGAGCCAGCCCGCTTGAGCCACCTGGAAGTTGCCTTGGCGAAGGTCGCCATAGTGCACCCGCAGTTCAGACTGATGCAGCTCTACCCGCACACCGATTTGTTGCCAGAATGCCGCGATGGCGAGATTGGCACGTTTTGCATCAGTCCCGGCGGCGTAACGTAAGGTCACCTTGAGTGGAGTTGCCGAACTGAACCCTGCTGCGGTCAGCAGTGCACGGGCACGGCGTTGTCGGTGGGGCATGAGCTGGCCGGCGTGTGGAAACGCAGGGTGGGCGTAGTTGCTTACCATCGGTGGCACAAACGATGCGGCGGCAAGGTCTCCGGACTTCATGACCTTGTCGGTCAGTGTGGTGGGCTCCACCACAATCGACAGCGCCTCACGCACCCGCATATCGTTGAAAGGTGCTGAGCGTGTGTTGAAGACGAGGTACATCATTGACAGCTGCGGAGCGAGGCGCAGTTCAGCGGCTCGCTCCGTGCGAATTGCCGCAAGGTCACCCGTCGGAAAACCCGCGATGCTGTCGAGATCTCCGGCTCGATAGCGGTTATACGCGTTCTGGGTGTTCGCGGTGGTGTGATACGACACGGTAGGTGCTGCAGGTGCTGGCTTGAAGTGTAAATTGCGGGCCAGTTGCAGGTACTGCTGTGGCTTCCAGTCGCGCAGCGTATAGGCGCCGTTAGAAATCCAGTGTTCGGGCTTCACCCAAGCGTCGCCGACCTTGTCGATGACGTGTTTTGGCACCGGGTAAGCTGTCGGATAAAGCAAACGTTCCGGAAGGTGGGGATAAGGCAGGCCCAATATAAGTTCGAGGATCAGGTTGTTTGCCGCGCGGACACCAAGCTGATCGGGTGGGAGCTTTCCGGTCGCGATCGCTTCGGCGTTGCGTAGGGGATACATGAAGTACGCAAGGCTCGCTGCAGTCTTCGGATCGAGCAGGCGCCTGAAAGCGTAAACAAAGTCGTGAGCTGTGAGGGGTTGACCATCAGACCACCGAGCGTTCGGGTCGAGATGAAACGTCCACGTCAGGCCGTCTTCACTCGTCTCCCACTTGAGTGCGGCACCGGGCATTAGCTTGCCTTCGGAGCTGAAGGTGGTTAGCCCCAGAAACAGATCTGCAAGCACCGTTTCTTCGATGCGCAGGTTATAGCGATGCGGGTCGAGGGTTGCGGGTTCGCCGGCGAGGCCGAGGTGGAGTGGCTTGTTGTCGGCTGCGTGGCCAGACACTGCGTACGTTGCGGTGAGCAGGATGAACGCAAGGCCAAGAATCAGTTGTTGCATGACACATTTGGACGGTGAATTGGAGGCCTGCACGATAGCGGAAAGGAAACGTATTGCCAGCGTTCGAATCCTCGTGAATTGTCCTGAAGGGTCGGGTTGACGGGGTTTTGCCGTAAAGAAACGGCACAGTTGAAGTTGTATCCTCGCAACGTCCAGGAAATCAGAAGGAGCCACGGAAGTGAGGTCGATCTGCATTTCTGTAATTGTGCTGCTCGGGTTGCTGACAAACGCATGCACTGTGATGCCAGTCGTTGGTTCTCATCCGGACCGTGGATCCTTGCGTCCCTTCACTGCAAACGAGTCTCTTGAGGAATACCTCCGAAAAGCTCGGATCTTCGAAAGTGAAGTACTCAGGAGCGGATTCTCGAGCAGCGGAGGCTGTCCACCTGCGCAACCTTGCATCGAAGAAGTGGTTGTGACTGCTGCGAAGGCGGACGCAACGCCATCGATTACCAACAACCAGGAGACAGGCGTTGATGAAGGCGACATTGTCAAACGCGCCGGTGACTACATCGTTCTTCTGCGCAGAGGTCGTTTGTTTTCATTTGCCCTGCCGCGTGGAAAGAAACCGCTCAGGGCAGTTGACCACATCGACGTGGCACCTCCGGAGGAAGAGGATGATGCCTGGTACGACGAAATACTGAGTGATGAACGGCGGATTATCCTACTGGGTTACAGCCATGACCTTGAAGCCTCCCTGATTCGTACCTTTAGTGTGGCCAGAAATGGCGAGCTTTCCGCTGGTCGTTCGTATTTTTTCAAATCCGCCGATTATTTTGATTCAGAAAACTATGCGACTCGACTCGTTAATGGCCGACTGATCTTCTATACATCCAGAGACCTTTTTGATTCTCCGGAGGGGTCGACATCTGGCCGAATCGTTGGTGGCCATCCGAGACGGTCGAGTAAAGCGTTCGACTCTGAAACGACTTATCAACCCGTGCAGCAGAGCTTGTTTCCGACGGTGCATACGATTGCCAACTGCGAACTCACTGCTGTCAGACTGAAATGTGACGCAACAAGTCTCGTGGGCCCCTCAGTCCAACTTTTTTACATCAGCAGTGATGCGGTATATCTCTGGTTGAACTCGGTTGACCTCGCCGTCAATTACTTCATGTTGGGTGATCGGTATGTCCGGCGAGTAGCATGGAAGTGGCGACATCGCGACGTTGATGATGGCGATCTGGCGGTGATTTACCGTGTTCCGCTTGATCGTCGTCCGCCAACAGTTGTTCAGGCGCGTGGCTGGCCCATCGATCAGTTTTCTTTTCGAGAGGTCGATGGCGTGTTGCAGGTCTTTACACGTGATTTTGAATGGGGACCACGAACCCGTCCGGCGATTCTGGATATCCCGTTGAGCCACTTTCGCAACCCGTTGGCGCCATTGCCTGACGATCGTTATGAGTACCTGCCACCGATCGAAGGTGGGATCAACGTCAATCGTTTCATTGGTTCAAGTTTACTGTATGCCGACACCGTTGAAGACGGGGACTTCTTCCGATCGGCAGTCTGGATCAAAAACTTGAAGAGCGAGGATCCACCCAAGCGGATTGGATTGGCTCACGTTGCCGAGCGAATCGAGCCCGTTGGCGAAGTCGCTGTTGTCATCGGAGTGGCGGATCGGGACGCGTTAGGTTTGACATCGATGCGTACAGGCAGCCAACCTTCAATTGGCGATACGACGTGGTTGAAACGCGCAGTTCAAGCGGACGAGCGAAGCCATAGTTTCAACTTTCAGCTCTAACCGTCTTCAAACATCTTGGGATTTCCGGTCATGCTCGTGCCGGAGGGAGAGGACTATGATCCGTATTGGGCCGAAGAGGTCGGAGCAGTGCATATGAACTACTGGAGTTTGCAGTCAGACCTCACACTTAGGCACCTCGGCGAGTTGGTTGGCCACGGTACGGAGGATGATGATTGCAGAGTTTCCTGTGAGGACTGGTATGGTGATTCACGTCCGTTTTTTGTTGAAGACCGTGTCTACGCGCTGCTGGGTTATGAGTTGATTGAAGGCCTGCTGGCGGGTCAGACGATCAGTGAGGTGACACGGGTGAACGCACTGGACCTGATCTTCACTCAGCGTTGATAAGTTGGTTGGTGTAGTTGAACCTGTCTATCTACGTGTGAAATCTTGGAGTAGCTCCTCATGACTTTGTTGGTCGCCGACATCGGCGGCACCCATGCCCGTTTCGCCTATGCGGATGAATCCGGTCTTCCGTCTGAGCCTGTGATTCTCTCCACACAGACGATGACCACAGCGACCGCGTTGGTGCAAGAAGCGATCGAACAGCTCGGTGGTGGAAACCCTCAACACATTTGCGTCGCAGTCGCCGGCCCCGTGCGAGGAGGGTGCGCGCGCATCACCAATCAAGGCGCAGAATTTGTAGAGTCCGGCCTGTCTGCAGATTTGGGCGTTCCGGTGCACCTCGTGAATGACTTTGTTGCACTTGCCCATGGTGTGACCAGCTTCAACCGGCTGGTGGCCATTGGCGGAGGTCGGGCAGACAATGGCGTGAAGGCGCTCATCGGTCCTGGTAGCGGGCTCGGCATGGCCGTGTTGGTGCCCGATAAGGGTGGGTATCGCGTCCAGCACAGTGAAGGGGGGCATGCTGACCTCGCCATTACCTCGCACCTTGAAGCAGAGCTGTGGACTGCCTTGTCACGACGGGTCAGTCATGTGTGTTGGGAAGCGGTTTTGTCAGGCCCAGGCCTCGTCAATCTCCATGCGGCGTTGAGTGAAGTCTGGGGGGTTGAAGCGCGGGAGATGACGGCCGCACAGATCAGTGCAGCAGGTTTGTCCATTGAAGACCCGATCTGTCATCAAGCCCTTGAACTATTTTTTGCCTTTCTCGGTACTGCAGCAGGTGGTCTTGCCGTGACCACCATGGCGACCGGTGGTGTCTACATCGGTGGGGGTATCGTTCCGCAGATGGTTGAGTTCGCGGCGACCAGTCCATTCCGTAGACGTTTTGAAGAGCGCGGGATGATGTCGGATGTGGCGAAGGGGATTCCGATTTGGATTGTGCGCGATTCGAATCCTGGGCTCGTTGGAGCGATTCGATATGCCCAAAGGCTGGTCGCTCGATCCTGAGATCTTGTTTCCTCCACCAGCTGATCCCACTCTGCAATTCTGGGATTGTCATCACCGACGATTTCAACGAGGTGTCGGCGAGCCTTCTCGAGAGTTCTGGCGGGTCGACCGCGATCTAGTGTCCTGAGTTAGTAATTCGCATCATTTCAGAGCTTCTGTCGCAGGACGGAACAAGGCGGAACCCGCCGGCAATATCGAGCCTATTGCCCAGGGATCCAACGCAGTGCCGGCCTGCGACAGGAGCTCCCGAAGG
>SYFY01000030.1 GCA_005799745.1 Gammaproteobacteria bacterium
ACAACACGTACGGTGTACGGGAAGTCCTCAAGCGTAGGTAATACTGCTTGAACGCCTCGTCGTGCAAGTTTGCCGTGACCGACTTCTCGACGCTTCGGGCCGCCCATAAAGCCCGCTTCACCTACGCTGTAGGGAGGGAAGTTGTAGTGCAGCATGAAGTGGTCTTTGCGTGACCCTTCGAGTGCGTCGATCATCGCCGCATCTCGCTGGGTTCCGAGGGTTGCAACGACGATGGCCTGCGTTTCTCCACGTGTGAACAACACCGAGCCGTGAGTCTTGGGTAAGACACCCACTTCGATCGTAATCGGGCGCACGGTTCGCAAATCACGTCCGTCGATACGGGGCTCACCGTTGAGAACACGTTCGCGAACGATGTTCTTCTCGAGCTTGCCAAAAGCGCCGGCCACATCACCACTCTTGAATCGGGGTGATTCACCACCTGACAACGCTGCAATGGTGGAGTCGCGCACTTCGGCCACACGATCCTGCCGCGCTTGTTTGTCCATGATTCGGTAAGCATCGCCGAGCGCGGCGCGAACTTGCTGATCCACGGCCTGCTTAAGCTCGTTGTTGGATGGAGCTGCTTGCCATTCCCAGCGCGGCTTACCCGCCATAGCAACCAGCTCGTTGATACCCGCAATCACCACCTGCATTTCCTGGTGGCCGAACAGCACAGCACCCAGCATTTCATCTTCAGTGAGACGATCTGCTTCAGATTCCACCATCAGCACCGCATCTTTGGTGCCGGCGACAACCATCTGCAGCTGCGACTTTTGCAACGCTTCAAATCCCGGGTTCAGGACATAGGCACCATCGACATAGCCCACACGTGCACCACCGATGGGGCCAGAGAACGGAATACCTGATATCGCAAGCGCAGCGGAAGCGCCAATCATGGAGACGATATCCGGATCTTGATCACGGTCCGCCGACATGACGGTCACGATAACCTGGACCTCGTTCATGAACCCTTTCGGGAACAACGGACGAATCGGGCGATCAATGAGCCGTGAGGTCAGCGTTTCTTTTTCGGATGGACGTCCTTCACGACGGAAGAATCCGCCGGGGATCTTGCCGACGGAGTAGGTCTTCTCCTGGTAATTCACTGTCAGCGGGAAAAAGTCCTGCCCGGGCTTCGCGCTCTTAAGGCCAACCACTGTGGCGAGCACGGTGGTTTCGCCGAGTGTTGCCACGACGGCGCCGGTTGCTTGGCGGGCAATTCGCCCCGTTTCGAGGGTGAGCTTCTGCCCACCAAACTGAATTTCTTTGATAATCGGTTTCAAATGAGCTCCTTTCGTTTTGTTTGCGGAGACTGCGTCCTCGCGGCCACATGCCAGCTTCGACGCTTTAGCGCTTTCTTAACGACGCAGTCCCAGCCGCTGAATTAAGTTGGTGTATCGGTCGGCGTTCTTACTCTTCAGATAGTCGAGGAGTTTGCGTCGCTGGTTGACCATGCGAATGAGACCACGGCGCGAGTGGTGGTCTTTCTTGTGAGTCTTGAAGTGTTCCTGGAGCTCGTTGATGTTGTGTGTCAACAATGCGACCTGAACTTCCGGCGAACCGGTATCGCTCTCGCCCTGTTTGTAGCTATTGATAATTTCGGCCTTCGCCGTTGCACTCAGTGCCATGCTCTTTACTCCGTCTGAATATGCTGCAAATTACAACGTTTTTTAGTTTCCGGAATGACCGCGCATATTTGCAGTCACCCACCCGTCACCAGACGTCGCGGCGCAACACGCCCGTCGTCCAGAATCTCTCCGACACCAATAAAAGCTGCCGGGGAAGAATCTTGTGTCAATTCAAGCCTGACCCAACCTGTCGTTGGCGCATGGGGCACCATGACCGGCTGCCCCTGCCTGAGATACCACGCCAGCGCCTCATTGAGGCGTACCTCTGGCCAGTTGCCGACCGCACTGGAGATGGGTCGCAAATAATGTTCGCCGGTCATTGAGGTGCAGGCGGTTTCGAGCGTTTCGAATGATATGAGGTCGGTTTCACAAAACGGCCCCGCACCCAGCCGCCTGAGCGCAACGACATGCGCGCCACAACCCAATCGTTGGCCTATATCCTCAGCAATGGTTCTGATATAGGTGCCTTTGCTGCACTTGAACTCAAGCTCGAGGAAATCGCCGTCAATCGCCAACAACTTGTTCGAGTAGATCGTAATATCTCGAGGCTTCCGCTCAACTTCCACCCCTGCACGAGCCAACTTATACAGTGGTTGTCCCTGGTGTTTGATCGCTGAATACATGGAGGGAATCTGCTTCAGCTCACCTAAAAATTCGCCAACCACCGCTTTGATTTCATCGGCGGTCAGGTGGCTGGTGGGTGCTGTGACCAGCACTTCGCCATCGGCATCACCCGTTGCTGTCGTCACACCTAACTGAATCTTGGTCCAGTAATGCTTGTCGGAATCGAGGAGGTATTGGGAGAACTTAGTGGCTTCGCCAAGGCAAAGCGGCAACACACCCGTCGCCAGTGGATCAAGACTCCCGGTATGTCCAACTTTTTGCGCATCAAGCAAACGCTTCACCTTCTGTACGACATGGTTAGAGCTCATGCCGACCGGTTTGTCGATCACCAGGAATCCGTTAAGTGGCCGTCCACGGTTACGACGGTTCATCAGGATTCACTACTGCGTGGGCTGCATCAGCAGCCACTGCTTGCTCAATCAGCCGTTCCAATCGAGGCCCACGCTGCGAAGAAACATCGTAGTGAAACCTTGGTTTGGGAGTGGTTCGCATAGAGTGTCGTTGCGCAAGCTCGGTTCGCAGCCAACCTGCTGCACCATTCAACGTCGCAATCAGTGCTTCGCGTGTCGACTGATCGCTGTCGTTAAGTGTTGACACATATATGTCTGCAAACGAGAGGTCTTTGCTGACCCGTACTTCGTTGACGCTAACCAATCCAACACGGGGGTCACGCATCTGGCGCTGAACAATCATGGCAACTTCGTCACGCACGAAATCGGCGACGCGCTGCGTACGTCCGCCTGCTTGTGACTGATGCTTCACCACAACATCCTCACAGCGTCCTTGCGACCTCTTTCGTGTCAAACACTTCGATCACGTCACCCACACGGACATCGTTGTAGTTACGTACGCCGATACCACACTCGGTACCACTGCGTACTTCATTCACATCGTCTTTGAAGCGTCGAAGTGAATCGAGTTCGCCTTGGAAAATGACCACGTTGCCACGCAATACACGGATGGGTTTGTTTCGGAACACACCACCTTCCAGAACGAGACAGCCTGCGATTTGACCAAACTTAGGAGAGCGGAATACATCACGGACTTCCGCAGTGCCGACGATTTCTTCCCGAATTTCCGGCGCCAGCATGCCCGTGAGCACCTGCTTCACGTCATCGATAAGCTCATAAATGATGCTGTAGTAACGAAGCTCAGCGCCTTCACGTTCGATGATCGTTTTTGCCGAGCTGTCTGCCCGGACGTTAAATCCGAACAACACGGCGCCATAAGTCAGCGCCATATTGACGTCGGATTCCGTAATCGCGCCGACGCCAGAACCAAGCACACTGACTTGCACTTCGTCATTGCCGATATCCGACAACGCATGCGTAATGGCTTCCAGACTGCCACGAACATCGGTCTTGAGGACCACCTTCATGACACGTTTCTCGCCTTCACCAAGGTGGGCGAAGATGTTCTCGAGTTTGGCCGCCTGTTGTGTCGCTTGCCGTTTTTCGTTGGTCTTGTCACGACGGAAGTCGGCCAGATCACGCGCGGTTCTTTCATCAGGTGCGACACCGAAGTCATCACCAGCCCCAGGGGTACCACCCAAGCCGAGGAGCTCCACCGCGGTCGATGGCGGTACCTCGTCAACAGGCTGACCTTGGTCGTCGAGCATGGCGCGAGCACGGCCGAAGTACTCGCCTGCGATGACGACGTCACCACGACGTAACGTTCCGTTCTGCACAAGAATCGTCACGACAGGGCCGCGACCACGATCGAGCTTCGACTCAATCACGACACCACGAGCAGGCGCCCCGGGAACGGCCTTCAGCTCCAACAGCTCTGCCTGCAGAAGAATCGCGTCGAGAAGACTGTCCATACCCATGCCTGTCAGTGCTGAGATGGGCACAAACTGCGTGTCGCCTCCCCAAGTATCGGGAAGCACGTTACGTTGTGCCAGCTCACTCGTCACACGCTCAGGATCGGCTCCCTGCAAGTCCATCTTGTTGATGGCGACAATGATCGGTACCCCAGCGGCCTTTGCGTGTTGAATCGCTTCTTCCGTCTGCGGCATAACAC
>SYFY01000031.1 GCA_005799745.1 Gammaproteobacteria bacterium
GCTGAGCTATGGCCCCAAGAATCCCGCCAACATGATTCACCTGGACCTGCGTGGTCCGGGTTTTGGGAGGCGCGATGGTAGGCAGGGCCTTGTAGGGTGTCAACCGCACCAACCACCCGCTCTTCAGGTTAGAACATCGCTGCCAAGCAGCTCGGCAAACGCTTCATCTGATTGTCCGAGAAGTTCCTGCACGACGTAAGGGTTGTGCTCACCGAGAATAGGAGCTCGATTGAGCAGGAGCTCGCGCCCTACCCAAACCGCCGCTTCCCGATCGATCACGATATCGACCTCGGGGGCTTCGGGTTGATGTACCACCTGATAGTGGCCCGGTAATTGTGGGTCGTTCTCGAGCATGTCACGCAGGTGTTCGACCGGTGCGGCAGCGATGCCCTCAGTTTGAAGCGCCGCTGTGTTGGCCCACTTGTCACGCTGCACCGTCCAACGGGCCACTTCGGCATCCAGCGCATCTTCGTTGGATTTGCGATCCGCGAAAGATCGGAATCGTGGATCACTCGCCAACGCTGGCCGGTCCATCAGCTGACACAATCGAACCCACTGCGCATCATCGTCGACTGCCATCGCGACCCAAGCGTCGGGACTTCCATCGTCGGTGATCTTCGCGGGATAAACCCCATGCGGGCACGCGTTTGGACTGCGATTGGCATTGCGCGGTGGTTGAACGCCCGTCGATTTAAACGCCATCCACTCCGCACCGAGGAAGGCCAACATGGACGACAACTGTGTCAGGTGAAGCACTTGTCCGCTTCCGGTGGATGCCCGTTGCCGCACCGCCGCGAGTACCGTGGCCACTAACAGGTGGGGTGAGGTGAAATCGGGAAAGGCGACGCCGATGCCACGCGGGCGTTCGCCCTCAAAACCCGTGAGCATGTTGAAGCCCGACGCCGCCATGAGAATGTTGCCGGTACTGGGATGGCGCGCCCAAGGCCCCTTGCGATGCGCACCGGGCAGGTTAAGCAGAATGATGTCGTCTTTTATCTTCTTGAGATCTTCATACCCGAGCCCCATACGCTCCATCACGTTGGGTCGAAAGTTGTTGATCACTACGTCAGCAGTGGCGATCAACGATTTCACGAGTGTCATGCCTTCAGGCTTGGTGAGATCGACAGTGAACGACTTCTTGCCTGCATTCACCGAATTGAAGAGGCCGCCGAGGTCTGGGTGAGGTTTGCCATCAGGCCCGGGCTGGCTACGCATGGAGTCCGGTTTGCCCGAAGACTCCACCCGAATCACTTCAGCACCGAAGCTCGCCAACGTACGCGTGCCGATGGGTGCAGCGAGTACCCAACCGAAATCGACGACACGAAGTCCAGCGAGCGCAGTCGCCGGGTCTGGCGACTCAAAAGGACCCCTCGAAGGTGGTGGCAACGCAGGCAACGTATCGAGCATGCCTTGATGTTCGCCGAGCATCGGTGCACGTTTAAAGGTCACGCCATCGGCCATCGCATCAACAGGGGAACGCACGTAACCCAACTGGACTTGCAGATGCTCGTGATCCAGCATAATGAACTCTTCGTTCGCCCGATACTGTTCTTCCCTCTCGAGATCCCGGAAATCCAGCACCGGCAGACAGATGATGTCCGCCTTGAGTGCACCCGCAAGAAACTCGTCTCGTGTGAGTGATTCACCGAGCTTGAGCGTCAGTGCAGTAACGGGGTTGTTCTTTCGCGGTGCATCGAGCCGTGCCCATCGCCAATCGGCTTCGGTCATGCCGTGATCAATACCGACGTCGTCACCCCAGGCGAGAAATTCGCGAAATCGATCCGGACGTACCAGCAGACTCACGTACTTACCATCACGACAGGGCATCGCCGAAGAAAGTCCTGGACGCGCGGGAATTCTGTGATGCCATAACCACTGCGCCGGACAAGCCGTTTGCATCACCGCAAGTGCCGTGGCTTTCTGCAACGACAGATCGATGTGAACACCCGATCCCGCGAGACCGAGGTCCCGTTGATGCAGCGCGATCAGAACGGCTGATGCGGTCGCGAGGCCCGCCATGATGTAAGACGGATGCGCTCCACCCTGCATCGGAACGCCTTCAATTGATCCCGATACCTGGATGAGTCCCCCCGCTGCTCCGGCAATGAGATCGTTGGCTTTGTAGTTTCGCCAAGGCGAAGTGAGACCAAACGGTGTCACCGAACATTGGATGAGACGCGAGTTGATGGCGCGGAGCACATCATGACCAAGGCCACGCTGTGCCAACCATTCCGGAGTCTTCGTATCCAGCAACACATCCGCTGTGGCCACAAGCTTCATGAAGGTTTGTAGCGCGACTTGATCCTCCAAATCGAGGACGACGGACGACTTGTTGGTATTGAAGTAGAGATGCGCAAAGCCCCTCTCTAAATTCGTCAGGTCATCGAGAAACGGAGCTTCATGACGCACTGGGCTACCGCTAGCTGGCTCTACCAGAATGACCTCGGCCCCCAGATCGGCGAGCACTCGACCTGCGAGTGTCGCGGAGCGATCGGTGAGTTCAAGAACACGTACCCCGTTAAGTGCCTGACTCATGTCGGCTGTACTCGGGGGATCATCACTTTGCCTTGCATGGCCACGGCACCATTATCGAGCAGGGCTTCGACGTTAAAAACCACGCGATCTGCTTGCACGCTCTCAATCACGGCCCGAGGGCGCATGACTAGGTCAGCATAAACCGGCGTCTTCCAACGGATATCGAAACTCGTGCCGTAGAGCAGTGCTTCGCGACCGACGCGCGCGAGGATAGGTTCCAGAGCAAACGCCAGAACATGTGACCCTCCCGCAATCGGCTTCGAGAGACCGGCGCGTTTAGCGAGCTCCGGATCGGAGTGAATAGGATTGTCGGGACGTTTGGTGTCTCGTGCTTCCATCAGCGCTAGGCTTAACGTCACGGTATATCCACCGAGTGCCTCTCCTACGACAAGCCCCTGCAGGGCATCGTTAGCAGGATTAGCTGCGGCATGGCGCCAGTCTGGAGCTGGCGCTTCGAGATCGTCCGGAGAGGTGCCTTCGATCTCATCCGCCAAGCCCGGTTCCGGCCGATACGACAGGAGACCCGTGGTGAGATTAGTGGCGATACGCTCGCCCTCCGCACTCAACGTCATGCTGCTGGTGGTGCCATAACGCCGCTGTTTATGGACGTGGCGACCTTCCGAAGCACCGCGAATCACAAACTGCTCGGTGTATTTCATGGGCCGATGAACAGTGAATCGTTCCCGCACCCATACGCCACCGGCGACTCCGCCGCCACCACCGGGAATAGCCTGTTTGCGGTCCGGGTCCTTGGGTTGGGACGATAGCAGCGCCAGCGTCATACCCGTGAGCATGTCCGTTGGGACGAGGCCCGCTGCGTGCAGCGCTTGGGTCTGCGCGCCCCACACCCCCATACCTGCCGCCGCGCCTTCAAGTTTGTCCGTTCGGATCGGCCCTCGCGTTTCCTGCAAGGGTTTTGGCCACATCCCGCTCATCTCACTCCCCAGTGACTGTTCTGCTGGTGATTGTGGCGGAGACTAAGGCGATTGAGTACCGGTGGACGCGTTCAATGCGGCAACTTCAGGCAGCACCCACCAGAACTTCAGCGCACCTTGCCATCCTCAAAAAGGCACGGGCTATTGGGCTTCACCCAGGTCTCAGCCGATGATGGGTCGAGCAAACTGTCTGGTGCCATGTTCCGCATGAGTTGGCTCGCCTCCGCCGGATCGAGCTGCCGCACGACGAAAAGATTGTCGAGGCTCGAACCACCGGGTTCGTCGCTCTCCCAGTCATCAGCGTCACCTTCATCCATCCATTGAACGGTCATGCCTTCGGGGAGGTCTCGGCGGCGGCTCAGACAATCTGCCGCCCGCTTGAGGTCGTCATGGAGCTGATGCAAGAACGGTTCGTGGATGGCGTTGGGCCAATCCACCGCACCAAACTCATCGAGCTGCATGACACAGAACCAGAAAGCGTCTTCACCCCGCACCATGTCACGTCGAGGGGGCATCAAGGCTGCCGAAAACTCATCCGCCTCAATCTGTTGAATCAACTGGTGTACGGCCCGACTACCGAGCAAGTCACGCAACGGTAAGTCGGCAAGTCTCAGCACATCGTCGCGATATCGATCCAGAAAGTCCTGTACGTGCATATAGGGGCTCGGTAGCGATGGCACGCCAGAATGCCAACTCGAACACTCGGAGCCTGTATGCACTTCGCCAACGTCTGTGTGCGTCTATTGCCACCGCTATTGCCACCGCTATTGCCATCGCTGGGGTGAGCGCGCGCAGCGTCAAATTCCCGACGGAAGTCGCCAGACGCGGCGCCGGATTTCCTACCGCTGCTACGCTTCAGTACAACCAACCGGATTCGACACATCACCATGGCTTACGTCTTCTGGCTGATCCTTCTCACCGCCGTGGCAGCAGGAACCTTCTTCCTGCGCCGCCACCGTCAGGCACGAAAAATGGACCGCCAAATGCAATCGTTGCGTATCGCCAGCGAGCTTGGGCGCCAAATCAAGGTCATCTCCACCAGTTTGCTGTCTTGGCCGATGCGAGAGGGATGCGCCATCGTCTTCGAAACCACTGCAGCATTACTCGCCAGCAGTCCACTCGAGAGCCTCGCCGACAACCTTAGGCGTGAGGCACGACTACTTCGCGCCAGCCGCCCTACCGCTTCAGCAACGCTCCTGCCCGCCAACATCCGACGACAGTTTGAGAATGTCGAACGCCAGTTGGTTCGAGTATCGCAGCTCAAGCTGATTCAAGCCCGGGAATACGCACTGGCACACTCAGCCATGGTGTTGGCCATGGAACTGGCCGGCGTAGACATCCTGGTGCAAGAAGCGCGTGTCGCTTCGGTGTTGAAGGAAAAGGAACGCTCAGAACTCCTGAAGGCACAGGCCCTTGCGTGCTGCGCCCGATTACCCGCTAAAACCGCAGAAGAAATGCGTAAACGTGTCCATGCGAGTGTGGCGGTCTGAACAACGTCAGCTGCGCTGCGCCAAGCCTTGTTTACCCACCCAATCCCGCGCGAAGTGTTGCGCGGTACGGCCACTTCGCACCCCACGCCCTATCGCCCAGGCTACGGCTTCGGCATTGAAGCGATCGTCAAAAGCAGTTGCGGCATCGACGTGTAACCCGTGTTTGTTGGCCAGGCGCATGACCCAGTGCTGCACTACATCGAGATAGGCTTCCTGCCGAAACGGATAAAACGACAGCCACAAGCCGAAGCGATCGGACAACGAAACCCGCTCCTCAACCGCCTCACTCTCGTGCAGTTCATCACCGACCATCTTGGCGCGCAGGTTGTCGCGCATGTACTCCGGCAACAGGTGCCTGCGGTTGGAGGTTGCGTAGATGAGCACGTTATCCGCGTGTTTGAAGAGTGAACCTTCGAGTGCACTTTTGAGCGCCTTGTACCCGGCATCATCCTCTTCGAAGGCGAGGTCATCACAAAACACCACAAACCGGTACGGCAACTCCGCCAGCACCCGACCTAGGTCCGCGATACCAACAAGATCAGGTCGGCTGACTTCCACCAAGCGTAGCCCATCAGCGGCGTGGGCATTTAGCAATGCGTGCACGAGACTGGATTTTCCGGTTCCGCGCGCACCCCACAGAAGCACGTTGTTGGCAGGCAGTCCGACCAGGAACTGACGGGTGTTCTGGTCGAGTTTGTCCTTCTGATAGTCGATCCCTTTGAGGTCATCCAGTTGCAGCTCACGGTCAACCGCCGCCGCATGAAACCCATGACCAAAACCGTGTGCGCGCCAAAGGACGGCAGGGTGTTGTGCAAAATCGACCCCGCCTTTCTCCGGCAACAGCAGAGCCAGTCGTTCGGCGAGATCTTGTGCGGTACTCAGTAGCTGATCAGTGGTGGTCATGAGAAAGGCGATTCCGCTCCGTTTTGCAGTGGCTGAACATCTCGAACCTAGGGTAACTCTGATCAATTCGCTCCTGCGAATCGATCAGGACGGCACCCGGAGGGTGCCTCGCATTTTTCCTGCGTTTACACGGGCTTTGCCCGTGAATGCGCGTGCGAGGCACGCGCCACACGCATGAAAAATGGTGGTGCATCCCTGCACCACACAGGAAGGTCTGACTAATCAGACCTTCCCTACGTTCGCGATACGAACCGATGATGAAAGTGACGCCAGCGCCCGTGAGCCGGCGCCTTGGATTTGATACGCTTATGTCATCGCTGGGGAGCGAAGGATAAACAAAATCATGGCCAGCCACTCAGCCCGAGTTTTTTCGTCTCGCATCGGGGTCGCACAACGGGTGCCACCCACGAACCAAGAACGGCGCACTGGACACGCCGATCGAAGAAAAAACACAGAAGATCGCCGCAACGGTGAGCGGACAAACGATGACCCGACACCGCGACGAAATCCGGACGTTAGTGATCGGCGGATCGATTGAGCCTTTGCCGGACGGTCAATGCAACATCCGGCCGATCGCTGATCACCCCGTTCACACCTCGCAAGAAAGCGGATTCAATCGTCTTTGCGTCATTCAGTGTCCACGCATCGACGTGAAGACCGAGTCGCTGCGCGGCATCGAGTCGGTCGGCTGAAGTGAGCTCGATACCGTATTGTTGGAGCGGCAACTGCAACGCCACGGCTTCAAGTCCAATCAAGCCGGTCAATCCGATCGCCTCCAGCGCCACGAAGCGCGCTACCTCATAACGGTGGCCGCTGGTTGCAACCTCAGGGCACGCGCCGCGAAAGTCCTGCATCGCCTGGCGGTGAAAAGAGGCAACCAGAACCTGACCTAGGACATTGTGCTCGCGAAGCAGTGAACACAACGCCGACCCCATCGAAGGCTGAACTTGTTTGATCTCGATGTTGAATCGCTGCCCTGCGAATTGCGTCAGAACCTCCTCAAGTGCCGGTACACGAATACCCTGTCCGCGAAACGGCGCCGACTCATCGAAAGGCCAGTGGTAGGCAGCATCGAGCTGCAACACCTGCGCAAAGTCCATCTCAACGAGGGCACCGCGACCATCAGTCGTGCGATCCACGGTGGCGTCATGCATCAGCACCACAACACCATCGCGGGTTTGGTGTGCGTCCATTTCCAATACGTCGACACCAAGCGACACGGCATGCGCGAACGCCGTCAGCGTATTACCGGGCCTCAGTCCATCACCACCTTGGTGGGCGATCACCAGAGGTCGTTCGCGATCGAAACAACGGGTGGGCTTTGGTGCAAAGCTGGATGCTGTCGCCCAGAGGATCAGAAGCGCGCCGCTCACGATGGCAAAAACCACGACCAACGCACGAAACCCGCACCTCACGTTCACGTCAGCCATTCACGTGTCAATGACACCACTTCCCCGTCTACACGCAGCGGCAGTTCGCTGCTGACTTCGGTAAGGATCTGTTCCACCACCACCGACGAAGACGCGGCGCCAACAAAAGCCCAAGCGGCGAGGTCGTGTACATCGTGATGATCGGTTTCCGTCACGGCGAGCTGGGGATTGCGGCCATAACGTTCACGCAGCCCACCTACGCGGCTGCGTTTTTCCTTCAACGAACGGCAGCCCGGCAGGCGGATGAGCGCCCGCAGTACCGCAACCTTCAGGTTATTCATTCAGTGTGCTCAGGCCCATCAGGCCGGTTGCGTGACGTGCGAGTACTCTTGCCGAGTCATACTGTAGAAGACCGTATCGAGGCCATGACGAACCTGGCGCCGATCAAAAGACATGCCGAGACGCTGCAGTACTTTCACTGAGCGTTGATTGGGTGTGTCAGTGGTGGCGAAGACTTTGTCGAAGTCACAAGCATCAAAGCCGCGGGCCAGCACGGCTCTCGCAGCCTCAGTGCCGAGTCCCTGTCTCCAGAAATCCGGATGCATGCCATACAAGAGCTCTGTTTGCTCCGTATCTTCGAAGGCACGATGACCACAAAAGCCGACGATCCGCGTCGGCTCATCATTGGAATGGACGCCATAAAAGCCGGAGCCGTGACGCTCGAAGTACGTGGTGCTCGCGGCGATGATCGTCTCAACCACATCAACCGGGATGATGCGGTTGTCCCAAAGGTAACGGCGCACTTCCTTGTTGGTCCAGAGCGCGTGCAGCGAAGTGGTGTCCGCCGAGGTGATCGGACGCAGCAGTAAACGCGTAGTCCTGATATCGCTCATGGTGATGATTCTTCTATTTATCCTGCCCCTGTCTTCGAGTTTGCCACAGGCATCCCCTTAAGCGAACATGCAGAACCTTCTCTTTTTTCCCCGGGACATCCACGCATGCGTTTCAGCTTTTGGCCAAATCCCTCGCAGCCTTTTGGTGAGGTGCTGCACCTAGCACGTCACGTCGAAGCCACCGGCTGGGATGGTCTGTGGTATGCCGATCACTTTATGCCGAATGCGCCGGACACTTCAGTGCCGTGGCCCGAAGCCTGGACGACACTGTCAGCCATCGGCGCCATGGTCCCACGCATTCGCATCGGCACACTCGTGACAGGCAATACGTACCGACATCCCGCCGTGCTTGCCAAAGCGGTGGCGACGCTGGATCACATCACCGGTGGTCGGGTGGTCTTAGGCTTAGGCAGTGGCTGGCAGGAAAACGAACACCACCAATACGGCATCCCGTTTTATACCGTTGCCGAGCGGTTGCAGCGCCTCGATGAAGCCTGCGCGGTCATCAAGGCGCTCTTCAATGAAAAGACGGCGAATTTCAAAGGGCGCCACTATTCGTTGACGGATGCCAGCCTTGAACCGAAGCCGGTGCAATCGCCCCTGCCGCTGTTGATCGGTGGTGGCGGTGAACAAGTCACGCTAAAGATCACTGCACGCTGGGCCGACGAGTGGAACGTCTGGGGAACACCCGAGACACTGAAGAAAAAGATGGCCATTCTCGACGACCACTGTCGGGCGCTCCGGCGTGATCCCAAGTCCATCAAGCGCAGCGCCGTTGCCTTGCTCTTCATGAGTGACGATCCGACGTACCTCGAACGTATGCGAGGTGCGAAGATGCAACAAGCCGCCATCATCGGTACGGCTGAAGAAGTGGCGGCCACGGTCGCCGAATATCAGGCGCTCGGTGTAGATGAACTGATCGTGCCTGATTTCACTCTCGGCCCTCGCGATCAAAAAGTCGGCACCCTCAACCGGTTCATTCGCGAGGTCGCCAAGCGATGAGCGACAAGACCCCTGCAGTACCCGTACCCGCCGCCACCGTGGTCATGTTGCAGGAGCGGCAACAACTCGAACTTTTTATGGTCATTCGCCACCATCAAATTGATTTTGCCTCCGGCGCTCTCGTCTTTCCGGGCGGCAAGGTAGACAAGGCAGATTTTGATCCCGCACTCGCTTCACGCCTGCAGGCGGCGCACACCGATTCGACCATGCGCGCCATGCAAGTGGCCGCCATTCGCGAGTCATTCGAGGAGTGTGGTGTGTTGCTTGCGCGTGCGGATGACAGCGACCAACTCATCGACGGCAAGCGTATCGCTGCACTCGAGCCCTATCGCAAAGCACTCAACGATGGCGAGCTCACCATCACCGAGTTTTTGACGAAGGAGCGTCTAAACCTCGCCTGCGATCAGCTGTATCACTTCGCCCACTGGATTACGCCGCCCATGGTGCCGCGGCGTTTCGACACGCACTTCTTCATCGCCGTCGCTCCAGAAGACCATCTGGCTGCCCACGATGGCTATGAGAACGTGGACAGTGTGTGGATCACTGCAGCCGATGCTGTGGAGGCTGCACGTACGGGCACGCGCACCATCATCTTCCCGACGCTCCGAAATCTGGAACGGCTCGCGAAGTTCTCATCGGCGGGAGACGCGATGGAGAACTGCCGAACACAGCCCGTCGTCCCGGTTCTGCCCTGGAGCGAGAAACGCGACGACGGGATGTGGTTGTGTATCCCGAAAAACGCCGGTTACGACGTCTGTGAAGAGAAGATGCCGGAGCGTCCGGCGTAACCGGGAATGTGCTGGCGCCTGCGAACTATCTCGACTCTCCACCACGGTCATCACCGAGGCTTTTCAGGAGCTCCGTGATCGCAAGCAGCATCGCTTCGTAGTACGAACGGGTTTCCCGTCGACGCACATAGTCAGCGAGAGGGTTCATCGGGTCGATCTTCCGCAGGCGTCTGATCTGACCGCGAATGTCGTCGCGCATCTGCCGGGCGTGATAGATCTCGAGGAGATCTACACAGCCTTCTTGATTCTGGTCCATTCCCTTAAGGCGTCCGTGTCGCTCGTGTTACAGGGGTAAATCTAGCCGCTGAGCACTCGCTCGCCACCCGAAAACGCCACTATTTTTCGCCAATTTCTTGGCTGAAGGACGCGTCGGAATTCCATTAAAAACAGGCACTTCAGACGACAACGCAATGGCTTAGGGAAACACACACACGCTTGCATCGCTCAACTTCAGCCCGTAACGTCGCCTCATCCCAACTCCAGCAGATTTGAGAAACCTCATGAGCGAACCGCAGGACGTTCTTTATTCCGTCGAGAACCACGTTGCCACCATCACGCTGAATCGGCCTGATCGGCAAAACACAATTTCCGGACCGATGCTCGCTTCGCTGTCGGAGTTTCTGCTGCAAGGCGACCGTGATCCGGACGTGCGTGCCATCGTCATTACCGGTGCGGGCAAGTTCTTTTGCGCGGGCCTGGACCTCCGTGACGGCGGCATCGCCAGTGGCCTGTCTAACCAACGCACCAGCCCGGCTAATCTGGACCTTCGTAATACGCCGCCCACCGTGCTGCACAACCTCGACACACCCACCATCTGCGCCCTCAACGGAAGCGCTGCGGGTTATGGCATGGACCTCGCCCTCGGTTGCGACATCCGATTGATGGCCGATACCGCCAAACTCGCCGCCGCGTTCACCAAGCGGGGTGTCCTGCCGGAATCCGGTGGCACGTGGATCCTGCCGCGGTTGATTGGTTGGTCGAAAGCGTCCGAGATCATCTTCACCGGTCGAACTCTGAGTCCGCAGGACTGCCTCGACTATGGGCTGATCTCGCGCGTCGTTAACAGCAATGAACTACCCGCTGCAGCGGCCGCTCTAGGCCGGGAAATCGCCGGTAATGCGCCGATGGCGGTACAAGGTTCCAAGCGGATGATGCGGATGGGTATGAACGAGACGTTTAACGACCACGTGCATCACGTCTTCCTGCAGCTGCTGCCGCTCTTCCAATCGGAAGACTTCAAGGAGGGCATGAAGTCCTTCATGGAAAAGCGGGATCCCGAGTTCAAAGGCTATTGATCTTATAACTGAGAATCTTGTGACCGAGGGCCGACGAAGATCGGCCTTCAATCACACCGCAGTCGCCTTTACTCGCTCCTAATCGCATCGTTGAGCACTCGCGCGAGACGCCTGCGTCCCTTGCGCGCGACAAACTCACATCGAATCTCTTCAACCTTCAACTCCCGCTCACGCTGTAAACGGCCGAGAGTCACGAGCACATCACGATTTTGTGGCAAGAGCGGCGTCACAGCGGCCAACTGCTGGCCTCGGGAAATGGCGACACACGCGTCCTGGCGTTCACCGAGTCGATCCTGCAATCCCCTCAAGAGAACTGTTAGTGCCTCAAGCCGCTTGCCGAGCAACGGCTCAAACAACTCGAGAACGTACCGCAATTTCTTGATGCAGATTCGCAGGACATGCAGTGCAGCATCGTCCGCCGCCGTCAGCACTCCTTGAAGGCCTTTGCGAACACTGCGAGTGCGGCGACCAAGCTCCCGCGCAGCGACTTCAGCGACGACAGGACCCTCATCTGGCGCGCGAGCATCCAACCATTCTCTGAATGCACCGAAGAGGATTTGCACATCGGGGGCCGCGAGCACCGCAAAGGCGGACTTCTGAATCCGCTTTCGTTCGCTCACCAGCAGGGACTCAATGTTCTGCACGGTGCGCTCGCGCACCGCAGGCAGTGCCTTCAGCAGTTCGATTGTCGTGGTGGCGTACACGTCGTTGTCACGCATGTCACCGACGGTATCGGCCAGCGCTTTGAAACGTCGACTGAAATGGATGACCTCTGGACCGAACGCATTGCCACACGCGGCCAAGGTAGCGCGCAGCCGACGCACGTGGGTGCGCAATCGATGCGCCCCTTCCGGATCCTGGCCTTCAAGGGCGACTTCAAGGCTCTGCGTGATGAGCCGCAGATCGTGATGGAGTTGTGGCTTGAGCAGCGATGCCAAGTGATCCGAAGCTCGCGTCGGACTCTCGCCGGTCAGAATGCGCCCTGCCATCCAGAGTGCACGTTCCAACTTGCCGAGCCGAGACACCCGGAGCGGCAACGTCGCCAGGAGATCCTTGACCAGCTGATCCAACGTCTCCGCGTCACCGTGAACGAGTTCCAGCTCGAGTTCGCGAAAACGCCCACGCACCGCATCTTGCAGGTCGACAACCTGCACATCATCCACACTGACCTCGAGCTCAGTATCAGCAAAACGCGCTCTGTAACGCCGGCGCTGATTGACCAGTCTCAGGATGGCAGCCAGTGGTGCCGGAAGATGGGCCTTCAGGAAGTCGCCAACGGGTCCTTGGATCAGTAGATCAAGCACGCTCGTGGGTCCTTGCAGTGCCTGCTCGACTTCGTCTCGGCTCTTGACCTCTCCTGCGCCGGAGGCGATGGATTTGCACTCGAAGGTCCAACGACCCGCGTCTACACCATCCGGCCCCAAAGTACCGCGTTGACGAATGCGACAACCCAAACCTGCGCGATACAGATCGAAGGCCGGTGTATCCAGGTAGGTGTCTGTGACCACGAGGGTGCGATCCGCGGTCAGCTGGGTGCGTTGACCCAGGGCCCGCAACAAGGCATCCGCCTCGGCGTCATTCACAAGCAGGAACTTTGCTTCGACTTCCTGGTGAATCGCGCTGGTCTTGGCATCGGCCACAAAAAATCCTCAAGTACGGTGTCAAAAGTAAGCCTGATGCGCCTACTTATGTCGATTAGGGGGATGTCCTTCAGGACTATCCGGTGGATAAAGGCTCTTTCTTCCGTCCGGGAAGGTTGATTGGGCAAGTGTCGCTGCCGAGAATGCCGGAATGACCGGTCCGGAACTGCGGGTTTCTTGCGGAATGCCGGTAACCTTGTCCAACAACCCCTGGAGCCCACGACATGAACGGTGTCTTGCGTCCCTTGCCCCGCTTCCTCGAGATCCTCTGTGTATCGCTATGGCTGTTGCCGTCCGGTGTTCAAGCGCTGCAAACCGGGGATCTCGTCGAGAACTTTCGCCTTCTTGACCAAAAAGGTTCATCCCACGAGCTCTACCGCTACGCCGATGCCAAGGCCATTGTGGTGTTGGTGCAAGGCAACGGTTGTCCAATCGTGCGCAACGTCATGCCGGCTTTTCGAGCAATTCGCGATACCTACGCGAAACAAGGCGTCGACTTCATGATGCTGAACTCGAACCTGCAAGACACGCAGGCGGCCATCGCCAGGGAAGCCACTGAGTTTGGTTATGACCTGCCTATTCTCAAGGATCAAACCCAGCTGATCGGGGAAGCGCTTGATCTCAAACGCACGGGAGAGGTGTTTGTGATTAACCCCTTAACTTGGTCGGTGGTGTATCACGGCGCCATCGACGACCGTGTGACCTATGAACATCAGCGTCCTGCCGCCAACAACCGATATCTCGCCAATGCCCTCGATGATCTCATCGAAAGCCGACCGGTGAAGGTGGCGCATGCACCGGCAAAGGGCTGTCTGATCAACTTCCCCAGCAAAACGGCGATCACCGCACAGACCAAGTTCACCTACACCCGCCACGTCGCACCGCTGCTGAAGGAGCAGTGCGTGACCTGTCACCGCGAAGGTGGCATCGGCTCCTGGTCAATGACCGGCTATGACATGGTCCGTGGGTTCGCACCGATGATTCGCGAAGTTCTCCGCACGCAGCGTATGCCGCCTTGGCATGCGGACCCTGCGCACGGCCACTTTGCCAACGACCGATCATTAACCGCCGACCAGGTCCGTATGTTGGTGAGCTGGGTCGAAACGGGTGCTCCACGCGGCGAAGGCGCTGATCCGCTGGCCGAAGATTCGCGGCAGTGGCCGGAGTGGAGCCTTGGCGAACCGGATGTAGTCATCGAGATTCCGGAGCAGGCTGTTCCGGCTACCGGCACCATCGACTATCAGTATCTCGTCATCCGCAATCCCATCGGACGCGATGTCTGGGTCCGTGCTGCAGAGATTATTCCGGGTGATCGCAAGTCGCTGCATCACGTGATCACCAACTTTGGTGTACCCACGGCAGACGGCCAGTTTGACCGGGCACAGTCGGGTTCCCTCGGGGGCTATGTTCCTGGTGGCAAAGCCGATGTTTTCCCTGAAGGCACTGGCGTATTTTTGCCGAAAGATGCGATCTTTCGACCGCAGATGCACTACACCACCTGGGGCAAGGCAGGTGTTGATCGGTCGCGTCTGGGGTTGTACTTCCATGAAAACAAGCCAACCCACGCACTCAAGACGACGGTTTTTATCAACAGCGATATTCGTATTCCGCCACGTACGCGCGAACATTGGGAGCAGGCAGAACGAACCCTCGAGAAAGATGTGTGGCTCTACACCCTTCTACCTCACGCACACTACCGCGGCAAAGCGTCAGAGTTCCGGGCCTACTACCCCGACGGCACAGAAGAGATGCTCCTGTCGGTTCCCAATTACGACTTCAACTGGCAGACCACTTATGAACTCAAGGCGCCGAAGTACTTGCCTGCCGGCACACGCATCGTGCACCGCACCGCCTGGGACAATTCAGTGACCAATCCGGCCAATCCTGACCCGAACCGAGAGGTGCCGTGGGGTGAACAGTCGTGGGATGAAATGCTCTTCGGGGCGCTGACTTGGCGTTACGTGACCGACGAGGAAAAAAAGCTCAGGGCAGCCACTGTGGCGCAAGCACAGGGAGAATGACGCTGGATCAGGCAAGGCCATGTCGCTAGCAGAAGTCCTTGCCCGCCTCGGCAGCACCTGTGTCACCTGGTTATGCCTGTACGCGTGGCTGATCTGGATGGCTACGCTTCGTGTCGCTTCCTGTACGACCAGCGGCGATGAACTCTGGGCACTCATCATGGGTTTCGGACTGTTGGTAGGCGCAATGTCCCCCATGCTCGGTTTGACTCGTGTAATGCCGGAGGTACACAGCATGGTCCGCAACTTTGCCTGGCCGTTAGTGCTGTTGGTGCCGCTGGCATTGATGCCGTTATGGACGGCGTGGACCGGCACGACCATGGGCGGCGATCCGCTCTGTCCGGTCGCAGCCAGCGCCACATGGCATACCTGGTGGGCACCGCTGCAGACACTGCTGTTGTTGATGTGCGGGTATCAGGTTTGGCGATGTATCCATAAAGTGGCAGCCACTGACCGTTAGCTTTCCTATTCGCCAGCTGCCGGATCCCGCGTTTCGAAAATGCGGTTTGTTGCGACTATGCTCAGGTGATATGAGGACCTCGCTCGGGGCGTTCATGATCTTGTTGCGGAATGCATTGTAAAAACCCGGTCATGTGCCAGGGGTAGAGATGTGGCCCTCGTCGTGATCGGTAGAATGCCCGCATCGATGCAGTACCTCGCAGCAACGCCTGCTGCAAACCAGAAGACCTAAAATCATCACTCGGGGGGGCCAACATAAGCATGCTTACTGAATTCAAAGCCTTCGTCCTGCGCGGCAACGTCGTCGATATGGCAGTCGGTATCGTCATCGGCGGTGCCTTCGGCAAAATCGTGTCGTCCTTTGTCGCTGACGTTTTGATGCCGCCTATCGGCTTGATTCTTGGTGGCGTGAACTTCTCAAGCCTCGCGATCACACTGAAAGACGCCGCAGAAGGCGCCGACGCGGTCATGCTGAAGTACGGCATTTTCATCTAGACGGTTTTCGACTTCATCATCATCGCTTTCGCGATCTTCATGGTCGTCAGGGCCATGAACTCGATGAAGAAGGAAGAAGCCGCAGCACCCGCTGCGCCACCCGCGCCGAGCAAGGAAGAAGTACTGCTCACGGAAATCCGCGACGCATTACGCTCCAGGTAAACGCGAAGTAAGCCCGTCTTGAGGCCGGCACCTGCCAGCCTCAAACCCAACCCCACATGATGAATTCCGGATCCGCGCTGCAACGATGACGCTTGCGGCGGACATGACCCTTCGGCAATCTGCGCTGACTTCCTCGCTCAGGTTTCCACCATGCGCAGCCTCTCCGGATCACTCTTTGCTCTGGTTTTTATTCCCACGCTTTCTTTAAGTCACAGTCAACCGACTCAGACGCCAGCGACCGATCGTTGGATCGATTTTCCGGACGTGCCCGGTGCCACGACGCTGGTCGCCGATTTGCACACCCATACGGTCTTCTCGGATGGCCATGTCTGGCCACGTATTCGTGTCGAAGAAGCGTTGCGCGACGGACTCGATGCGCTCGCGGTCACCGAACATCTTGAGTATCAACCTCACCGCGCAGACATTCCCCATCCGGATCGAAATCGCGCGCTGGCTGAAACGTTATCGGCAGCAGAAGGTTCTAACCTTCTCATCGTGAGTGGTTCCGAGATCACCCGTGAAGCGCCGGCGGGTCACATGAACGCCGTGTTCGTAAAGGACTCCAATACGCTGCTTAAGCTGCCACCTGCAGCTGACAAGATCACGGACACGATTGAAATCTACAAAGCGGCTCACGGCTGGCCCGCAGATGCAGCGGTCAAAGCCGCTACCGCACAAGGTGCATTTGTATTCTGGAACCACCCCTACTGGACGGCACAGAACCCGGATGGCAGGGCAAAACTCGACCCCTTCCATGCCGCACTGATTCGTTCTAAAGACTTGCATGGCATCGAAATCGCCAACGGTGAGGACTATTCCGAAGAAGCCCACCAGATCGCTATGGGAAACAACTTGGTGTTGATCGGTGTATCTGATGTCCACGAGCTGATCGACTGGGACTACGCTCCGGAACAGGGCGGCCATCGACCTGTAACGCTGGTGTTCGCCAAGGAGCGCTCTTCTGCATCACTTCGCGAAGCCTTGTTCGAGGGCCGCACCGTCGTCTGGTTCAAGAATCTGCTCATCGGCCGGGAGCGCGACTTGCTGCCACTGCTCAACGCCTCGCTTACGCTCGACCCCAAGGTCAGCCGCTACCGCAACGCCGACGTCGCCGAAATCACCCTGGTCAATCACTCCGATGCCGAGTTCATTCTCGACAACACCTCTGCACACACCTTCATGACCGAGAGTGATCTGATCAGCGTCCCTGCCCATGGGCGCAAGGTGCTTGCGGTGAAACTACCCAAAGATGGCAAGGCTGTGGATCTGTCGTTCATCGTCCGCAATACGCTGCTTGCCCCCGGCAAACATGCCACATTGAGCTTCAGCACGACGCTTCCCGACCCTTCATGATCCGAGCCCCTTCGAGCGCCCGGAATCGCTTCGGCAGGCTGGTCTTCAGCCTCGCCGTTTGGTTGTGTGGTTGGGCGGTGCCCGCGGTATACGCAGCGACCTGCCATCCATTGCCTGATCTGTCGAGTTGGTATGGTCAGGGCATTGGTCTCGATATTCGTAATACACGCTACCAGCGGCACGCAACGCTTTATCGCGACAATGTCAGCAACCTCGAAGTGGCTTGGATCTTCGGACTCGATGGCGGCGACAGCCCACACTCCTGGTTCGAAGTAAGCCGAGATACCGTGTTTGTTGCGTCACCGGGTGGTGTGGTTTACGCACTCGACAAGGCCACCGGCTGCATTCGTTGGCAACGTCACTATGAGTCCGGCATTCGCACCGGTCTGACGCGTGGAGATCTTGGCTCGGGATTGCACGTGCTGTGGTTCGGAACAGGCGGTGGCATTGTCTGGGCCATCAACGCCAGGAACGGCGATGTACTTTGGAAAGTAGATGCGCGTGAACACCCCTTCAACTGGCTCACCGGAACACCGACGTTCGTGGACGACCGCCTCTACGTTCCAGTGTCATCCATGGAACTCGGTGTTGCGGTGAATCCGCTGTACGGTTGCTGCACCTCACGTGGATCGTTGGTCGCACTGAACGCCGCTACCGGGAAGCTTCTGTGGCGCACGCCCGTTATCGATGAAGCACCACAGGTCTCCGGCCGCCACCTCCTCCTGGTCAAGCAATGGGGTCCATCAGGCGCACCGGTGTGGTCAGCACCCACCGTTGATCCAGACTCGAACCGGATCTATATCGGTACAGGAGAAAACTACACGCACCCGACGAGCACCAGCAGCGATGCCATCATCGCCATCGATCGCGACACCGGCAAAAAGGCCTGGACGCAGCAGTACACCGGCGGTGACGCCTTCAACTTGGCCTGCACGATTCACTTCAACCATCCAAACTGCCCAGACGAACCCGGTCCTGATCTGGACTTCGGTGCACCACCGATTCTCACGGCCACCGCTGACGGTGCGCCCATGATCCTCGCAGGCCAGAAATCCGGTGACGTGCATGCGCTGGTTGCGGCGACCGGCGAGAAGTTATGGAGCGTCAATCTCGGACGAGGTGGTTATCTCGGTGGTGTGCATTGGAGCATGGCGTTACACGAAGGCATGCGGGCGTTGTTTGTACCTATCAGCGACATTCCGTTAGGTGTCGCCAAAGGGGAAGCAAAGCCCGGTCTCTACGCGCTCTCCACGGACGATGGCCGAGTGCTCTGGCGTGCACCTCTGACACCAGGCTGTGCCAACAAGGAACCTTGCCGAGACGGCATGTCCGCGGGCATTACAGCGACCGATGAGCTGGTGTTTGCGACCGCGCTTGATGGTCGGTTCCAGGTGCACGATGCCCGCACCGGAGATGTGCTCTTTACCCATGACACCTGGCAATCCTTTGAGGCGGTCAACGGCGTACCCACCGCAGGCGGGACCATCGACGTACATGGTCCCTATGTCGCCGGTGACATGGTGTTTCTGCAGAGTGGTTACGGCAGCTTTGGGCAAAAGGGCGGGAACGCCCTTATCGCCTACCGTCTCAAAGCAGGCTCAGCCCCGCATTAACGACCGAGCAGCTACTGGTGGGTTACGCCTGGTCTTTCGCAAACTGCAGATAGGCCGCTGCCGTTCCTGCCGCCATCTTGTCACCATCAAAAGGAATCGACATCTCCGGCGTGAACTCGAGCACCACACGTTCCGGCGTATCGAGAAACTTCACGAAGAGATCCGGCACGAGCCCACGGGTAAACGCGTTGCCTTCATCTTTCGCCGTAGCCATGCCGCGGGCGAGCAGGTTGTAGAACCACTGTTTGATCTTGGGTTCATCGTGAATCACGGTATGGCCTTTATAGGTGACCGTCTTGCCACCACCCAGCGGCGTGCCTTTGCTGGTGATCACGACCGATGACCGACCATCACGGGCGATCGCCTTGATGCGCACCCGTTCACGCGTTGCCGTCATCCAGATCTTGCCGTTCACTGGCACGTAGGCGGTGATCACGCCGAGTGGATGCCCTTCTATATTCGCCCAGCAAAACACACACTCCCCGGCCATCATGAGCAGTTGTTGTTCACGCTCCGGATCGAGGCGGTACTGTTTGACGTCGTCGTAATTGGTGGCTTGTCCACTCATGGTGTGGGAATCCTTGTTAGTGGTGAAACGTAGTCAGCCGGCAGCGGCCACTTCAGAAAAAACCTGCTGCGTGAAGTGACCGTGAAACTGGTGTGGAATGTGGTGTTTGAGTTTCAGCGTGGCTTCCTGGGTCATCGTATCGGCGCGGTAAATCTGCAGTTCGCTGCGGTGTTTGAAGGCGTCATACACCACCTCCAGCACGTAGCCGTCGTCTTCGGCTTTCGCATCGTGACGCGGCGCGAAGACGGGCTCCGAACCATAAAGTCCTTTCGGGAGCGCGAGTACTTTGGCATCCCCTTCGCGGGTGATGCGCTGAATACCATTGAAGAAACTGTCCGCACCGTTCTTGATCGAACACGCGGTGTAGTTGACCTCATTACGGCGACCTGCCCAGACGGTGTTAAACGTCGGGAACTCAGATTCTGTCTCACACACACGTTCCGAGGTCATTTTCCCGGTGGCGATATTCAGGCGATAGCGCATATACGTACCGCCGCCGAACTTGCCGTCCGGATTGAACACGTCCACCAGAGTTTTGTTGGCCCGGAAGTTGTCGGTGAACATGCCATCCACCACCACCTCATCACCCTCTTCCCAGGCATTTCCGCAGTGGATCATCGCGCCAGGTGATGACTCAAACATTTTCGTCAACGTCAGGGTCTCGAGGTCAACCACCAGAAACTTCATGGTGATGGAAGGATCAAATTTGATCTGATCGGAAATGCTCTGCGTACCGAGCATGACGGGAATCATGTTGCCGAACACGATGCTGCCGATCGAAAACACCGCATAACGATCGGACAAGGCGAAATCGTGGCAGAACGGAAAGGTCGCAATCGGCACCTGTTGGCGATCACGCAGTTTTCCATCACCGCCGATGCGATAAATCGTGAGGCAGGGTTTTGGACCTGTCAGACCAATACCACTCACACCCGCACCGAAGTTGATGTAGTCACCCGTGCGTGGATGAACTTTGCCGTGGGCACTGAAGACATCTCCGGCTTTCAAACCGCCGTCATAAGTGAATTCACCAACGGTTGAAAGGTCCGAGGGTTCAACCTTCCAGGGTTTGCCACCTTCGTTGAGCGCGAGCAGGTGCCCACCGTGCCACATGGTGTGAGTGTTGGCGGGGTTTGCCGGCATCTTGAGGAAGTTCTTGCGCAGGCCTCCAGGGATTTGCGTGCCGAAGCCACGATAACGAATCGCTTTGGCGGCAGTTTCCTCGATGTACTTCGGGGTACGTACATAACGATTGCGAAAGTGCGCGCGGCCATTGGCAAAGCTGAACGCGCAGAGCATCCCATCCCCGTCAAACCAGTGACCGTAGGTGGTATTACCGATCCGCTGTCGCCCAGGACCATTACGAAAGAACGTACCGGAAAAGTCCTTCGGCACATCACCTTCAATATCATCGATCCAGTAGGCGTGTTCTTCGTCGAGATTTTCGAGTCCGCCGTCGGCTCTCGGAATTTCATTGGCACCCCGTCGGTGTAGTGCTTCAGCCATCACAACCTCCGTCTAAGTGTGATCATTCTGCGAACGCTACACGCCAGCGCGAATGCGCTTGGTGCATTGCGGCGTCGCCGTTAAGCTCGTGGCTCTCAACCAGCCCCCAGTCCATCGTCCATAGAGAAGGAGTCCGTATGTACAGTCACATAATGGTCGGCGCGAACGACGTTGCCGCTTCCAAAAAGTTCTACGACGCAGTGCTTGGCGCACTGGGTCACAAGCCTGGAAACATGGATCCGAAGGGTCGCTGTTTTTACATCACGCCCACGGGCATTTTCTCCATCACCCCACCGATCAACGGCCAGCCGGCTACCCACGGTAACGGCAGCACCGTTGGCTTTGCTGCGGCATCGCCTGCGGAAGCGAATGCCTGGCATGCGGCCGGCGTGGCAAATGGCGGCGTGACCTGTGAAGACCCACCGGGAGAACGTCCGGGCAGTGGGCTTTACCTGGCTTACCTGCGCGACCCCTCCGGCAACAAGATCTGTGCCTTGCACCGCTTGCCGAAAAAATAAGGGAAGCACCGGGAGCCGTCGAAACCGGACCGCCCGGACTGGGGCGGCTGGTTTGATGGCTCCCAACTGTTTCACTCCGCCGCGGCCGCTTGCGGCGGCAGCTTGATCACCGGTGCCGGGCAATGAGCCGGATGAGGCACCGGTACTCGCTTCTTGATTGCACCCACCAGCTCCACAAAGACCCCGTCCGGGTCGATGGCATGCACGATCGCAAACTTGTCCTCACCCGTTCCGGAGCAACACGGTGCGACGTCTGACAAGAACGGAACACCTTCCGCCCTCAAAAGACCTACAGCGCGATCAAGATCCGTGACGATGAGTGCGATCCGGTTGATGCCGATGTGATTGATCGGCGGTGGATACGCAGGTGCCGAATCAAATGGTTCAATCCACTGATTGAGGCGCAAGACGTGCCCATCGCCTCGTGGCAACGACACATCAACCCCTTTCACGTGGAACGGCTTGTCGAGGCCCCATGCCTTCGCTTCTTCCAGCGTACCCTTTCGTTCAAACCGGGCAACATTGGTGTAGCCGAGACGCTCGTAGAACTTGAACGACACCTCGAGGTCTTTCACGTTGATGCCGATGTACGGCATGGCAACGATGTGCACGTTCTGTTTCGGATCACCGTGCGGGGGTGCAGTTTCGTCAAGCTTGTAAAGCACACCATCGGGATCACGGAAAAATACAAATCGATTGCCGGGCACGCCCCAAGGTTCCGACAGAAACTCCACGCCTTGAGTTTTGAGATAAGCCACATCGCTGCCGAGGTTGGTCGTCAACATCGACGCGTAAGCCATACCGAGATGATTTGGGAGTTTGTACGGCGGCTCACCATTAAACGGCCTCTTGAACTGCAAGAGGTCGATGCTCATGGTGTTCAGGCTGCCGGGCACATTCATGACCTCGCCCTTCACCAGCTCGTACTGGCAGATATCATACATACCGAGGGCACGCGCCATCTCGTGAGTGTTGGTGAGCGGAAAGCCGCTCATCCCACCGGTATAACCAAGCATGCGATAGAAGGCGCGGCTGCGATCAAAGTCGGGCGTGTGTGTGGCGAAGTGGATACGCGCCACCAGACCGATGTCGTTAGGTGATGTCAACTCAATCGGAGGGAGCTGTAACGGTCCGCGTCGTGGCGCGGGCTCTTCTGCAGCGAACATCTGGCTCGCCGAGAACAGCAACACGATCGCACCAATCAACGACTTGATGTTCATGGCGCCACCATCATCTTGCCGATATGACCCGAGTAGAGCTTGAGCATCGCCTCAGGAAATTTTTCAATCCCTTTGAGCACTTCCTCACGTACACGAAACTGCCCTGCCTTCTGCCACGCGGAAATTTCCGCGATGGCTTCAGCGTGGGCACTGCCCCAGTAATCTACGGTGAAGCCACGCATGGTGGCGTTGCGTTCGGCAACCTTGAGATAACGACTGGGACCGGTGACTTGGTCGAGCCTTGGGTATTGGGAGATGGCGCCGCAGATCACCACTCGAGCTTCCATGGCAAGATTGTCGAGCACGGCATCGAGAATCGCACCGCCGACGTTGTCGAAGAACAGATTTACGCCGTCAGGTACCAGCGCCTTGATGCGTTCGCCGACATCCTCCGACTTGTAGTCGATGGCCCCGGCAATGCCAAGGTCATTGAGCAGATAGGCCACCTTGTCGGCACCACCGGCGATGCCGATAACACGAGCGCCGCGTAGGCGCGCGATTTCGCAGGCACATGAACCGGTTGCGCCTGCAGCGCCCGAAACGACAACAGTATCGGATGCCTTGAGACCACCAATCGTATTGAGTCCCACCCACGCAGTAAGACCGGTCGTCAGTCCCAGTACCCCGAGATGGCTGCGAGCGGGGATGTCCGTGGTATCGAGTTTGCGAAACATCCCGGCGGGGCCTACCAGATGGGATTGGGAACCGAACATCCCGAACACAGCATCACCCTGCGTGAGTGATCCATCCTGGCTCTGCAACACCGTGCCAACACCAAAAGCCGGCAAGGTCGCACCAATCGGCAACGCGCCGTGCAAACTACCCGCTCCCAACATGGTGCTTGTCCAGGCATCGATGGACAAATAATCCACCCGAACGAGGACTTGCCCTGCCTGCAGCGTTGGCAGCTCTTCTTCGACAACGGCAAACGTCGATGCTTCCGGCAGATTTTCAGGTCGTGAGGCAAAGATGACCTTACAGCTCTTCATAAGCAAAACTCCTTGGAAAACAGAATCAACTGGAGGCCGTCAATCCGGCAGTTCGACGGTCGCCTCACCTTCAAGCGGATGACGTGTGCCTTCACGATGCAACCAGATGTCGCAGTCGGCGAGACGTTTGCCATTCTCGGTCCGTATCGCAGTCACACGACCTCGAGCGATGATGTGGTCACCATCGAAGACCGGTAGCGGGAAACGCATAACAATGCGGCGCACGCTGGTGGGGCCGGTCCAGCCATGCAACATGTTGACCATGTAGCTCAAACCCAGAGGTCCCTGATTGATGGTGTGTTCGCCGAAACCACGGGCAACCACCGCACGTTTATCCCAGTGCACCGGGTTCGGATCACGCAGGATCGCCGCCATGGTACGCATACGTTCAGGACGCACACTCGGCATATCCCACTCTGGAATCACATCACCGATGTTCACGATCATCGTCGTCCCCGGTTGTAAAGCCAGGTGATGGTGGTGCGCGCCGCAGGCGAACCATCGGGTTCAGCGAGATCAAACCTAAAGGCGATACGGTCTTGCACCCGGCCATTGTTCTCACGTCGATCAGCTTCCGAGATTTCGCCCTCTACCCGGTAGGTGAGGTCCTCGCGCAACGGTTTGAAGAAGTCCCACTGATAACTCTCGATGCCGATCGACGAATCCGAGTCGGCCTGTCCGAGTGCAAACATCTCTCCGATGCTGGTACGCGCACCAAGGATTGGCACATGAAACAGTACAACCGGATGCGCGAGGTCATCCGGTAGTGGATCTGCGCCCGTGCACTCGGTGAGAAGAAAGTTCTCCCAGTGAGCGATGGTGTATTCGCCACCGGGGAAACGGTGACCCACCAACGCCCGAATAGACTCAACCGATGGCAACGGCTTGGTACTCATCTGCGAGAGACTGCTCCTGTTAGTTGTAGTTGGTCGGTTCTTAGTTGGCGATGGACGCAGGCACCCAACTGCCATGGAAACCGCCTGGAATTCGCGGCAACTCAACGGACGCAATGGGGCGGTTGTCCATGCTGGCCGCATCCATGATGACGAACCGGCTTGCATCCTTTGATGAATCGTAGACATAGGTCATGAGGTAGCCATCGTCTTCACTTTTCGCACGTGCACGTGGTGCAAACACCGGTTCTCCCGGCATACAGCCTCGACCGAGATCGATGGACGTGCGCTGGCCGGTTTCCCGGTCGTATTTGATGATCTCGCCGCTATAACGGGTGGGATCCGTACCGTATCCATCGGGCATCGCCATCTGGTAGCCATAACGATGTTTGAGGCCGATCACGCTATCGGCAACACGTGGAAACTCACCCGGTCGATCATCGATCTGTTCTTCTTTCACTGTGCTGGTTGCGAGGTTCAGCGTCCAACGCCAGAGATAGGGCAGCGCAAAGTCCATGGTCGATTCGCGCCACACATAGTCGAAGCGCGCGACGTCGATGACGATGATGTCGCCCTCGTCATAGGCATTCATCGGATGGAAGACATAACAAGGATTGATGCTGAACCAGCGCACGTCCGTATCTGATCCGCCGCGCGGCATGACGCCAAGGCGTGCGGGATAACTTTGATCCCAACGAATCGGCATTTCACCCTTCATGGCCATAGATAGATCAAAAACTGCTGGCAGATCCATGAAGATCACGTGATTTCGAGTGATATTGAAGTCATGCATCATCGTCGGGCCGCCGACTGTGATGTTCTCGGTCTGCACCAGGGTGCCGTCAGCCGCGATACGCAGATAACGCAGATACGGCGGCATCGGTGAATAACCGAACGCCAACATTTCGCCGGTGACCGGGCAGATTTTTGGATGTGCAGTAAAAGAGCCCTGAAGTTTGCCGCCAAAATCCACTGGACCTACGGTGCTGAGCCGCCCATCCAGCGCATAGGGGAAATGCCCCTCTTCGAGCGCCAGAAACTTTCCGGCGTGCCCAACGATGTGGGTATTGGCCTTGGACGTTTTCATATCCATCGCTGTAGCGGGATCGAGCGCATTCAGTGATGGGTTCTTGATGAAGGGCGTCTGCACATAGCGATTGCGATACCACTCGGCTTTGCCGTCGCGGAGGCGAATACCGTGAATCATGCCGTCGCCAAGAAAGGGATGGGGACTGGTACCGCTCTTGGGGTTAGCTCCATTACGCAGGTAGCGCCCATCCAGATCCGATGGGACATTGCCTAGAACCTTGAGGGTTGAAAGGGTGCGCTCCTCAACGACAGGTCGCCCATTGCCTCGTAGATGAACCGGGGTATCGTCGAGTTGTTCCGACATGAGGGCGTTCCTTCCGAAGAAAATGAGGAAGGATGGTAGCGCCGCATGCCGGTTAATTCTACTCGTGGTAATTTAAGGACATGGAACCAACAGCCCCTACTCGCAAACACCGCTCAGGAATTGTGCGTCGCCCAGGTCGACCCGCCGGCCGAACCCTCGCTGATGGTGTGATTGCGGACCGGGAAACGCTGCTGAATGCGGCGGAGCGGCTGATCCTCGCCAAAGGTCCGTCGGTCTCGTTGGACGCCATCGCCCTGGAGGCGGGCGTGACCAAACCGATCCTGTATCGCGGCGTGGGGGGTCGAGATCGTTTGATCGATGCCCTCGCTGAACGCCTGAGCGCACGCATGGGCGAATGGGTGAGTCGTGAGGTTGCCGCTGCTCGATCACCTCACGATGCGGTGCACCGCCTTGTCAGTGGTTATCTCGACCAGACTGTTCGGGAACGTAATCTGTACCTTTACGTATCGGGCGGTGGTTCCGGTGAGGACCGGGTGCGTGGTCTGCTCAGATTCGCCGAATTGACGGCAGAACGGTTTGCCGAAGGCATCGCCAACTTTCGCGCTTCACGTGGTGCCAACCCTGATGTGGCAACCGTCTGGTCCTTTGGCCTCGTCGGCGCCTTGCACTACGTAACGTTGTGGTTACTGCGCGATACGAACGCTGACGTGAACGGGGTTGCCGATCAATTGACCCTGTTGCTTTGTACAGGCTTTCGGCTCGAGGACTAAAAAACGGGTTCCGTGCGCTTCTTTGTCAGCCGCCGGACGCCCCTTCCGCATCATCCAGTGCAGCTAACGTGTTGTGCATCAACATCGCAACGGTCATCGGCCCTACCCCGCCAGGAACCGGCGTAATCCATGCGGCGCGTTGACAGGCTGCTTCAAAACCCACATCACCAATTAGTTTACCGTTGGGCTGACGGTTGATACCGACATCGATCACGATGGCACCGGGCCTCACCCATTCACCGGGAATGATGTTGGGTTTGCCAATGGCAACAACCAGAATCTCGGCCCGCCGCACTTCTGCTTCAACGTCCACAGTGAAACGGTGGCAGATCGTGACGGTAGAACCCGCTAACAAGAACTCGAGCGCGAGTGGGCGACCCACATGATTCGACGCACCGAGGATCACCACCAGTTTACCTTTGGGATCAACGCCGATTCGTTCGACCAGTGTGAGAATGCCAAAAGGCGTGCACGGCCGAAGCAAGGGAATCCGCTGTGCCAATCGGCCCACGGAGTAAGGATGAAAGCCATCCACATCCTTGGCCGGCGCGATGCGTTCGATCACCAAGCGACTGTCGATGTGAGCCGGCAGCGGCAATTGCACCAGGATGCCGTGAACATCCGGATTCGCGTTCAATGAATCAACCAGCGCGAGTAGCGCAGCCTCCATGGTGCTGCTCGGTAAATCATGGGCAAATGATTCGATACCGGTTTCCGCACACGCCTTTCGTTTGTTGCGCACGTAGATTTTCGACGCTTCATCGGGGCCGACGAGTACTACCGCAAGCCCTGGCCGCTTCAAACCCGCTGCAACCCGCTGCTCCACACGCGCTCTCACTTCGCCGAGGATCTCCTGCGCGATAGCTTTGCCGTCGATGAGCTTTGCGACCGGTGTCGTCATGGCTTTAAACGTTCAATCTTCTTTGAGGTGAGGAAGTGCAGCACCCGCTGCGGGCGCCATCAACCCGGAATTCACGTAAAGGCTGAGCTTCTGTCGAGTATCTGCGATGTCGAGGTTAC
>SYFY01000032.1 GCA_005799745.1 Gammaproteobacteria bacterium
CGGTAGTGGATAGGTGCCTTCCTGCTCGATGGGGTTTTGGGTCGCCATGACGAGGAAGAGTTTCGGCAAAAGAAAGGTGTTTCGACCGACGCTGACCTGATGTTCTGCCATGGCTTCAAGCAGAGCTGATTGCACCTTGGCTGGCGCACGGTTGATCTCGTCCGCCAACAACAGGTTGTGGAAGACGGGGCCTGGTTGGAATTTGAAGGTACCATCTTCGGGTCGATAGACCTCGCTGCCAGTGACGTCACTCGGCAACAAATCGGGTGTGAACTGAATGCGGTGGAAATTGCCTTGCACGGCTTTGGCCAACTCTTTCACGGCGCGTGTCTTGGCCAGGCCCGGCGCACCTTCGACAAGCAAGTGGCCTCCTTGGAGCAGCGCGATCATCAGCCGTTCCAGGAGCTTCTCTTGGCCAATGATTCGGCCGGAAAGCCAGCTGGCGACGGCACGGATGTTGTCGAAATGAGCAGCACTCATGGGCGCTTGGTATCCAGGTCAGGAGGAAAGGGCCGGTATTGTAGAGGCGGAACGGAAACGGCGGCTACGCTTCGAGACGCGGTCGTGGTCTTGAGGGGGAGCTCCGTTCAATGTTGTTGCATTCAACCGCTGCTAGGATTGGTATTGGCTGAACGAGGGTACCTACCAAAATCCTTACACCTGCGAAGCGACCCACAACGCCTCAACACCGATGCACTACATCCTTGACATTGATATCCCGAAAGAAGAACTGCTCAAGTTCTACGCCGGTACCGCTCGCCAGGTGACTGCAGTTGCCCGAGGCGGCATTCGGATCGGATTTCCGGCTTCAGTATTGCGTCTGCATGTCACTGACGATGGCGTGCGGGGCACGTTCCGTTTGATGACCGGCGGCGACCGCAAGCTCAGAGCGTTCGAGCGCGTCCGATAACACGCTTTTGAGGAGCGGTGGGTAGCGCATAGACTGCGCCCATGTTGTCCTCAATTTATCCATTGCTTCGTCAGAGTCTCTTCTGCCTGCCGGCGGAAACTTCCCATCACCTGACCATTGATGCCCTTGCGGCCCTCGGTGCCTTGCCATTCGTCACCGGTGTCACCGCACGTCGTGCCCCCATCGACTGCATGGGGCTCAAGTTCCCAAACCGAGTTGGGTTGGCGGCTGGTCTCGACAAAGATGCACGTGCCGCCGAGGGGCTCGCTTCGTTGGGATTTGGTCATGTTGAGGTCGGCACCGTTACGCCTCTGCCTCAACCCGGCAATCCATTGCCACGACTCTTTCGTCTGCCGGAAGCTGGCGCCATCGTTAATCGCATGGGCTTCAACAGTGAAGGCGTGAATGCCATGGTGCGACGACTCGCTGGGATCCGCGAGCGTGGACGCCTTCGCGACACAAAACTCGGCATCAACCTCGGCAAAAACAAGGACACACCTGGTGAGGAAGCGTACCTGGACTACGTGCGTGGCCTTGAGGCTGTGTACCCCTACGCGGATTACCTCACCCTGAATCTGTCATCACCGAACACCCCCGGCTTGCGGGCTTTGCAGTCTGAAGAGGCATTGCGAGGGCTTCTCTCGGAAGTGCTTGAAGGGCGAGAACGGGTAAGTGGGCCAGCGAAGAAGCCGGTGGTGGTCAAGATCGCGCCTGATCTGGTGGGCGAAGATCTGGATGCAATCGCTCGCGTCATTCTTGAACTTGGCATCGACGGCATCATTGCCACGAATACCACCATCACGCGGCCAAATGTGGATGCCCGTTGGCAGGCGGAAGCAGGTGGATTGAGTGGACAACCGCTTAAGCCCTTGTCGCTCGCGATGGTTCGAGGCATGCGGGAACGGCTCGGTCCGGATCTGCCCATCATCGGTGCGGGTGGCATCGCAGGCACGACGGATGCGCAGGCGATGCTCGCCGCAGGCGCTACCTTGGTGCAGGTCTATACCGGCTTCATCTATCGAGGCCCCATCCTGGTGCAGGAGTTGGCTGCGTTGTCTGTTTGAAGGTCCGCGAAAAACGGTCTAATTCGGCCGATGCGGTCATGTGTGGTGGTTGATTACCCACTTTCCGCGTGTTCTTCCTCGAATAACTGGACACGGCTGTCGCTGGCACCAAACTTGCTCTCAGTCTCTCCAGTGCGTACACACACGCGATCTGGGGTTGGTGCAAGCAGCGCTGACCTGCACCACAAAGTTGGAGTGGACGAGATGGAGGGGAAGATGCTGAGAATGTTTGTGGCATTGCCATTGCTCCTGGCCAGCATGGGGGCCTGGGCCGAAGAAGTACCGACTGCCGATCCGGGACACACCGCATGGATTCTCACCTCCATCGCACTCGTGCTCTTTATGACCATTCCCGGTCTTTCGTTGTTTTACGCCGGTCTCGTCCGTAACAAAAACGTGCTCAGTGTGCTGATGCAGTGTTTTGCGTTGACGTGCCTGATGTCGATTCTGTGGCTGGTGATCGGTTACAGCCTCGCCTTCAGTGAAGGCAACGCCTTCATCGGTGGGTTTTCCAAAGTGTTGTTTGCCGGCGTCACACAAGAGAGTGTGTCGGGGAACATTCCCGAGACTGCTTTTGCACTGTTCCAGATGACGTTCGC
>SYFY01000033.1 GCA_005799745.1 Gammaproteobacteria bacterium
ACCGCGTCATTCGCTACGGCATGACCCGCGACATGGTGCTGGGTGTTGAAGCGGTACTTGCAGATGGCACCGTGGTCAGCTCCATGAACCGCATGATCAAGAACAACGCCGGTTACGACTTAAAACAGTTGTTCATTGGTACAGAAGGCAGCCTCGGCATCGTCACCAGGGCGGTTGTTCGTCTGCGCGAGAAGCCCACCACGCAGCCCACTCTGTTTGTGGCGGTGGATGATTTCGACAAGCTCGGACGCCTGCTTAAAACCATGGATGCACGTCTCGCAGGAACACTCTCCGCCTTCGAAGTAATGTGGAACAACTTTTATGTCCTGGTCACCACCTCGCCAGCAAAAAGTCAGCCGCCGTTAGCGCAGACCTATCCGTTTTACGTGCTCATTGAAGCGTTGGGTGCAGACGAAGCGCTGGTGCAGTCCACCCTTGAAGCGGCGTACGAAGAAGGTCTGGTTGCAGATGCAGTGATCGCGCAGAACGAGGCCCAGAGGCTTGCGCTGTGGGGCATGCGAGATGATGTGGAACAGACGTTTCGTTATTCACCGGCCTATACCTTTGATGTCTCGCTACGCCTGTCGCGTATGGAAAGTTATGTCGCTGAAGTGAATCGACGCCTCAAAAAGGAATATGGCGACTACACACTCTTCACCTTCGGGCATATGGGTGATGGCAACCTGCACTTTGTCGCTTCGGTCGGAAAAGGCGGGCCGGAGCATCGTGAAAAGGTCGAACGCTGTGTATACGAACCACTTCGTGATATCGGTGGTTCGGTTTCCGCAGAGCATGGTGTGGGCCTGGAGAAGAAGCCGTATCTCAGTGTCTCCCGCAGTGCTGAAGAGATCAGTGTGATGCGAACATTGAAGTTGGCGCTTGATCCCAAAGGCATCCTTAACCCTGGCAAGGTATTCGACGCAGCATGAGCACATCCATCCATGATCTGTCTCTCGGCGTCGTGGTCCAACATACGAAGAGTGGTGCACTAACGGCAGAGGCCGTCACCACCGCGATGCTGGCGCGCATTGAAGAAGTTGATCCAAGGCTCAAAGCCTATGCGTCGGTCCGTGCGGATAAGGCGCTCGCGACAGCACGTGCTCTTGATGCGAAGCGCGTGGCGGGAGAAACGCTCGGGCCTTTACACGGCGCCACGATCGGTGCCAAAGACCTGCTTTTCGTGACTGGCGAATCCACAGCCAGTGGCACACGCGTAATGAAACACTTTCTGCCATCTTTCACGGCAACGGTGGTGGAGAAGCTCGAAGCGGCAGGAGCCGTCATCATCGGCAAAACCCAACTCACTGAAGGTGCCTTTGCAGCTCACCATCCCGACATCGACCCACCGAAGAATCCGTGGAACGTTGCACATTGGCCGGGGGTGTCGTCGTCGGGTTCCGGAGTTGCGGTGTCGGCGCGGCTTTGCCATGGCGCGTTAGGCACGGACACCGGCGGATCGATTCGTTTCCCGTCTGCAGCGTGTGGTGTAGTGGGTATCAAGCCCACCTGGGGACGTGTGAGTCGTTTCGGGGCGTTTGAGTTGGCGGGTAGTCTGGATCACATTGGACCGATGACCCGCAACGTTGCTGATGCCGCGCGAATTCTTGGTGTGATTGCCGGCGTTGATCCCCGAGATCCCACTGCATCGGATCGAGCTGTGCCCAACTACCTCGCTGCGATCACGGACAAACTCGAAGGTGTTCGTGTCGCAGTGGATTGGGGGTATGGAGAAGCAGGTGTTGACCCCGCTGTCATCAAAGCCGTTCGTGAGGTGGCAAAGCTGCTTGAGGCGTCGGGAGCGAAACTCATCGAGGTGAAGATCCCGGCAGAATGGCAGTTTCTTGTGGATCGATGGACGGTGACCTGCGCGAAAGAAACAGCCCGTGCACATTCGGCGTACTTCCCCGCGCGACGGGATGACTATGGCCCGGTGCTGGCGGGTCTTTTGGACCTCGGCCTCCGCGTAGACGATTCGGTTTACGACGCCATTGAAGGCGTTCGCACGCAGTTCAATCAGGCACTGTCGAAGTTACTCGCGGAAGTTGATGTGCTGTTGTGTCCGAACATGGTCGGTCTCGCTCCAACAGTTGCTGAAATGGAGATGCGCGTTGCGTCTTCCGATGAGCGTGCCGCCTTCACCACGTTTACGGCGCCGTTCGACTATTCAGGCCATCCAACACTGACCTTGCCAACAGGTTTAAGTGGCGGCTTACCGTCCTCGGTACAGTTTGTTTCCCGACATTGGGCTGAAGACAAGCTGGTGGCTGTCGGTTCTGCCGTTGAACGTCGACTGGCACCCATTCAGTACCCTTAGGAAACTCTGATTAATTGGATATTTTCGTCAGAGTCCATACCTCTTTAGGGCGAGAGGAGCGGAGAAAAATCGCGGAAATGCAGTAGTTCCGCGATTTTTTGGAGCGATGATCACCGAAGTTATGGTGGAAATAGACATTAATCAGAGATTCCCTTAAGCGCCTTTTTCAAGAGGAGAGACCATGTCTGATAACCGTGATATCGAAAAGAGTTACCCCAAAGCTGATTTTGTTGCCAAGCTGCGACGACTTGCCGATGCCCTCGAAAACGATGAGCGCTTCGAAATTCAGATCGCCGGTGAGCGTCTCTATGTGCCGGTTCGAGCGATCTACAACATTGAACACGAGCGTTCCGATGACGAAGAAGAAATCGAATTCCAAGTGAAGTGGACCCGCGGCTGATTCATAAAATCTGTTTTTGATCTGGGGATCCTATGTCCGGTCCGGTTACGCTGACTGACGTTCACATCTGGAACGGCGTTGACGCTCACTACCTTGATGGTGCGGATGCGGTTCGAATCGAGGCAGGGCGCATTACAGCGATCGGTCGAGCTGACGCACTCCGCGAAGGCGCTATCACTCACGGGTGCAATGGTCGAACGTTGCTCCCAGGTCTCATCGATGCGCATGTCCATCTCTGTCTTGATCCCAACATTCGCGCTGCGCTTGAGCAGGGAAGAGAAACGCCAGAAGCGTTGCGCGCGGTCATGGCCGAACGTTGCAAAGCCATGGTCGAGGCGGGCATCACCACCGCACGTGATCTGGGTGGCGGGACGTGGGATGAACTCATCATTCGTGATCGCATCCTGGCAGGTGAGCTGCCTGGGCCTCGGCTCGTGTGTTCAGGACAACCCATCACCTCTGTTCGCGGGCACTGCCATTTCTGGGGGGGAGAGGCTAACGACCTTGAAGAGGCGCTCGAAGTCCTGGAACGTCAGATTGCCAAAGGCGTTGATCTCATCAAGGTCATGGCGACGGGCGGAAACCTTACGCCCGGTTCAACACCTGCACTGGCGCAGTTTGATGAGCCGACGATTATCCGCATTGTTGAACGTTCAACGGCGCATGGCCGTCATGTGGCAGCACATTGCCACGGTACTGCGGGCATTCGTCATGCGACCGCGGCAGGTGTCACCACCATCGAACATTGTTCCTGGGTCGGAACGGATGGCTGGGGTGTCGACTATGACGAAGAAACCGCAAAACAGATCGGCGCACGAGGCATCTGGGTCTCTCCGACAATCAGTGCGAACTGGAAACGTCATCTCGGCCGCGCTGAGTTTGAATCCCGCGTGCGGGACAATTTCAGGCGTATGCGCGAAGCAGGTGTGAAACTCATCGCCTCGACGGATGCCGGCATTCCGAACGTCTTCCATCACCAATTGCCTTTGGCGCTGCCGCTGTTTGCCCATTTTGCGAACCTTTCGCCGGTGGAAGTGTTACGGGCGGCGACGTCGGATTGTGCAACTGCGATCGGGCTCGGCGCGCGGACGGGTCGAATCGAACCCGGACTGTGTGCTGATTTGGTGTTGGTTGAAGGTGATGTGTTGGCAGACCTGGACACGTTGGCGAAACCGGTTCAGGTGTGGGCGCGTGGTGTGCCGGTGCTTTAGCGCGAGACCAGGCCCGGGAACACAGGAAGCGCATCCCAACGAATGACAGCAATTGGAACCGTTCTATGAACCCCGAACTACTGGAACAGATCACTCGCCAAGAAAAGTTCTTCGCACCACTCATCGCGACACCAGAAGGCGCAACGTTCACGCAGGATGAACTTGGTGGTGTGCCAGTGGAATGGACCACCCCGGATTCCGGCACCACCCACCTGACACTCGTCATCCTGTATCTGCATGGTGGTGGATATTCGAGTGGTCTCGCCAAATGGGCGCGGCGCGCGAGCAGCCGATTGGCCATGCGACTCGGCTGTCGTGTGGTTGCACCGGATTATCGACTGGCTCCGCGGTTTCCATTCCCTGCGGCCCACGAGGATGTGCTTGCCGTCTATCAACATCTGATCGGTGCACTGGGTTTTGCGCCGGACCATGTGATTGTGGGCGGTGATTCCGCAGGTGGTGCACTCACGGTTTCCTTGATGGCGGATTGTCGAGATCGGGGTATTCCGCTGCCAGCCTGTGGTCTTATCAACTCCCTGTGGGCCGACATCGCGATGAATACGCCTTCCCTGGATGATCCGATGAAGAATGGCTTCGACATTCGCCGGTCAGTGGTGGAGGGGTTAGCAGCGACACTGCTCTCAACGGGTGGTGTTGAACCGTACGATCCGAGGCACTCGCCGGTTTATCGCGATCTTAAGGGACTTTCGCCGCTGCTCATCCAGGCAGCAGGACGTGATGTCTGTCATGACGACAGCATTCGCCTTGCGGCCAATGCACGCGCGGCGGGTGTCGCTGTAAAAGTCACCGAATACCCGGACGTTGAACACATCTGGATTCTCAATGGCACGCATCGCATCCGCTATCCTGACGGCGGCTTTGAGTGGTACGACTGTGGGATTGAGCCTGAAGAAGCGGTCACCGCAATTGATGAGATGTGTGAATTCGTGCGTCTCCATGTCGAGGATGTTGCGAGTTCGTTGGTTGCGGCGATGCCACATCTTGGTGAGTGGCAGTTGGTGCCGGAGCTGTGTATCTATCAATACGGTGAAGTGCCGGAGTCGGGTCGTTATGTGATTGAAGCGGAAGGCGAGAGCTTACGCTTCATGATCGAGTGGACAACGGCTGACGGAGCGTCCCATGAAGCCGCGTTTGGTGGGCGCATGGACGGTTCCCGTCAATCCGTCGCAGAAGGCTCTCCCGCTGAGTTTTCCATTCAGCGGAGTGGCCGAGGACTTGAGAGCACGGTGTTTCTCAATGGCGAACGGGTTGCCTGGGCACAGCGGCTCACCTCCGCACAAGGCGATCTGTTGTCAACCGTCCAGGAGGGTGTCGATTCATCGGGACGTTCGTATCGCAACTTCCAGATCTACCGACGCCACCGGTCTGACTGATACACGCAGGGATTGGCGAGCTTCAGTCGACGGTCGGACGATCACGCTGCATATCAGGAAGATAAGAACAATGAAAAACACCATGGAACAGTGTCGACTGCGCAGCAGTCTTCTGTGGTTGGGGATCCTGTTGATCGCAGGCTGTTCGACCACGCTCGCGCCTGACCTTGAAACTCTGTTCCGTCCCGAGCAACTGGACGATCCGGCGCGCGCCTATATGCAGCCACCAGTCGTGATCATTCCTGGGTTGCTCGGGAGCCGACTGGTTTCAACGGAATCGGGACAAGAAGCATGGCCAGGTGGATTGTTCGACATCGCCTTTTCCCGCTATGAAGCCATCGAACTGCCCGTTGATGGCGCAACGCGAGTTCCGGATCCGTTACCCAGCGCGCTTGAAGCACGAGGTGTTACCGAGACTGCACTCGGACGGGATTTTTATGGTCGCATCATCGACACACTGGTTCAGTTCGGCGGCTATCGACGGGCGAAACTCGGAGAAGGAAAGCCGGAGTCGGGTGAACGTCGGGTTTATGTTTTTGACTACGACTGGCGGCAGGACAACGTCACGACAGTCCGCAAACTCAAGGTCTTCCTCGATCGCGTTCGGCAGGACTATGGCCAAGAGGCGCTTAAGTTCGACATCGTCGCCCACAGCATGGGTGGCCTGATTGCGCGGTTCTTCCTGCGTTTCGGTGATGAAGATGTGCTTCTCGACAACCGCCTCAAAGTCACCTGGGCTGGGGCTCCCTACCTCAACAAGATCATTCTGCTCGGTACGCCGAATCTCGGCTCGTTGTCTTCTGTGGAAGGGTTCGTGCGTGGTCAGAAGGTGGGTTTTGCTCGAATCCCGGAAGAGATGGTGGCCACTTTGCCAAGCACCTATCAGGTTTCCCCGCACCGGATCGTGCGCTGGCTTGTGAAAGAAAATGGTGAACGAGTGGATATGGATCCTTTTAGCGCGCGCACCTGGAGGGGTTATCAACTCAATATCTTCGCACCTGAGGTGAAAGCTCGGGTGATTGAACGACGTGGTGAAGACTACTACCGCATGCTCACCCAGCGTTTTCGAGAATATGGTGAGCGTGCCCGTCGATTCAGTTGGTCACTAACCGTTTGTCCAGATTACGACGAAAAGATGCAGCGTTGTGCAACAGGGAAAGTAGAGCCGCCCCTTCGTTACGTCGTTTTTAGAGGAAGCTGCAGTGAAACACCGGCGCGGGCGATTCTGCAGGAGAAGGAGGGCCGCCACTTTATCCGTTTCCGGCCTTCGGAAGTTTCGGGAGCGGCTGACCCGGAACGATTGGAAGCGCTGATGTTTGATCCGGGTGATGGCACAGTCACGAAACCGTCGCTCTTGGCGCGAGACGCGCTCAACCCCCTGACACCGCGGCACGAGTACTCGTACTTTCCATTGGGTTATGCGTTTCTCTTGTGTGAGGACCACTCAACGCTCACCGGCAATCCGCATTTTCAAAACAACTTGCTCGATGTGCTGCTCACCCGCGCTCGACCGTGGGAACTGCATCTGGATCATGCGAACCGCAAGCGTTGACCTCTCGCTTCTGTAGGAGCCGCTAGGCAGCCGCGCCTACGATGGTGCTTGGCGTACGATTGAGAACTACTTAACCGCGTTACGATGGTGGTCGAAGGAATCGAACCAATCATCAGACCGCCTCGATAGTGTGACGTCACGCGGTGAAGGAACCTCTGATTGAAGTCTATTTCCGCCACAACTTCGTTAGTCGTCGCTCTGGAAAATCGCGGATTTACTGCATATCCGCGATTTCCCTTCGCTCCTCCAGCCTCGTTCTGACGAAAATATCCTAATAATCAGAGTTTCCTTAAGTAACTCTCAACAAGCGGCTCACGGTTTCGAGGTGGCGATCATGATCTCCAGCAAAACGCAGCACGAGGTGTGAAGCGCCAGCACTGACGAATGTGGCCAGCCATTCGGCCAATTCGCCTGCTGGACCCGCATAACACGCCTGCACACGCCGCATCGTGCTGACAGGTGCAGGTGCGTAGTAATTAGTGAGATAGTCGTTCAGCACGCTCTGTGCGCGTGCCGCATCATCGTTCAGCGAAATCGTGAGGTACATTGTTGCTGTCACCGATTCAGAACGACCTGCCTCCGCGGCACTTTTTTGCACCTCTGCCCAACGCGCCTTGAAGGTCGGAGCATCAGGCCCCAAGGGAAACCAGCCATCAAAATAGCGACCGGTGCGGATGAGGCCTTCCGGTGTACTGGTGCCCATCCAGAGCGGCGGACCACCTCGTCGATAAGGTTCTGGGCCAAGGGTTTGACCGGAAAGTTTCCAGCGACCATCCCATTCCACAGGTTCACCCTGCCAAAGTGCCTTGCAGAGCCGCAGTCCTTCGAGGGTCCGGCCGAGTCGTTTTTCGAACGGGATGCCCGCGGCCGTGAATTCGGCACGAATCGCCGGTGTATCCGCCCCGATGCCGATACCGAGAATCAGACGACCTTCACTGATCTGATCGAGTGTTGCGATTTGTTGTGCCAGTACGACGGGGTTCCGTAACACCGGTAGCAGTATCGCGGTACCGAGTAGAGGTCGAGATACGCGCGCGGCGACTGCAGCGAGCAACGTCAATGGATCGTGCCGTGGCCGAGCCAACAACGAATCGCCCACCCAGAGTGAATTGAAGCCGAGATCCTCAGCCTTGCTGGCGAGGTTTAGGAGTTCACCGGTTCTTGGGTTGCCGGTCATGACACGTTCACGGGTAGGGAGCAGATAGCCGATCGCGACAGGCATGAATCCAACTCAGCGGTAGGAAACTCGGTAGCCGGGATTGAGCACGAGCTTTCGCGCCGTGACAACCCCGTGCACACAAATCGGTCTAAACAAAGCTGGAAAGCTAGAAAGTAAAAAGTCAGGTCAGAGTTGTGACGGCGTCTACACTTCAGGTGGCGGCACCTCGCCTGGCCTGGATTCGTCATTATTCTGGCCAGGGGCGTACTGGATTGCGCCGAACATCCGACGCTGCGCAGAAAACGCGGCGCCGGAAGACCACTTAACAGTCATGGATGGACAGTTCATGCGTTTGCTGCAACGGATTGCGAACAAGACCCTCAGACCATCGTTGGTTGGCTTCTTTGCTCCGGGGCTTGCCGCCCAAGCGATGGCACTCTCCAACTTAACGATCGATGTCACGCCGACTTCGGCCAGTACGAACCTGGAAGCAGGCAATCTTGCGCGCTTCGACATTTCGGTTCGTAACACTGGCGATACCCCGGCGTTTGATCTGGTTGTGACGGATACGCCACCTGCCACGTTCTTCAACTGTCAGTTGATGGGGACTACAGGCGGTGCAGGTATCGGCGATCCCTTCGCTGGTGGATACACCTTTACGAGCTTCACCGGGATTACACCGAATGGGCTTGATCCGAATGGAACGGTGGTCCTCGATGTCCAGTGCAACCTCGTTGCAGCCATTGAAGACAGCAGCACCTATGCCAATCAAGCGGGAGTGGTGTGGGCTGATGCGGTTGCAGGTCCAGCGTTCCCGCAGGTACAGGACGCTGCCAACGTCAGCACACGCGCTCTGGTCACCACCAAGACCATCATTGCGTCCTCCGAGGCGCATACAACCGAAGTTGCAGCCGGGACAGTCGGCGATCCGCGGCCGCTGGTGGTGGGAGAAATCGTTCGTTATCGCGTCGTCGTCAATGTACTGCAGGGTATTCCGCTCAATTTCACGTTGACCGACTTGTTGCCTACGGTCCTTGAATATGTACTCGGAAACCGGACGTTGCTTGGACTGGTAAGTAATAGTGGCACTAATCTGCAGGCATCGAGTATCCCATGTGCAGCCGGAACCAGGGGGCGGGTTGGTGACGGCAGCACGGATCTCAACACCTTAGGGCTCGACTGTGTGGTCGCGCCTATAGGTGGCGTCGGCTCCGGCAGCGATCCTGCGTTTCACTTTGGCACTGTCAACAACAGCGAACACGATGGCAGCGCCGAGCTCATCGTTCTCGAATTCAATGCACGCGTGGTGGGCGACGTACTAGCAAGGCGTTCAACACGATGCAATAACGGGTGCAGTCTTTACTCAATGAACGCACACAAATGCTGGCGGCGGTCTCTCATGATCTGCGCACCATCGCAACACGCCTGCAACTGCGCATCGAACAGATTCCTGAAGAAACTTCGCGGAATCGCGCTGAGGAGGATCTGCACGCGATGACCGTGATCCTCGATGAATCCTTGAGTTTTGCCCGTGATCTCACAGCGACAGAGCCGATGACGCTGCTGGACCTTGGCTCCCTGCTGCAGGTTGTCGTGGACGATGTCTGCGATGTGGGAGGGCAAGCTGAGCTGGTCATCGAACAGCCGGTGAAGATATTTGGGCAGGCCGTGGCACTCAGACGGGCGTTCGCGAACCTCATCGATAATGCGGTGGATTACGGAGAATCAGCGAGGGTCGTTCTGAAAGCAGATGCCGTGATCGAGATTCATGACAAGGGACCAGGCATTGCACCAGAGGATGTGGAGAAGGCGCTCGCCCCATTTGTTCGTCTTGAGTCGTCTCGTAATCGGGAGACTGGAGGAACGGGCCTTGGACTGGCCATCGCCAACACCGTGATCTCACGTCACGGTGGCACGCTGACCTTCAGTCGCTCTGCTGACGGGTTTGTGGTGATGGTGACTCTGCTTCCCTCCACCTCGTGAAGTAGAAACCGACGAGCACGAGTCCACCGACGAGCAGAATCAGCTCCACGTAAATCGCCACGTCGTTGGCCGGATTGTCCATCAGATAGAGTGCAGTCGCGTGCAACGCCATCCACAACGTGAGGTAGAGCGGCCCGAACAGTTTTGGATCCGCAGCGAAAAACCGGTTGAAGATCAGTCCCATGAGTATCGCCACGATCGCGATGACCGGTGACACTGCGAGCGAAAAGAAGTTCCCGGTGAGATCCAGGGCGTTTCCCGCCATGTTGAGCCACAGCACCACGCCGGCCTCAGTGAGGCCGACAGATAACACCGCAGCGAGCAACGTCCATAGAAAAATCATGAAGAGAACCGGAACTGACCTTGGTCGATGACCGTATCACCGCTTTGATTGGCCGTTCGGAACAATGCCTCCTGTCCGCTCACCCACATGGAAATGGTCAGACTGTCGCCGGGAATCACGGGCTTGGAGAACCGGCTCTTCATCGCCTTGAAGCGTTTCGAATCTCCACCACACAATGTGTGGAGCAGCGCGCGCCCAGTGAAGCCCCACGTGCAAAGGCCATGCAGGATCGGCTTCGGAAACCCACCCATGGATGCGAAAGAGGGGTCGGAGTGTAACGGATTGCGATCGCCAGATAGTCGATACGTGAGTGCCTGGTCGATACGGGTGGTGTAGGTCACGGTGTGATCGGGGGCGCGATTCGGAAACTCAAGCTTGTCGTTTGGCCCACGATCGCCACCAAAACCACCTTCACCGCGGCAGAACAGACTTGTTTGTGTTCGCAGCAGGGGCTTGCCCGTCTTGGCGTTAATGGACGTCGATTCAAATTCAAGCACCGCGGCAGATCCTTTGTCCCAAATCGCTTTTACGCGGCCTCTGCTTTCGATTTCTCCGTCTGCCGGAATCTCATCAAAGAGCTCGATACCCTGTTCGCCATGCACCATCAAGGCTGGATTGAAGGAACCAATCTCGCTCATCGGTACTCCCCCGCCGCCGATGATTACCGCGTAGGTGGGCAATACACGCTGCGCCACGTCTTTTGTGTTTTCGGTGGTAAAGGCCAGTTCCTCGCAACCTGCGCCAACGCCGACTGCGTACAAGAGCGCATCTTTGGACGTCCAGGATCGTCGTACCGGGCCGCCTTCTTTGCCAACGGCCTTCGGATTGATGGGCATGCTGTGCTCCTTCGTTTCCCGTGTGTGGGCACCACTCTAATGATTGGATGGACTAACGCAACCGTCGAGGACGTACGTGGCAGCAAGGCGTAGCCGTGTGTGTACTGATGATGCAGTCGTGCCATTAGCTGCCGCGCCGTGCACAATCCGGTTTTCGGTGGTGCTCGCTATAGAGGTGTCTTGTGGTTCCGAGACGGCAGTTGCTGCTCAGTTTGTTGAAAGTCACGCTGGTGCTGCCAATGACTTGTGTACTGGGTTTAGCCCACGCCGATGTGGATCGAGGGCGAGCCGTTGCGGCGGCAGAATATGCCGCGAGCCACGGCTATGGTGATTTCGTCGTAGCGCTGCAAATGGATCTGGTGTCGACCAATGGCAAGACCCAAACGCGCAAACTCAGACTTAATCAAATGGAGACGCCAACCCATCAGGTCAAGACGCTCGTGATCTTTGATCTGCCGAAGGCAATCGCCGATACCGCACTCCTGACGTGGTCGAATGTAGCTACCGATGATGACCAGTGGCTCTTTTTGCCCGCGATCAAGCGCGTCAAGAAGATCGCAAGTAAGGATCGTTCTGGTCCCTTCGTTGGCAGCACGTTTGCCTATGAGGACCTTGCCGACTATGCGATCAATGAATTCACTTATACCTGGGTGCGCGAAGAGACTTGTGAAATGCTGACGTGTGATGTGATTGAACGTCGCCCCAAAGACCCCTTTTCAGGCTATCTGCGCCAGTTGGTGTGGATCGACAACGCCGACCATCGGATTCGACGAGTAGAGTACTTTGACCGCCGGAATGGGTTGCTGAAGACTCTTGAATCCACTGATTTTGCACGTTACCCGGTCGCCGGTCGGACTTTCGTGCAACCACATCAGATGACCATGAAGAATGTTCAAACGGGACGGTCGACTGTCCTCAGATGGTCACCGTATCAGTACGACGCCAAACTGAATGAAGTGCGGGACTTCAGCACCAACGCGCTCAAGCGTGTCCGCTGAGAAGGATTGTCAGGAAGATCAGGCGCGAATGGGTATGGGTTCGTTGTCCAGGTGATGTGCACCGAACAACGTGTCGTTGTCTGAATCGTCGGCGTGCAGGTGGTGGATCAGGTTCGCGATCCACTGCTGACCATCCTGGGAGCGGCGCAGGTATTTGAGACCATTGCCGACGTAAGGCCGGACCTGGCTGTTGAAGAATCGACTGAAATTGGCGCGTAGTTCACCCGCGGTGGTGAATCCTTGACGAGCGGCTTCACCGGTTTCCAGAAACTCGGCGAAGAGTCGAGATAGTTTCTTCAGATAGAGCGGGTCGGCCATCTGCCCCAGCAAATCGGCAGAACGGACCAGCGCAGCGATATCGTCGAGCCGTTGATATGCCTGGCGGCGCGGTACCGGGAAACGGGTCATCTCGATGTACTCGGTGAGGGTATCGAGATGGATCAAGGGTTCGTTGCGAAAGCGATCGCGCACGAAGAGGCAGCCACGAGTGACGTGCCAGGGTGTCATAAATGCATCAGTGCACCTGGGCGGCGGCGAAATGCGGTTGCCTTCGTCGTCGATCAGAAAACTCGTATCGTCATCTTCTTTAAGCAGCCCGCGGATGTAGCCGATATCGTGGAACATCATCGCGATCACGGCGTGCAACCAGTCGTTCTGCGAAACGTCGCCAAAGACTAGCTGTCGCCCGTGCAATATCGTCTGACCGATGTCGGTGACGAGCATCGTGTGCTGAATGTCGTGATGGGGGCAGTCACAATCGAGCACTGCTTCCATTGCCGCGCGCGCGGACTGATCGAGCAGCCTGGTGTGGCTCTCGGGAGCGCTAGAGAAAGACTCCTCAAAGCGTTGGCGGATGTGACCGACGAAACTGTCGATGATCCGGGCCGAGGGATTGAACATCCGCAGGTTCCGTTGCGTTTCAACTGCGGGAATTTTATTCGTCCGCGTCAGGATTCCGACGTGTGCCAGTGCACAAAAGCCGGATGCTTTACATCCAGCGAACAAGTATGCCGAGAAGCGCACGTTCTGGTCGGAACCGGCTCTCTGTGCAACCATTCAAATCCTCCACCAATCAGGGCTCGGCCCCGACCCATGTCACAAATTGAACTCAGGTTCCTGCGAACGATGGCGGCGTTACGAGATACCGGCAGCCTTGTCGAAGCTGCGGATCGCGTATTCCTCACCCAATCTGCGCTCTCACATCAGCTGAAAGACCTGGAAGACCGTCTCGGTTGTGCACTCTTTATCCGCAAAACAAGACCCGTGCGATTTACCTCGGCTGGCCATCGATTGGTGAAGCTTGCCGATGAAGTACTGCCTCTAATCCACCGCGCTGAAATCGACCTGGCTCGACTCGCCGGCGGTGAGTCGGGTCGAATTCTCATGGCGATCGAATGCCACAGTTGTTTTGAATGGCTGTTACCGGCGATTGATCACTATCGCGAGAACTGGCCTGAAGTGGAACTTGACGTTTCAGGTGGCTTTCACTTCGCTCCATTGCCCGCTTTGTCACGCGGTGATCTCGATCTTGTGATCACTGCAGATCCTGTGCAGCAGGATGATCTCGCCTACCTGCCACTCTTCAGCTACGAAGCCAAGCTGGCAGTGGGTAAGAAACACGCCTTGGCGGGCCGTGAGTGGATTGAGCCGCAAGACCTGACCGGCGAAACGCTCATCACGTATCCCGTGGATCGAAGTCGGCTCGATGTCTTCAAATCTTTTCTGGAACCGGCAGGTGTCGAGCCTGCCAAGGTGAGGACAGCGGAGCTCACACCGCTGATGTTGCAGCTCGTCGCCAGTGGTCGTGGCGTCACATGTTTACCTAACTGGGCACTGCACGAGTACCGCGAGAAGCACTATGTCTCCGTCAGTTCTCTCGGCGAAGAGGGGATCTGGCCAACGTTGTATGCGGCGGTACGCGCAGATCAGGCGGACGCGCCGTTTATGCGCGGGTTTGTCGCGACCGCGAAAGAAACCTGTTTCCGCAATCTGATTGGCATCGTCACAGCTGACCTTGATTGATAGAAATCTAAGGAATCTCTGATTAATGTCTGTTTCCGCCATAACTTCGTTGATCGTCGCTCCAAAAAAAATCGCGGAACTACTGCATTTCCGCGATTTTTCTAGGCTCCTCTCGCCTCGTTCTGACGAAAATATCTAGTTGATCAGAGTTTCCCTAAGGAAGGAGCGTTGAAAGAACCCAGCGGGATTCGTTTTTCACCCAACGATTTCGATTATGCAAACCGTCAGGTTGTGCCAGATCGAGTCTTTCGATGTCGTGTAGCTCAAGATAGAACCCACGCGCCGTATCGGGTGCGATCAGCGGCTCAGGGAGCGGGAATTCCGCGATAGCCGCTTGTAGTGCTTCTCGAGAAGAAACGGTGCTGCTCTGCACTTGGCGATGGGTGTAAAACCAGTCGAGCACCTTGGGCATGCGTGGCCGCAGCTGCCAACTTTCTGCGATCAAGGCCGGATCGATGGGTACAAGGTCCACCTGCGCGCGGTATTGAACCTGAATGCTCGGCATATACATGCAGATTGAAGCCCCTGCATCGAGTTGCTGAAACTTCGGGCTGGTGGCGTTCATGAAGAGTGCCAACCGCTCATTGAGGTCGCGCAACACCAACGTCCGCGCCTGAGGATAGCCGCCAGCGCCTACCGTGGCCAGAACACAAAGCGCCGCCATGGGATCGTTGGCAACGCGTGCCCGGGCGCGATCTTCCGCAATGTTGACCAGCGGGTCCAAGCGGACTCAGCTGCCGGTTGACGAGTTTTTTGATTCGACGATCTGCCGCTTCAACTCGGCAACGTCTCGCTGTACTTCGGAGAGACGGAAGATCAAATCTGGAAGCTGATCAGAGACACGCCACAGGAGGTAGGCGATAACCAACAGAACCAGAAAAGACAGAAAAGTCATGGTGACCTCGACTCCAGATTCGTCCCGCGAGTTTGAAAGGGACTGGTAGTGGGATTCTAGCTGCAATCGGCGAAGATCGGTGCCGTGGTTTTTTTGCAACTCAAACACTCGCACAAAGCGACGTTGACGACTGCGCTGCCTTGGAGGAATCGTGGAAGGAATCGTTTACCTGGTGTCGGCTCTTCTGTTGATCGTCACTGTGGTGGTGATTTCGATGTTGCGGCGCCACCGTCGCGCGGAGTTCATCCGGACGTTCCGATTTCCGGATGGGCTCTTCGCGAAGCTCAAGGCAAGACACCCGCACTTGACTCAAAAGGACTGTCATCTCGTCACGCAGGGTCTACGTCAGTTTTTTCTCTCCTATTTGAAAAGTGATCGGCAGTTCGTCTCCATGCCTTCCCAGGTTGTCGACGATTTGTGGCATGAGTTCATCTTGTACACGAAGGCTTACCACGGCTTCTGCAAGCAAGCGTTTGGTAGATTCATGCACCACACGCCCGCGGTGGTGCTCAGCTCAGATCACGGAACCAACACGGGATCGCGACGTTGTTTCTGGCAATCCTGTAAGGCCGAGAACATCGATCCGAACAATCCCAGCCGCCTGCCGTTGTTGTTTGCGTTGGATGAAAAGCTGCGGATTCCAGCCGGCTTTCACTACAAAGCGAATTGCGACTCTCTACGTACCCTAGCTGGCGCAACTGCAGGCACTACGGTCATCCATTGTGGTGGTGACTTTGCCAGCATCAGCTTTGATGGAACCATCGATGGGTTTGGTGACGGTGGTGACGGTGGATCCGATGGTGGAGGTGGTTGTGGCGGCGATTGAGTGTGCAGCGCCGTTTAACGAAGTTTTAGAAGCAACACGAGCAGCAGTGGGGTCACGATCGCTTGCAGCAGCATGAAACGCACCAGAACCTGAGTGGTAGACCATCCGAGGTTCTTGCGAACGTGATCATGGAGCGGATAACGCACGTTGCGGAAGATCGGTATACGGAAGAACCGCAGCAGTGCCACCTTCAGAAGTCCGGTTCCACCGTTCACGAGAACAACCGTCGCAACGACGATGACCAGAAAGGGGTTACCTGCGGCGAGCACGAGAATTCCGGTCAATAAACCGATAGGCCGCGACCCCGCATCCCCCATGAGCACGACGCTCGGGTAGCAGTTGTACCAAAGATAGGCCGCGATACAACCGACCATTGCGAAGGCGAGCAATGCCCAACTCGGCCCGTTCTCGTAATGGGGCACGAGCAGATAGCCTGAAATTTGGTTGTGACCAACGACGGCGTAGAGGATGGCACCGAGAAAAATGAGGGCCATTGCGGCGAGGCTGCCGGATAGGCCATCGACGCCGTCGGTTGCGTTGGTGGAGTTGATGGTGACCCAGATGACGATCGCACCGGCGCTAATAAAGAGCCACGGCTCGACGTGGATGGATTCCTTCACAAACGGCAGCCAGACGTCGAACCCCGTCAAACCGCAAACGGCTGCCGCCGCAACGATGCTAACGATCAGATCCATCGCGCCTAGAGCGTACTCACTCCAGCCTCCTCGCTTGCGATCGTCGAGGTAGCCGATCCACATCGCGAACATGAGACAGCCAATGACGGTCAGATAGGGCCATTCGAGCGGCATGACCAGAAGCGAGATCACCGTAAAGATCGGAATAAAGATCGCGCCAGCCCCCATGGGCTTGCCGATGCTCTTATCCGCGTCGACCGCAAAGGCCCGACCCTGGTCGCGAGGCAACAAGTGCCAAAGTCGAGGCAGCAGCCAAAACGTCAGGACAACCGTGATTGCGCCAGCAAAGGCCGCGAGAAAGAGGTTGCTGGAGAAAAGACGTAGAGGGCCGAAAAGATGGCCGAAATGTTCAGCGAGCGCCTGAAGAATCTTGTTCCCTCCCCGGGGCAAGAGAGCTTGAAAGGCCGGCGATTATGGCACGCGCCTTCCGGAAGGCGAACGACTGTGTTTGAGCACAAGGCGATATAGACCAGCCCGCTAGCCTGCATTATTCATGAAGGAACGTAGCGAGGGCGTCGAGAGTAGTGAAAAGATGGCCCGCATTGGTTAGCACCAATGCGGGCTTGGAGACGCGGACTGGAGCGCGCCCGGTGGGTTACCGCTATCGCTAAGCCCGTGGCGCCCGCAGCCGGTCATTCATGAATGATGCGGGCCAGGCGTCGCGAAGAAAAGTCAGCCGGACTTTCAATCGGAGAACTCTGCAAATGGGTTCAAAGCCGTTTGACGAATCCATTCGCTATCAACCTTTGCCCTGGGATGAAGCAGCACTACGATTCGTGGTGCGCGAGCCTTTCCCCAGCGTCGAGACACGGACCAACCTCATCTATGGCCGGGTCGACAAAAGGACACCACTGCTTATCCGTTCGCTCATGCCCACCAACGGTGTGATTTTCAGTGCCGGCATCGAAGCCGACTACCTTCAGTTCAATGCAGGAACCGAAGCAGTCTTCAGCGTTGCGGAGAGAGCGGGGATGTTGGTGCACTGATGTGACACCAAATCCCGGATTGTTGTCTGGGGACTAGATCGCCACCATCCCCAGCAGTTTTCGTACCTCCGTAGCCCGCTGCCCGTGCCGCGACTCTTCCCGCCCGTTTTGTCTCAGCAGATTGGATACCGCCGCATCAGGCTCATTGTCTGCCCACACCTGATACGTGAGATCACCATCCGCTTCGCCGGCTTCCAATGAACCGATGATGTTGGCATCGCAGCTGAGTTCAGTTGGCAGGAAACGGAAGAAGGGGTTGTCTTGATTGGCTGGCAACGTATAGTCCTGACCGCTCTTCAGTTTGATCGCTTTCAGCACACGGTGAGCATGTCCCCGTTCCTCCTGGCCATTACGTTCGAGCAACGATTTTGCAGCGGGATTGCTGACGTTCTTGGCGAGCACGAAATAAAACGCCTCACCAAAACACTCGATCATCGCCAGCACTTGCAGGTCCTCAACGGAGAGCTGCGTACGCGTCTTCAGTACATCGAACGCCTGTTCTGGAAAACCGGCTGGGAGTACGGACATTGGGTGCTCCTTGGGGTTGGAATAACGAGGCGGGCAAAGGTAGCTGAAGGGGGAGGGTCTGCCTACCTAGCGGTGGGAGGTCTCTGGTTTAACGATCGAAACCATAAAGAGGCAGGGTTGGATTTTTTTTAATTTAAAGTTAAAACTAATATTGCCTTAGCTTAAACGCGTGGAGTTTCTCGAATGGGCTACTCTCCCCAAACGCTTCGACGCCTGGGTCTTCTAATAAAGACATTGGTTGTGGTTGTGACCCTGATTTTGATCGACCAGGAGTTCAAAACCGTGCTCAACCTGACCTGGGTCAACGGCAGTGTCTTCGCAAATGTCGCGCTGGTGTTTGCGTTTTGGACGACGTTACTCGCTCCTGGTTTTTATCTGATCGCGCTGTGGTGGCTCGGCGCGTTTTTCGGTCGACAGCGCACGCCAGAAGAGTTTTCGCAAGCTATCGTCCAGAGCCTGCGTGAAACCGGACAGTGTTTACTGATTGGTGCGCCTTGCGCGCTGCTCGTTGAGCCCGCCGCGATGACCTTTCTGACCGCCGAAGGCGGGAACTTTCCGCTCTCGGAAATGGTCGAGGATCTGACGATCGGACTGATTGGCCTCGCGCTCTATGTTCTGGCTGCTGCCGGGCAGCGCGTCCACGATGAACTGACGCAGATCGTCTGATGCCGATACGTCTTCGCATCAACGTACTCATGGCCGAACGCAACGTGACGGCCCGCGATCTGGCCGCTCGCATCGGTCTCAGCGAAACGCAGATGTCGCTCCTGCGTACCAGCAAGGTGAAGGGGCTGCGCTTCGACACCCTGGCGCGCCTCTGTTATGTGCTCGGTTGCAAGCCCGGTGACCTGATCGACTACGAAGTGGATGAAGGGGACATGTCCCCTGACTCCGGACCCCTGACTCCGAACAAAGAGGGGGCACCTGTTATAGTCGCACCCCTCATTCGAACTAACGCCGCATCTTCAAACACCTAAAAAGGGGGGGCATCACATGATCGACTTTGAAATTCCCGCGGAAACCAAAGCCATCCGCGAAAAAGTACGGCACTTCGTGCAAACCGAGTGTATTCCGGCTGAAAAGGGCTGCACTGCGGAGAACTTCGAAACCGTTCTTGTAGAACTACGCAAGAAAGCCCGCTCCCAGGGCCTGTGGTGCCCGTTCGTCCCCGTTGCACACGGTGGCATGGGCCTACGTCCTCTCGCCAACGCGCTGGTGCAGATGGAACTTGGAGAGAGTTTCCTCGGCGCACTGTCGCTGAACACCCAGGGTCCTGATGACGCGACGATGCTGACGCTGCTCGAACACGGCACGGACTATCAGAAAGAAAAGTTCCTGACACCGCTGCTCGATGGCAAGAAGCGCATCTGTTACTCGATGACGGAGCGCGCCGCAGGTGCTGACGCTACCGGCATGCAGACCACCGCAGAGCTGAAAGGTGATTCCTGGGTGATCAATGGCGAGAAGTGGTTCAGCTCATCTGCAGACGTGGCCGACGTCGTCGTCTTGATGGCAAAGACCGATCCAGATGCACCCCGTCACGAGCAGTACAGCACCTTCATCGTTGAGCTGCCCAATCCCGGTTATCGCATCGTGCGCAACATCGAAACCATGTCGCCGCATACGGAACTGGGTTTGAAACTCGGCGCATCACATTCTGAAGTGAAGATCGAAAACCTGGTTGTCCCCCGCGAGAACATCCTCGGTGGTCGCGGCAAGGGCTTCAACATGGGTCAGCATCGCCTGGCTTACGGCCGTCTGCGTCATGGCATGCATAACGTCGCGATTGCACAGCGTGCACTCGACCTCGCAGCTGCACATGTAACAAAACGGTCCACGTTCGGTAAGCGCCTCGCGGATCGTCAGGGCATTCAGTGGATGTTCGCGGACTGTGCAGCAGAGCTCTATAAGGCACGCCTCATGCTCCTGCACATCGCCTACAAAGCCGAGCGTGGCATGGACCTTAGGCAGGAGAACGGCATCGCCAAAGTGTTCCTCGCCAACATGGTGCATCAAGTGGTCGACACTGCGCTGCAGTTGCATGGTGCACTCGGCTACAGCATGGATACGCCGCTTGCGGGTTGGTATCGCAGCGTGCGGTCGCAGCGGCTGGTGGATGGCCCTGATGAAGTACATCGTTGGCGAACCGGTGTTAACGTGCTCAAGGCGTTTGAGAAGCATGGGACCACGGCCTCGGCGTGTGGGGGTGATTTGCTCTGATGTCGACGAGGGGCCGCTGCAGAGGCGGCCTGTTCTAGCCCGCTCGACTTGATTGAGAAAGCGCACTGCAGTTGATCCATCATCCAGCAGTGCACTGTTTGTCGTTCGATTTCGACGCTGGAGAACAAGCGCGATGTCCTACCAATCCGGCTTCCGCCCCGGCCTCTTCGATGGCCAAACCATTTTCATTCCCGGCGGTGGTGGTGGCCTCGGCCGCTGTATCGCCCATGAACTCGCGAGTCTTGGTGCGCGAGTCATTCTTGCCGGGCGATCGATGGAGAAACTCGAACGATCACGCGAGGAGATAACAGAAGACGGTGGCACAGTGCTCGGTTGTTATTCCGCTGAGCTGCGTGATGAAACGGCAGTGGTGGATCTGGTCAAACACATCCTCCTGCGCCACGGTCCCGTGGATGGACTTGTTAATGCCGCGGGTGGGCAGTTCCCGGCGAAGCTTGAAGACCTGAGTCTTAACGGCTGGAACGCTGTACTACACAACAACCTCACGAGTTACTTTCTGGTGGCGCGTGAGGTCTATCGTCAGTGCATGCGTGAGCACGGTGGCAGCATCGTCAACATCGGAGCGGACTGGGTGGATGGCATGCCGGGTATGGCGCACAACGGTGCGGCTCGCGCGGGGCTTTCCAACTTCACTGCATCCGCCGCGACGGAGTGGGGCAGGAGCGGCGTGCGGGTGAATTGCGTGATTCCCGGATTTATCGCGACGACTGGGCTCGATCGTTATCCGGAAAAAGACTGGGATTCGATTCGCCGTGTGAACACCCGTGTACCACTTGGCCGACATGGCAACGCGGCGGAGATATCCGCCATGGTGGTCTTTCTCATGTCGGAGATGGCCGCCTATGTCACCGGCGCTGACTTCCGGGTGGATGGTGGTATTCACAACGGTGCCGGGAGTTTCGTTTTCGTTCCCGGACCGCCTCGTAACGTGAAATCGTTCGACGGCTTTCACCGCGACGAGCGGCCCCAAATGCTCAAATGAGATGTTGGAGTGAAAATCGGTTAGACCCGATACACCCGCGCCGCAGTGCCATAGAACATCGCCTGTTTCTCCGCTTCACTGAATCCGGCTGCGATCTTCTTGAATGCGTTCCACAGGATTGGATAGTGGATCGACATTTTGTCGACGGGAAAGTTGCTTTCGAACATGCAGCGATCAGGTCCGAAGCAGTCGATCGTGTAGAGATACCAATCTCGCTGCGCCTTCACGAACTCGTCAGATGAAGGTGGAATGCCGCGCGTGTGCCAACCGTAGCTGTTGTCCGGCATCGCCATCCCACCCAGTTTGGCGATGACGTTTGGACATTTCGCGATTTCGGCCATGTCGGCTTTCCAGGTTTCGAAGATCTCAGCACGTCGCCCCGAGTACGGTCCAACACCGAGAGGTGTGCCGAAGTGATCGAGAATCATCACGGTTTCCGGTGCAGATTGAGCAAGCGTGAGGTAGTCACGATTCTGGTGAAAAAAGTGCCACGTATCAAAGGAGTAGCCAAGACGACCCAGGGTCCGCACGCCTGCTTGAAACTCCGGTTTCAGATAGAGGCCAGGACCGCGTGTGCCAGGGTTCAAGAGTGTGCCTGTATCGTCATGAGGCCCTGCGTGGCGAATGCCGCGGAACAAGCCGCCGCCGGCACGTTCATGTTCGGCGAGCACTTCCTCAAGCTGTGCAGGGGGCAGTGCCAGGTTGGCGTGACCGACGATGCCTGCGATTCGAGTCTTTTCAGTTTCCTTTGCGCTCGCTTCCGCATTTAGCCGAACGTATTCAGTCTCACCACATGGTTTCAGATGCACTGGCCCATCGGTTCGATAACTCGCCCCACAATCGATAAACACGGTCTTCTCGATGTTGTGGCCGGTCATGGTGTCTGACCAAAGGTCCTCGAGGGAATAACTGCCCCATCGCGTCGCCGTCGGCCAGAGGTGATGGTGGGGGTCGATGATGGGGCGAGCGGGTTCGAGGATGTCTTCCTTGATGAGTGTTCGCCATTCATTGGATCCGGGAAGGGGCATCGATTGCTCCAGTCGTCGATTGTCGCGTGGGTCAGGCCTTCGCCGTCAAAGGATCCTGCTGCAATTCAACAGTATTGCCTGCTGGATCTGAGATCCAAATGATGTGGCCAACGTCACCCGTCATCTCGTTCATCTCGAGGCCAGCGGCGCGGATTTCGTCGATTGCAGTCTTCAGGTCTTCGACGAACCAGGACACATGCGTGTTCACCGGCTCGCGTGGGACACCTTGTTTTTCAACGCCGATGATGTGCATCTGCACACCGGCTTGCTCCAACCAGAAGCCACGATCAGAGCCCATAACGGTTGGACGACCGGGAAACGTAATGGGGACTTCGGGCAGACCCAGGAAGCGCAGGTAAAAGTCGCGAGCTTCCGGTCCAGCTCCCGCGACGTTATAGGCCATGTGGTTAAAGCGCGTGATCTTCATGAGTTTTTTACCTTTCACGGAGTGCTGTCGAAGCATACTCCCAGAGCCGAGAGCTTACGAAGTGTGACGCGGTTCGCGTACAACCTGCGCGTGAGTTGGCTCAATTGAATTCCGCCCGGTGCTCCCGGATACTTCAGACAGGGCGGAGCAACAAAAAAACCTTATAAGAGCTCTGACGGACACGAGCAGATGGCGCACAAGCCAACTCAGATCATCTTGCGGACGGCGATTCTTGCCGTGTTGTTGCCTGCCTCGCTGGGCAATACCGCCATTCAGGAAGGCAACGACGAATCTGCTGCTAAGGTTCTCAGCGACGGCAGTCGCGTACCTGTTCGGCGCGTCTTTACCTATCGTCAGGATGATGGCGTGACTGTCTTTACCGACAAAGTACCCGCTAACCAGTCGTATGAAGTCATGGAGTTTTCCTCTTACGCCTACGATCCCGGCTCGAAGGTGGACTGGAATGCAACTCGGCTGCACATGGATAAGTACACGACCAAAATCGCGACAGCGGCCCTTGCTTATGGCGTCGATGCGGCGTTGATCCGCGCGATCATGCATGCAGAGTCAGGCTTCAATCCGCTGGCACGATCCCATAAAGGGGCGACGGGGTTGATGCAGCTCATGCCTGGCACCGCAGCGGATATGGGTGCGGTTGATATCCATGCAGTGAACGACAACATTCAGGGCGGAGTGAAATACTTCGCCATGCTGCTGAAACAGTACGACGGCGACATCACCAAGGCGACTGCTGCGTACAACGCAGGTCCTGCGAACGTGAATCGTTATGGCGGTGTGCCCCCGTTTGCTGAAACGCAGACTTATGTTGAGCGAGTGAAAATCCTGCACGAACGTTATCTCGCGGCGAGTTGATGCACGCAGAACACGCGGGCGGATATCACTGTCGCTGATCCTCATATAAGTAAGGCCACCGAATTGATCTGCTGAAAACCGGTAGATTTGCAGGGTCATCACTGACAGCTTCTTTCCTTACATGGACATTTGATCAGCCTTTCGTGCACAGATGCGTGCCAGTCGCGACCTGGACTCCCCTTTCATGGCGCGACTGTGTGAACTCTTTGCATCACGACTTGAATCGGGAGACCCGGTTTCTGATCGCCTCCTTGCACTTCCGGCAGACGGTACCGCGCTGAAGCAACTGGTTAGCTAAAGGCTCGCTGGTGGACTGCATACACTCGTGCTGGAGAAGCGGTGTCCCGAACTCGTGAGAAGTTATCCGCCATATGCCGTTTCCGATGAAATTCTCTGGGCCGCTGTGAAATCCGCGATGCATGGTCATGCGGACTTCCTCTTGCCTTGGCTCGACCGCGCGCCGCAGACGAATGAGCGAGTAATGTCCATCGACACGGATCACTCACCTTTCTTTTCAGCGCCGGATGAGTTGACTGAACAGCTGTTGTCGTTGGTCGGATAAGTAACTACGAGAGTGGAGCAAACATGAGCTTACCCAGTACATTCAGTTCATTGACCGGTGCGTGGAAAGGGACGAAGCAGCTCTGGCTGATGCCTGGCGCGCCGGCTAAAACCTCCACCGCGATGGCAACGGTCTCCGTCGCGGCGAGTGGCAAGTTCTTGCACGTCGGCTACACCTGGCAGGAAGAGACCTTACAACAAGGCATCCTGATCATGGGCGTGGAGGGCGACAACAAAACGGTCGCGGCGACGTGGATCGATTCGTGGCACAACGGTGACCGCATCATGAATTGCAAAGGTGGCCTTACTGCAGCAGGTGCGTTCAGCGTTCGCGCTAACTACCCTGCACCACCCGGGCCAGACTGGGGTTGGCGCATTGAGGTGGAGCCGGTTGATGCGGCACGTTGGTGGTTGCGCATGTTCAACATCACGCCTCAAGGCGAAGAGGCCAAGGCGGTCGAGATCGAATTCAAGCGAACTTGAGTGGTCCGCATCAGTGATGCCGAGTCACCTGCGTACGTAGACACAGAGTTTGTTGCCGTCGTTATCCCGTACATAGGCCGCGTAAAACACGGGGTCCATTCCGACGCGGACCCCTGGAGGGTCCTTCACAGGTTCCACCGTGCGCCAGGGCTTGCGTATGAAAGGCGTCTACCGTTGCGCGATCTTTAGCGAGAAAGGCCAACATCGTGCCGTTGCCCGATGTTGCTACTTCGAGATTGAAAGGGCGAGTCAGAAAGAACAGGGCACGTTCACCCTTCTTGCGATATCCCGTTCACGTCGGACTGGTGGCGGTGCGTTGGCCGCCTAACGTACCGAAGACAGCATCGTAGAAGCGAATACTCCTATCCATGTCATTCACGCCGAGGGTGCTGTAGCTGATCACTTGTGTGCTCCGAAGTCTTAGGAACCGTGGATCATTGGAAGAAGCCCGACCATTTCGACAACACTTCACCAATGAGTTTTGAGTTGGCGGAGTAAACCCGTGTGCGCCCTTGTTTGCTGACGGTGAGGAGATCACATGTCACCAACATCGCGAGATGGCGGCTGGTGGTGGGCCAACTGCATTCGAATCGATTGGCGATCTCTCCGGCGGTGCATTCCCCGCGATAATGTACCGATAGGAGAATCTGGCGACGCGCGGGATGGGCCAACGCCGCAAAGAGGTTGTCGGCGAGGGTGATGTCGCGCTCTGCCTTGCTTGCCGCAGGCGCTCTGCTCGTTTTTGCTTCACGTCGCGAAGCGGTGTTGTTCTCAGGCATTGAACCGATGCACGTGTGGGAACTCCATGTTGGGCTTACCGCCCCGCTTTTCGCAGAGTGTATCCATGGGTTCCCAGATCGCCATCACCTCCGGGTGCTGGTGTGCGCGATCAACGGCACCATCGAGCCAATGAAAAATCTCGAAGTAGATCGGTTTGCCATTGTCTTGTTCAGTGCCTTTGAAGTGTTGAGCAAGCTCATCGATCACGAGTCCGAGTCGGTGCAAGGTCGGCCAGTGGTTCTTGAGTAGCGTTTCAAAGCGAGCTTGGTTGCCGTCTTTGACGCGATAATTGCAGATCACGGTTTCGGGCATGGCAGCTCCATCAATTAGCTAGTTGGCTAACTTTAAATGAAAGCTCTATTAATTAGCAATCAGGCTAATTGAATCAGAACAGATTTTAGTCGAGCGAACCGACGATGGACTTGCGCTGGCTAAGTTCGATCCAGTTGCCATCTGGATCACGTACGAAGGAGATAAAGGCCACTTCGCCCAAACGTCTCGGTGCCGACCCTTCGCGCCCTCCTGATACGAGTACATGAGCATGTGCAGCGACCACGTCAAAGATTTGTAGCGTCATGTAACGAAAGCCGAGTGCTTGCTGCACCGGGTCTTGGGTCGCTGCTCCCTGGGTGAGTGCAAGACGCGACTCGCCTGCGGCGAAAACACCGGGAGATGCTTCGTCGAGTCCAAGCGTTTTGCCATAGAACTGCCGATGGGTTTCGAGATTCGACACCACGAGATGAATAGTGAGTGGTGGTATGCCTTGTAAAGCGGGAACCAGAATTACGCGGTTTTCGTCAGGATCGCTGCGCTCGGATGTGGTCCTCACCTTTACGCTGGCGACGGTGAGCGAACGAATTCCAGAAGCTGCTGCGCCTGAGAGCGGTTCACGCGCGTGGTTGAGTTTGAACACACTCTGCCCGATGGCATGACGGTGCTGTCGAAGGCCGCCGCCAAGTGGTAACAACTCACTGAAGGGGACACCGGCCTGGTTTTGCCAGAAGTCCAACATGGGCTCGAGCTGGTTGGTGAAGAGGCCGACGTCGATGGCGGGTTTGGCGAGTTTCACAAAGTTTCTCGAACGTTAAGACTGTTTAGGTTGAAGTGCTCGCAGCAACTTTGGAGAGACGATTCGCTCGAACTTGAAGGCGCCGGAATGAACTTCTGACCAAGGAAGTGTGCTGCTGAACTCCGCAATACCGAGGGTCGGCAGGTTGTCTAGCACTTCACCACCGGCGAGCAGGTTCACCAAGGCGGTGATTCCTGGATTGTGGAAAACCACCGCAACAGCCGTGATATCAGGCGGTGTTTCAGACAAGACCTCAAACGCGGTGCGGGGAGCAGCGTGGTACAGCGCATCCACTTCGATCAAGTGAGCATCGGATACGCCCCAACCCTGTGCGAGATAACGCGACGTTGTTAACGCGCGGTTCGCCGTACTCGACCAGATCCATTCCGCTCGATGGGGTTGCGATGACAACCACGCGGCCATGAAGGGTCCATCCCGATGTCCACGCGCATTGAGACCCCGCTCGAAATCCGGCACGCCTTCTTCCCAATCGGATTTGGCGTGCCGTACCAGCCACAGGCGGTAGACCGTCACCGGCTACTTCCAGAGTGCAAAGAACTCTTCAAAGGCCTTCAGCTGATTACCTACAGCAGAAGAGGGCACAATGATCGGTGTTTTGATGCCGGCATCGAACCAGGCTTCGATGCCATCACGAACTTCGGTGGCGGTACCAAAGAGGGTGGTATCGGCAAGCCAGCGGTCTGACAGACACTTTGGAATGCGGTCGAGATCCTTGTCGCGGAGGGCCTTTTCGACACCTTCCATTTCTTCGACATAACCCGCGTCTTTCCAGTAGTTGCGATAGTTCGGCAGCATCGCGTAGCTGGTCAACGTACGACGGTTCACTTCTGCGGCGGCCTTGCGATCGTCGCTGATGCAGGTCGGAATCATGTTGCCAACGAAGAAATCTGGATTGCTGCGCGCGTCGTCGGACAACACGCCCAGAGAGTGTTTCATGTGCGAGCGTGCACCGTTGGCGAAGACTATACCGTTACCAATTTCTTCAGCCAGTTGAATCATCTTGTCGCGCAAGGTCGCGAGCACGATTGGAGGTAGTTCACCAACGCGCGGCGCCTTACGCATGTCATCGACGAACTTGCGCATGTCAGTGAGCGGCTTGCCACCCGTGATACCGAGACGGCTGAGGGCCGGCGCATGACTCACACCTACTCCAAAACGGAAACGTCCACCGGACACTTCATGGATAAAGGACGCGGTGGCGGCGAAGTCCTGGGGTTGGCGAAAGTAGATCGGCATGATGCTGGTGCCGAAAGTGACAGTCTTGGTTTCAAGTGCGAGCGCGGTACAAAGCGACAGACTGTCACCGAGGCTCGGTCCGAAAATGCCGGGAAAGCCACGGCGTTCAATTTCCTTAGCGAGTTCGATGGTGGCTTTGCGGCGACCGGGAACGGCGGCCAGGCTGACGGCGGGTAGCTGGGTCATGTGTGAAGTCCTCCTCGTTGTGAGGAGAGCTTAACAGCCGTGCAATCGTGAGCACATGCTGTGTTTAGGTGTGGTCAGGGCCAACGGTGTTTCGCCGTACGTCGAGGTTCTGCCGAGAGGTGTCGCTGCACGCGTTCGGGTTGGCGAAACACATAGACCAGTGCACAGCCAGCGAGGAAGCCGCCGATGTGGGCCCAGAATGCGACACCACCGCCGCCTGCTGAGGAGGCGAAGCCGCCGAACAGCTGCATCAAGAACCAGTAGCCGAGCATAAAGACAGCAGGTACTGCGATGGTGGTGATGTAGAACCCCAGGAAAATCAGTATGTGAACGTTGGCGCGTGGATAGAGCAGTGCATAAGCACCCATCACGCCGCCGATGGCACCGCTTGCACCGACCATGGGTATGGCACTCGTCGGGTCAGACCACATTTGAGCCAGCGCTGCGCCGAGACCGGAGAGCAGATAGAAAATCACGAAACGCACACTGCCCATGGCGTCTTCGACGTTGTCGCCGAAGACCCACAGGAACCACATGTTGCCAATGATGTGCATCCAGCCACCATGCATGAACATGCTGGTGAGTACATTGAGCCAACCACTTCCAGATTCTGGTGGGCAAAACCGTTCGCTCGTGAAATCCACGGGCGCGCTGCCAAGATCCGCAGGGATGAAACCGAACGTGCAGATCGACTGAGACAGTGTTTGTTCACTACCCAGCCCCTGCAGAAATGCCCACGCAAGAATATTCAATGCGATCAGTGCAATGGTGGCTATCGGCGTGGTCTGGCTTGGGTTCTCATCCCGAATCGGGAACATGGATAGTCTTGCGCCCTCGTAGATTCGTCAGATGAGCTGTTTAAACGCCGAGATCAATCGGTCGTTTTCTTCCGGCGTTCCAATAGTGATACGCAGTTTGTCGTTGAGACCTGCCGAATCGAAATAACGCACCAGTACGCCGTGTTCTTTGAGTCCGGTGTACAGGTCCCGTGCGGCGACACGTGTGGACTGCACCAGGATAAAGTTGGATTCGCTGGGTGGTGAGGGAAAGCCAAGATTTTCAAAGACCGCCTGCACGCGCCCACGCTCTGATCGAACCCGCTCCCAGGTCGAGCGTGCGTAGCCTTGATCTTCAATGGCTGCGAGACCGAGTATTTGCGACAAATGGTTGATGTTGTAGCTGTCACGAGTCTTCCACATCATCGGTGCAATCAAATCGGGGTGACCGATGAGGTAGCCGAGGCGAAGTCCAGCAAGGCCATACCCTTTGCTGAAAGTGCGCAGCAGGAGCACGTTATCGAGTTCGCGAACGAGGTCGGTACTGTCGTGGCCGCGCTTCGGATCAACGAAATCAATGTATGCTTCATCAACGAGCAGTACACCGTTCATCTGTTTCGCGATCCGCGAGTACGTGGGCGGGCTTGTCAGAGTGCCACTGGGTGCATGGGGATTGACCAGGCAGGCGAGCCGCGAGTTGGCTGAATTTAATTGCGCACCGATGTTTTCAGGCATGGACCAATCGGCATGGAGTGGCACGGTGTGCAGCTTTGCATCCTGAATATCGGCGAGTACGCCGTAAAGCGAATAACTCGGCACCGCCATGGAGAACGTGGCACCGGGATCAACGTAGGTGGTGAGTGCGAGACGCAGCGCCTCATCACCGCCGTTGGTGACGATGAAGTGCTCGGGCGAAAGATCATGTAGTTTGGCGAGGGCTTCACGCAGCTTTTTCGCAGTCGGTTCGGGATAACGGCGGAGCGAGTCGATGGTGAACGCCGCGAGCGCCCTCTGCACATGGGGGCTCGCTGGATAAGGATTTTCGTTGGTGTTTAGTTTGATGGTGCGGTCATCCTGAGGCTGTTCACCCCAGGTATAACCTTGCATGGCGGCGATGTTGCCGCGTTCGTAGGTCACGGATTCGGCTCCACGAGCTCAAGTTCCCGTTCTATCTCAGGGGGATCTGCTGGCCCGAGCAGGTGCGCGAGCCAGGCAGTTTCCGGGTTGGCTTCAAGG
>SYFY01000034.1 GCA_005799745.1 Gammaproteobacteria bacterium
TCGTCATCGCCGCAGTAAAGCCACCATCTACGAGCACGTTCACACCGTTGACGTAACTGGCCAGATCCGAGCCCAGGAACGCGAGTGCCTTCGCCTGATCACGGGGGGTCGCCACACGGCCAGCACCCTCCGCAATCGCCCAGTCGATGATCTTGTCGGTCATTGTCGCGCGAAAATCGGGAAGCAGAGGTGTGTCGACCGGTGACGGACAGATGCTGTTGACCCGCACGCCCTGTCGGATGGCAGGGCGACTCAACATCATGGTGTACACCTGCACACACTGCTTCGAGAAGAAGTAGCCATCGGCGATCGCCGGCATCTGATCATGGATCCAGGCGATGCCTTCATCCCAACCCTGGATCGCGAGCAATTTACGAATCACCTCGAGGTTGCCTGGCCATTGATTGCCAGCCGTCGAGGCAGTGTTGACGATGGCACCGCCTGATTTCATACCCGGCAACAATCGTTCGGTCAGGCGCTTCAGTCCCAGGATATTGACGCGCATGACTTGCTCTGCAGGTCGCGTTGCGGCGATACCAGCGTTGTTGAACAGCACATCGACATCGGCTCCGATGGCGCTTGCTGCCGCATCGATGGAGACCGGGTTACCCATGTCGGCACTGATGAAGCGTTCAACCCTGGCAACTGGTTCTTTCAAATCAAGAACCGTGATGTCGTCGGCGCCGAGTTCACGCAGAACCTCGATCAGTGCCGCACCAATACCCGAGTAACCACCGGTCAGCACAACCTTTTTGCCGGTGTAGGAAATGTCGCGCATGGAAATCCCGTTTGACAGAGAATGTTTCGCGATTCTGGCACACCTCACAGGGATCGCAGAACGATGGTCGACATCGAAGAACTCAAAAGCAAATATCTGAACCTAGAATTCGCGCGTCTGGATTTTGTTGTCGACGCGGAGAAATCCGCCATCGTCGCAAGGGTCTCCGGCGAAACCCGACCCGAATTTATCGACCCCGCTCACCCCGAATTCGAAGTCTTCCCCGCCTACATCGCCAGTCTTTCGTCAGGCCGGCATCTACCCATCAACTTTCCATCGCTGGGAGGGATACCAGTCGACGGAGGGAAGGCAGTGACATCGATCAAACCCGTACCCGCAGGCGTTTCGCTGGATGGCCGCACTCACCTGCATGACATCTATGACAAGAGTGGCCGCTCGGGAAGAATGATCTTTCTGGTCTCTCGCATGAAGATTTACGACGCAGCAGAGAATCTGTTGGCGCTCGCTGACAGTCGCATGGTTATTCGTGAACGGAGTGACGCATGAGCATCGTCTCCATCAACGATATTGAATTCGGTATGGAACTGGGCCCATGGCTGCCAGATACAGCACTCGCGAACTCAACCGCAGTCGCCAATGCCGTGGGTTGGTTAAATGCACCACGATTCACGAGCCATGAAGGCGGGCGAAAAGAAGGGCTGCCTGGCGCCCTGGTACCCGGCATTCTGGGCATGGGCTTTCTCTGCGCACTGATTCACCGCGAGATACCGGCAGCTCGTATCCAGAAGGTGGACTGTGTGTTTCGAGCCACGCTGATCGCAGATCAACCTTGTACCGTCACAGCCGTCGTTACCGACATCGATACCGACACTCGAACTGCCGAGCTAGATCTGTTGATCCGCAATGATGCCGGAGAAACCCGCATCGTCGGAACTGCAACCATCTGCATGCCTGCATGAAGAAACTCCTTCATTCCCTGGCGTTGATCGCGGCCACCTTCGCTCCGGCTGTCTTCGCCAACGAGAAGGTTCTGTTGTGGGGTGATACGCACCTGCACACGAACAATTCGTTCGATGCCTTTCTCAACAACAATCTGTCGGCGGACCCCGACACCGCATTTCGATGGGCAAAAGGCGAACCCGTCATTCATCCCTATCACCGCGCTCGTGTACAAATAGGCCAGCCGCTCGACTTTCTGGTCGTCTCCGATCATTCGGAGTACCTGGGGGGTTTGAAAGGTATTTATTTCGATGGCATCAAAGCCGAGGATCCAGGACCTATTGATTCGTTGATCCATTGGTATACCGAACGTGCGCTTCGCAATGCCGTGGATTCACGCGAAGGCACTGAGCTCTTCAACGACAGCCTGCCAGCGACAGAGTCACCACAGGAAGCCGCCAAGAACTGGGGAGCCGTGGCTTCCGGCACTTTGCCCGCTCAGCCTTCTGTGGAGTTGGATACATGGACCAAATTCGCTGAGACCGCAGACCATCACAATCAGCCCGGCAAGTTCACTGCGCTTATCGGTTGGGAGTGGAGCTCAACACCCGGAGGCGCAAACCTGCATCGCATCATCGTCACGAATGCGAACGCGGAATCGGCAAAAAAGATCCAACCGTTTTCGTCCGGGGCGAGCCCGTATCCCGAAGATTTGTTTGCCTGGCTACAGAAAACAAGGGATGAAACGGGCATTCAGTTCCTCTCGATACCTCACAACTCGAATCTCTCCAAGGGCATCATGTTTTCCGAAGACACACTCGCCGGAGAGGCGATGACGGCGGAACAAGCCCGGATTCGTTTGCAGTGGGAGCCGGTTGTTGAGGTCACGCAGATCAAGGGCGATTCAGAAACACATCCGGACATCTCACCCGATGATCTTTTTGCCAACTTTGAGAAGTACAACTTCTACCTCGCGCAGAAGCCCGCGCCCTATGTAGCAGGGACCGGCGATTTCATTCGTTCAGGCCTTAAAACAGGCCTTTCGCTGGAAAAAAAGCTTGGCGTCAATCCGTTTGAGTTCGGCATGATCGGGTCAACCGATTCACACACCGGTTTGTCATCCGCTGAAGAGCCCAACTTCTGGGGCAAGATGGCGAAAGACTCCACACCTGAGACGAAGTCAAAGTCGGTGATTGCTGTAGGGCCTACCGGTTGGACGATGTCCGCCTCCGGCATGGCTGCTGTCTGGGCGGACGCCAATACCCGTGATGACATCATCGCGGCGATGAAACGTCGCGAGGTTTACGCGACAACCGGGCCGCGCATTCGCGTGCAGTTCTTTGTTGCGGACAACGACGCGCTTGCGGCCACGCCTCCAGGTGGCGGTGCGTTGCCGGATGACTGGAAAGCACAGGCCGGCGCAATCACACCGATGGGCGGGGAAACTTCACATGTGGACGGGCAATCCTTTGTGGTCACCGCTCAACAGGATCCCCACGACGCGCCACTGGATCGTATTCAGATCATCAAAGGCTGGATCGATGCGGCCGGTGAGACACACGAAAAAATCTTCGACGTTGCCTGGTCGACGCCACGTGACGTGCAAGGCACAGCACCCGCACCGATTGCCGATGAGGTGGATCGAAGAACGGGACGCTACACGGGATCAGCAGGTGCAGCGGAATTGTCCGCGATCTGGGTTGATGCTGAAGCCAGCGCCAATGAAAAAGCGTTTTATTACGCGCGTGTTCTGCAGGTGCCCACTGCCCGCCACAGCCTGCTCGACGCACTTGCGCTCGGCAAGGACGCCTCGCAGGAAGGGCCGGATGTGATTCAGGAGCGCGCTTACACGTCGCCGATCTGGATCAACCCCGGAAGGGCAGACTGATTCAGACCTTCTCGGCGAGCATCGTGTACATCGGGTCTTCCGGAAAACGAGTCCCGCGTGCAAGGCCATCAAACGGCGGCCCTTGATTGATGGATGACGCGGTCGTGTTCTGGTTCCAGTCCATGAGCACCTGGCGGTGCCGAATCTTCCATACATTGCCACGCTTTTCGAACCGATCGAGATAACGACCCAGGTACGTCATCTCAGTACCTGATCCGTCTTCTTCCCGACGATAGTGATATGCGGTGACATAGGTTTCCACCTGCGCGCGACTCCCACGGATATCTGCAAGGATGTTGGTAATGGTGTGCTGCGTAGCGTAGTAGCGCTTGATACCCGTTGGTAGAGAAGCGCAAAACTGATGAGCATTGCCGTTGAAACCACCGTAGGCAACGGTCGAATCCGGCCAATAACACGATTTGAGAATCGCCTCGTCTGCACGATCCACGCCTCGGCTGTGTTTGGCCAGCACTTCCTGGATCGCGAGGCGATCACCGATGGTGGCAAGATCTGGAACGGTTCCGGTTTCCATCTGAGAGTCCCCCTGTAGTGTGTGGGCCTACACTACCGCCACGATCTCCCAAAGTCACAGACGCCGGCCGATGAGCCTCGCGAGATAAACAACGCGGCCATCGGGGTCCATCACCGGACCTTCGTCGTAGTACATGACTTGCAGCCCTTTCGCTGCATTGAGCAACACACCCGGCGCTGCGCGAAATCGCGGCGCTAAAGGTCCAAAGGAGGGACCAACGGAAGCATCCCCACCTTGCAACAAGATTTCGCACACAAGCACCCCCCCAGGGCCCAAGCGTTCGAAAAGGCTATGCAAAAGGGACAGGTTCATGAAACGCATCTTGATGATGAGATCGAACCGACCCTGAAGCTCCGGCAGGCCGTGATCGAGATCCACTTCCACGGTCGCGACTGCCAGCCCATCTGCAGCACGCCGCAATCGGTCAAGCGCAACGGACGAGATATCCACGCTTGTGACTGAGTAGCCGTGCTTCGCCAGCCACAACGAATTGCGGCCTGCGCCACACGCCACATCGAGCGCGCGGCCCCTCGGCAGGCGATCGATCCACTGCGCCAAAAGCGCCGACGGATGGGTTCGCGTTTCATACGCTCCATCACCGTAACGTTGATCCCAACGAATCCGATCTTCATCACTCATACGAACGCTTCTGTTTCGACCGACACACATCTTCGCAGGGAACCACGACCCGCTGCATCGGGTGTAAGCTCTCAAGCCATTCATCCATCTTGTTTGAGGACGTTACCCATCGTGCCGGTCGACAAAGATACCCAGGCCGTCCTGGACCTGTTGAAGCAACTTGGTGCTCCTGAATTCTCGACACTCTCGCCCGAGCAAGCTCGCAAGTTGAGTCTCGCTCCCCCACCCGCGTTGCCTGCCGCGGTGCATGCGGTTGAAAACCGGACAATTCCAGGTTCGCAGGTGGAAATCCCCGTACGCATCTATCGAGCGGAACCTGCGCAGGCCAACCGCGGCGCCTTGGTCTACTTCCACGGCGGTGGCTGGGTGATTGGTGGTCTCGACAGCCACGATGAAACCGCTCGCCGTCTCTGCGCGGGTTCAGGCTGTACTGTCATCAGCGTCGACTACCGGCTCGCGCCGGAGACCCGGTATCCCGGTGCAATGATCGATTGTTTCGATGCCACCGCATGGGTCGCGCGCGAAGCCAACAGCCTCGGAATCGACTCGACACGCATTGCAGTCGGCGGAGACAGCGCAGGCGGCAATCTTGCCGCAGCGGTTGCCCTGAAGGCCCGCGACGAGGGAGGTCCGGCCATCGCTTTCCAGTTGCTGATTTATCCCGTCACCGATGCCAATTTCGAAACCGGTTCCTACCGCGACAACGCATCGGGTTATCTGCTGACACGCAGCGGTATGCAGTGGTTCTGGGATCATTATGTTCCAACCGCAGAAGACCGACGAGAAGCTTATGCGGCACCGCTCAGGGCGAAGAGTTTGCGTGGATTGCCACCGGCCCTTGTTCTGACCGCGGAGTTTGATCCACTGCGTGATGAAGGCGAAGCTTATGCGGAGGCGCTGGTTGCGGCCGGTGTCGATACCAGCCTCACCCGCTACGACGGCGTCGTGCACGGTTTCTTCGGCATGCACGCGACTGTCGGCAAATCATTGGTGGCCATCAAACAGGCCTGTACGGCCCTGCGTAAAACCATCGGAGGTTGATCATGCGATACAACAACATTCTCGAGACTATCGGCAATACGCCCGTGGTTCGAATCAACCAGCTCGCACCGTCACACGTAACCATGTTTGTGAAAGTTGAATCGTTCAATCCACTGGCATCGGTGAAGGATCGCCTCGCCTACGCGATCATCAAGGATGCGCGCGACAGCGGTGCGCTCAAACCCGGTCAAACCGTTGTTGAAGCGACATCAGGCAACACCGGGATCGCCCTCGCCATGGTTTGTGCGGCACTGGGTCATCCCTTTGTTGCCACCATGGTCGAAACGTTTTCCATCGAGCGTCGCAAGATTATGCGAGCACTCGGTGCCAAGGTGATCCTTACGCCTGCGGCGGAACGAAGCACTGGAATGGTTCGTAGAGCTGCGGAACTCGCTGAGAAACATGGCTGGTTTCTGGCACGACAGTTCGAAAATCCGGCAAACCCTGCATTCCATGCGCAGACCACAGGACCAGAAATCCTTAAAGATTTCGCCGGCGACCGACTCGACTTCTGGGTGACGGGCTGGGGCACCGGCGGCACCTTGTCGGGTGCAGGGCGGGTCATCAAGGCTGCCAGACCCAACGTACGCATCATCGCCACGGAACCTGAGCAGGCACCTCTGCTTTCCGGTGGCGCGTTCAGCCCGCACAAAATCCAGGGCTGGACACCTGACTTCATCCCCGGCGTGCTCGATCGTACCGTGGCAGATGAGATCATTCCGGTGAATGAAAACGAAGCCATGGCCAACGCACTCGCACTCGCGCAGAAAGAGGGCATCTTTGTCGGCATATCCTCTGGTGCGACATTCACTGCCGCACTCAAGGTGGCTGCGAAGGCACCTTCGGGTTCGGTGATTCTGACAATGTTGCCGGACACGGGTGAACGTTATCTGTCGACCCCGCTGTTTGCGGGTATCGCGGAAGGTTCCGACGATGAGTGGTTGGCGAGCCTTTCCTGATTTGAGCAGATTCAGCCTGCCAGAAGTCCAGAGAACGCTACCGCGAGCGCAAGGTTCATCAAGAGCCCGACGAGCATCAAAGTGATCATGGTGTTCTTGGTTTTGGTTTGCATTGCCGCTCCCGGGACTACATGTCTTAAGTGACTGATGGATGCGACTGTAGAGCGTTGAAATCGTCGTCGTATTACGGGTCCGGAGTTTTCGGGCGAATTGGAGTTAACCGGAGTTAGGTCACCATGATCGATGTGCATGCATCGGCCACCTCACACCTCAACCATCTGGCACGAGGTGACTACACCGCTGCAGAGCTGCTCGAAGCGCATTTCGACCAGATCGATCGGCATGACGGCAACGTCCGTGCACTGGTTTGGCAAGACCGGGATGCAGCCCGCCGAATCGCGGCTTCTGTGCAAGGTCGACCGGATGAAACACGTCCGTTGCTCGGCCTCTCCATAACCGTTAAAGAGTCCTTCAATGTGACGGGCGCACCGACAACATGGGGAATACCGGCGTTCCGGGACAACATCGCAACGTCAGACGCAGTCACCGTCGAACGATTCCGCGCTGCCGGCGCCATCGTCTTTGGCAAGACTAACGTCCCCGAAAATCTTGCCGATTGGCAGAGTTACAATCCGGTCTACGGCACAACCAACAACCCCTGGAATCTCGAGCGTTCGCCGGGTGGTTCATCCGGTGGATCAGGCGCTTCTCTTGCTTCTGGCTTTGCTGCGTTGGAGCTCGGTTCGGACATTGGCGGGTCCATTCGTAATCCCGCCCACTTCAACGGCGTCTTTGGTCACAAACCAACGTGGGGACTGATTCCGAGTCGCGGGCACGCACTGCCCCCAGCGATCGCTGAACCGGACATCGCTGTGGTTGGACCGCTCGCGCGATCTGCGTTTGACCTCGAGCTCGCCCTCGACGTATTGGCACGACCTGACCTGCTCGACAAAGGCATGCGTTATGAACTCAAAGGGCTGCCGTATCGCAACCTCGGTCGATTGCGAGTTGGTGTGTGGGCCAACGATGAGATATGCCAGGTCAGCCGCGAAACAGAATCTCGCGTTCGAAAAGTTGCTGACGCCCTCGCGCAATCCGGCGCCATCGTCAACTACGAAGCGCGGCCCGATTTCACCGCACAACACAACCACGATGTGTACACCGCCTTGTTATGGTCCTTCATGGCGGTGGGTTTTCCTGATGAACAGTACAACCAACTTAAAGCCGCAGCGGCTCAGATTCCGGAAGGCGCCAACGATCCAGCATCACGAATGCCCAAGATTCTGACCTTGAGTCACCGTGACTGGATTCGTTACAACAACATGCGTGATTACTTGCGCTGGGCCTGGCACCGCTTCTTCCAGAATTACGACATCCTGCTTGCGCCACAAAGTTCAACAGCCGCATTCCCGCATGATCATTCGCCACCGGAGCAGCGCATTCTGATGGTGGATGGCAAATCTCAGGACTACATGCAACAGATTTTCTGGGCGGGGATCACCGGCATTTCACGCTTGCCATCAACGGTGATTCCAACAGGAGTGGGTGCAGAAGGTCTGCCCATCGGTGTTCAGATCGTGGGCAATGCCTGGGATGATCGACTGACGATTCAGGTTGCACAGGAACTCGAGCGGCGGGGTTTCGCCTTCACCCCGCCGCCCGCGATGCGGATCTGACCTGGATCAGACGCCGCCGCGCACCAGCCGCCCTGGCAGCGCACCCGTATGTTCGCCGTTCGCGAATATGGGCTGACCACGTTTGACGATGTGTGCGTAACCGTTCACACGTTGCACTAAACGCCGCCCACCAGCGGGTAGATCGTAGATGGCTTCGGGTCGTGAGAGCTGCAACTTCTCGAAGTCGATGACATTGACGTCAGCGAGTTTTCCGGGAGCAAGCAGCCCACGATCATTCAGGCCATAGGCGAGCGCTGTATCTCTCGAGAGTTTCCTGACGAGAAATTCGAGGGGCATGCGTTCGCCTTTCACGCGATCTCGGCCCCAATGCGTCATGATGAACGTCGCCATACCCGCATCGGCGATGACACCACAATGTGCACCACCGTCAGAGAGGCCGAAAAGTACGTTCGGATGCTCCATCGACTTGCGGAAGTTGTCGAAGTTGTACGTCTGATAACCACCGAGCGGCTGATAGAAGAGCTCACGACCATCATGCTCGAGCAACAGGTCGTACATCACTTCGAAGCCAGTTTTGCCGAGTTTCGCCGCGATACCCGCCACACTCTGCTCACGGTCGGGCTCATAGTTCGGTCGATCACCGAGTGGGAACACTTGCCACAACAGTTGATCCAACGGCACACCGAGCATGGTCATGGTGATGCTGCTCGTTTCCGACAATAGCTTCGCGCGGATCTCAGGCTGACGCATGCGCGTAACTTTCGCTTCGAGCGGCAGATTTACCAACTCGCTCATAAACGTCGGATGGCGCAGGAAAACATGGAAATTTGATTGCAGCCCATGCAACACACCTGTCGGGCGCCCCGCCATTTGTGGTCGCACCTCAAAGCCCTCACGACGTGCATCTTCGGCGATGTTGTACATCTTGTTGTTTTCGTACGCCGCTGCAGAGGTCGCGACGAGTGTGACCGGACGACCCGTCTCGCGAATGAAGGCCTTCACCCACGACCACTCTTCATCACCACCGAGGTGATCGGAAACCATTTCAAAGACACCGTGTTTGAGTCCTTTCATGGCCAGACCCAGCGCCAACATTTCATCACCACCGGCAAAGGTGCCGGGTACGTGAACACCTTTCTTATCCGTATGCAGCCAGGTGCGTGAACTGGAGAATCCAAGTGCGCCGGCGATCATGCCCTTACGGACTTCATCCTGCATGGCTGCAAGTTCAGCAACGGTGGGTTGCGCGTCCTTGTCATTACAACGATCACCCATGACATAGGCGCGGACCGCGCCATGCGGAACGTGGGTGCCGATGTCGATGGTGCGCGCCTTGCGATCAAGCGCATCGAGGTATTCGCCAAACGACTCCCACTGCCAGTCAATGCCTTCAGACAACGCAGCGCCAGGGATGTCCTCGACACCTTCCATCAACTCGATCAGAAACTGGTGGGCAGTGGGGCGCACGGGTGCAAAACCGACACCGCAGTTACCCATGACCGCGGTGGTAACACCATGCCAGCTGGATGGTGCGAGAATCGGATCCCAGGTCGCTTGACCGTCGTAATGCGTGTGAACGTCTACCCAGCCTGGCGTAACCAGGGCACCTTTGGCATCGATCGTGCGGTGGGCTTTACCGGTTACCTGCCCGACTTCGACGATTTTTTCGCCGTTGATGGCGACATCCGCCGTGACTGGCGCGTCGCCAGAACCGTCGATAACCGTTCCGCCTTTGATGATCAGGTCGTACATTCGCTCTCCCCGGTTGAATTCAGTTCAATTCGAAGGCTAACCGCGCACACGTACAAAGTCGATTGGCTGATGCTGACAGCCGACTTACGCCAGCGACCCGACCCGCTCCAGACCACAAACTCAGCCCATGCACACAATCACTCTGAGCCTCCTCGCAACGGTGGTCGCGGCACTGGCAAGTCCGGTCTACCGATGCGAGTTACCATGCGAGCCCCCATTGTTCTCGGACCTGCCCTGTACTCACGGTAGTATGGTGGATGTGCAGCCTGCGCCTCTGATTCAGTCCGTCAGCACACCAATCGCAGATACGCGGGACGAGCAGTCTTCTGATGCCGATGAGCCACGTCGTGTGATGCGTTCTTCGAGTCGTCGTTCGGTCATGATTTCCAAGGTAGAGCAGTGTGAATCCGCTAGGACCGGGCTGCGTGCCGTACAGATGAAGAAGCGTAAAGGTTATTCACTCGCCGAAGCCGCCCAGCTCGAAGCAGCACTGCGTGAACATCGGGATGATCCGATCAACGTGTTGGTAAGCCAGGGTCGATAGCAGGCGGAACCTCTGGGATCATGGGGAATCCATCACCCACAGGAAACCTAACGTGAAAATCGGACTCTTCTCAACCTTCATGTCGCCGATCGCCACGCCCAACATGATCGCGAAGTTCGCCACACAAGCGGAAGCTGCCGGCGTTGAATCGTTGTGGATGGGTGAACACGTTGTGCTCTTCGACAAAACCGAGTTCCCCTACCCCGGCTCTGCGAGCGGCAAACTCCCAGTACCGCCTGGCGGCGGCATGCTCGACACCGTGGCTACGTTTGGCTTTCTCGCGGGTGTTACCAAACGTATGCGGTTCGGCACTGGAATTGCCTTGATTTCACAGCGTAATCCGCTCTACACCGCCAAGGAGTTCGCAACCCTCGATTGGTTGACGCAAGGACGAATCGACTTCGGGATCGGTGTCGGCTGGTGCAAAGAAGAAGTGATCGCCAGTGGCTATACCTGGGAAGACCGCGGCTCACGTTGTGATGAGTTCCTAAGCATGGTGCAAAAACTCTGGCGAGAAGAGGTGGCTTCGTTCGAAGGTGAACACTTCAAGCTCGCTCCTTGCCGCCTCGACCCTAAGCCCGTGCAGCCAGGAGGCATTCCGACTATCGTCGGCGGACACAGCGCCCCTGCGTATCGACGTGCAGCAAAATTTGGCAGTGGTTGGTATGGCTTTTCTCTACCGCCGCGCATGGTAGTGGACGCACTCAACGCGCTCGACGCCGCTCTCGCACACGAAGGTCGGAGCCGAGCAGGATTTGAAATCGTGATCACACCACCCTCGATCCGTGGCGATAACATCAAGGCCTATCAGGACCTCGGTGTTGATCGGTTGGTGCTGCACCTGGGATCGCAGAAACCCGACGCCATCAAACGCCGGCTGGAAGAGATCTCAGGATTTATCGCGCGCCTTTAGTTTATCGTTAGCGCGTTAGTAAAACCTTGCCCGCCTTGGTGAGTATGGTGACGCGTTCGAGATCGATGGCAATTGCCGTGCCTTTCATGTCCGCATCAAACTGGCGCTCGATCGGATGCATCTCATCGTAGACACGTTGCCGAGCAGCAACATCTGTCACCACCCGGGCCTTGCCTTCGAGCGTGCAATACACTCGATCCGGGATGTCGCCATAGATGAACGCCATGTGGGGGTGTTTGCCCAAGGTGCGCAGGAGGGGTGAATCCGGATTACGCGCCCAGACGGCCAGCGTATCGGGCGCATGGAAATGGGTGCTGCCGTAGAACGAAATATGCGGCTTGCCGTGTTCGTCTACATAAGAAGCTGTGAGAGTCTTCAGCGAGTTGAGCGCACCGTTGATGCGGACACGGATGTCTTCAGGGATGTCGAGCGCGTGTTCTCCCGGTGAGTTTAACGATTCAGCGCGGGAGGTGATTGAAAGCATCTTCCCTCCAGGGCGTTCAAGCGGGATAGTAAATCAATCCTAAAGCGGACGATGACCATGCTCGAACGCAAACGCGGCTACCTGCGAATCCGCAGCACAGCAGCCCCCGCAGAAAGTGCGCAGCTCGAAGCTTCAGGCTATGCAGTGCTTCGTAGCGTTTTCACCGCAGAAGCCGTGACGACGCTACGGGCTGACCTGGAACGGGTCTACCGCGAGTTTCCGGCAGATCCACGTAACGCCTATCTCCAACCGGAGGAGCGCGAGGACTTCCGCTACCAGATATTCAATCGTTCTGGTCTCGCGCGGGAGGCTATCGCCCACCCACGGATTCTTGAATTAATCGAACCTTTGCTCGGTGAAGATTGTCATGTCATCGCCAACACCTGTTGGCGGAATCCACCTCGCAGTCGCAATCAGCACGGCGGAGGCGCCTGGCATATTGATGCAGGTCCACACATCCCACGTCCGGAAGGCATTCCCTGGGACGACCGAATCCCCTACCCGGTGTTCGCGATCGGCGCGCACATCTACGTGCAGGACTGCAATCTGGAGAGCGGGCCGACGGGGGTTATTCCCGGCAGCCACCGGTCCGGGCGTTTTCCGCCACCGGATCGCTTGATGGATGTTGGTCTGACGTGCGAAGGGCAATCGGTCGTGCCAATGCTTGCGCGCGCCGGCGATGTAGCACTTTTCGTTTCGGATGTTTGGCATCGCCGGTTACCGGCGGGCGAGGGAGATCAGGGTCGTTTTTTCTTGCAGTGTCACTACGGTCGGCGGGATCTTTCCCAGCGAGTGTTAACGACAGAAGAATCGAATCAAGTCGAGGATGCGAACACCGTTCGTTCGCATGGAGGCCGGATGACGACGTTGCTCGGGCTTCACCAACCCATGTTCTACGACGGCTGAAGGCGCTCCGTCAGCACCTACGGCTGCGGGCTTATCAACGCGGGCTTAACCCGCAAACAACCAGATTCCGCCAAACGCGGTCAGAATCACCATCCAGAAAAGATAAGGACTTAAGAGCGCTACCGCGCGCGAGAAGTTTTCATTGCTGTGGCGGCGGAAACGGATGACCGACTGCATGGACAACGACCTCATGACATCGGGAATTCGTGTGACGCGTCTGCCTCACGTTCTGTGATGGATTTAACAGTTTTTGGGCTCCCAGAGTTGTGTGGCAAATGTCAGCCTGCTGTCGGAGACTGCGCCGCCGGTCAGATCGGAGCCCGCTAGCCCTCTACTATTCGCAAGCACAAAACCAGTCTTTTCTTTCCTGGTCCATTCGGTATTCTTGACCGCCTCAGCCGCCGGGCCTGTACGTACGTACAGTGTCATTCTCCTCGGCAGGGCGTTTGCACCAGGACTTGCAGGCCGGCGGTTGAGGCCATTCATCGTCAAACCCTGCCTCATCGCCTTTCTATCCAGGTCCTTCAAACCGTTTGTTATCCGGCAGGAACTTCCGGAAGCAGCGATTTCCATCCAAAACCCGCATCACCAACAGCAATAAACTCTGGATTGAGCACCGACTCCTTCGTGTTGTAGCAAAACACTGATCCATCTGCCGCCCAGAGGTCGCCACCCGCTGCCGCCAGCACAGCATGGGCTGCGGCGATGTCCCACTCGGATGTCGGACCGAGCCGCGGATAAAGATCCGCCATTCCTTCAGCAAGGATGCAGAGTTTCAGTGAACTCCCGACCGGCGTGCGCTCGGTAGTGCCGCATCGCCGCTGAACTTCATCGAGGTAACGTTCCAACCGCTCACCGCCATGGCTGCGACTCGCCACCACCACCAAGGGCGCTGTGACCTGCCGTTTACGTCCACGAATCGGTCGGGTAACGCCTTGATGACGCCGGAACGCTTCGCCTTTCTTGACGTCACCCCAGAAAAGCACTTCCTGAGCCGGCACACCCACGACACCAAAAACCGCTTCCTGGTGGTCGATCAGCGCAATGTTGACGGTGAATTCGCCGTTGCGATTGATGAACTCCTTTGTCCCATCCAGCGGGTCAATGAGCCAATAACGCTGCCATTCCCTTCGTGTTGACCAAGGGATGTCGGCATCCTCTTCACTGAACACCGGAATATCCGGAGTGAGCTCTCGCAGGCCCTGCTCAAGAATTCGATGAGAGCGCAGGTCCGCCTCTGTCAGCGGTGAATCATCCGCCTTGGTCGCCACTTCAATGTGGCGCGAGTTCACCTCCATGATGGCGTCGCCAGCGGCGTTCGCGAGCGTCAACAAGGCCTCGATGTCCAAACGGGTCATACCTTCTCCATGAGATGTCGGGTCAGGGACAGCGCGGCGATCGCACGCCCTTCGGAAAATTCTGGGCTATGCAGAAGTTCATCGAGTCGATCGATCGGCCACGGCACGACTTCAATCGGCTCAGGTTCATCACCCGGTAGCTGCTCCGGATAAAGGTCGCGTGCAAACATGATGTTGATGGTGAAGCCCATGTGCCCTGGAGCCAGCGTCACCTGTTTAACGAATTCCACATGGCGCGCACCAAAGCCAACTTCTTCCTTAAGCTCTCGGTCGGCCGCGTATTCGAGTGTTTCACCGGTGTGCGCGGCGCCTTTCGGCAGTGAAAGTTGCACTTCGTGAAAACCCGCCGCGTACTCGCGAATCAACAAGATCTCCCGGTTCTGATTGACGGCGACAACAATCACTGCAGGATGACCACGCACCGGTAGGCGCTCGTACACCCGCTCAACGCCGTTACTGAAACGAAGCGTCAGCTCTTCGATGGAAAAAAGCCGGCTTCGTGCAAGGGTGCGGCTGGCAAGAATTTCGGGCAGCGGTCGATCGCTCATACCTCGGTTGGGTCTTCCGGTCACATCCACGAGGGACAAAGTCCGTATCATAAAGGCCATTAGCCGCTGGCGCTTGAACTGAACACCTTGTTTGACTGGAACCGAATCGACACCGTCCTCTTCGACATGGACGGCACGCTGCTTGATCTCAAGTACGACAACCACGTCTGGAACCATTTGCTGCCGATCCACTACGCGTCAGCGCATGCGCTCCCCGTCGACGAGGCCACTGAGCGCCTGCTCGCCCACATGCGGGAAATATTCGGCACGTTGCAGTTCTACTGCCTGGACTATTGGGAAAGTCACACGCGACTCGACATCATGGCGCCCCATCGCGAAGCAACTGACTTGATCGCCTGGCGACCCGGTGCCCTCGAGTTTGTTCGCACCATTCGCGCTGCCGGAAAATTCACGCTGCTGGTCACCAATGCCCATCGACGCAGCGTAAACATCAAACACGCGCATTGTGGAATCCTGGATGAGCTAGACGGCGCGGTTTCTTCTCACGATGTCGGCCATCCGAAAGAAGACCAAGCCTTCTGGCAGGCGCTTCAGCGCGCGCATCCGTTTGATCCGGAAAGAACGCTCTTCCTCGACGACAATGTGCATGTCCTCAAGGCCGCAGAACGTTTCGGTGTGGGCCACCTTGCGACCATCGCTCAACCCGACAGTGCTCGTCCGTCGCGCTCGGGTCTTGTGCATCGAGCGATTCACCACTTCAACGATTGTCTGCCAATTTCCGCGTGACCGAACGGGTAAGGCTCGATCAGTGGTTGTGGGCAGCGAGGTTCTATCGGACAAGGGCCATGGCCAAAAACGCCATTGAAGGTGGCAAGGTTCACATAAGAGGAGTGCGAGCCAAAGCATCTCGCGGAGTTCATCCCGGCGACAAGATTCTGATGACCCGCGACTTCTTTGACCTTGAGGTCACCGTCCAGAATCTGGCCGCAGACCGGGGTAACGCGACTATCGCACGTACCCTTTACGAAGAAACACCTTCCAGCGTCAGTGCCCGCATTCGTACCATCGCGGCAAGGCGTCTGGCCAGGGCAGGACTGACCCCGCCGCCTACAAAACCGGAAAAACACGACCGCCGCGAGCTCAGACGCCTTAAACAGACGGACGGTGAGGACTAATCGACCACGCTTACAACCCCATCACAGGGTTGCGGGAAGGGGTTTGCAGACTGCTGCCCGAGCGGTGTAGAGGACTGAAGCGCCTCTGGCATAATGCCGGCTTGTCAAAAAACCCCGGGAAGACACCGCACAATGGCCGCACAACCCCAGCCGATGGCCGGCAGTACTGCATCGCGCACCAACAAACATGTGGATCTCTCTACCGCCGCGTTGGCTGAACAAGCCGTTCGACGGAACGAAGGAGAATTCGCCAGCAACGGGGCCATTGTCGTCCTGACCGGTAAGCGTACGGGACGATCTCCGAAAGACCGATTCATCGTTGAAGAACCTTCCACCTCAGACGCAATTGACTGGGGCACAATCAACCAGCCCATCTCGCCGGACGTCTTTGATGCACTTTGGGATCGTGTACAAGTACATCTTGCTGATCGCGAAACTTACGTCTCGCACCTGCATGTAGGCGCTGATCCTGAGCACTACTTGCCCATCGAAGTGACGACGGAATACGCCTGGCACGCACTCTTTGGACGATCACTCTTCATCGTTCCGAACCACTTTAACCCGCACAACAAACAGGTGTGGCAAATCGCCAATGCGCCGGAATTCACCTGTGATCCTGGACGTGATGGCACCAACAGTGACGGCACAGTGATGATCAATTTCGCGCAGCGCAAAGTGCTGCTGGCCGGGATGCGCTACGCCGGCGAAATGAAGAAATCCATGTTTTCAGTGCTGAATTTCCTGCTGCCCGAAAAAGACGTATTGCCGATGCACTGCTCGGCCAACGTCGGCGAAAACAATGACGTCACCCTGTTTTTTGGCCTTTCGGGAACCGGTAAGACAACGCTCTCAGCTGATCCGTCGCGTTATCTCATCGGCGACGATGAACACGGCTGGGGTCGAGGTACGGTGTTCAACTTCGAAGGCGGTTGTTATGCCAAGTGCATCAATCTATCGCGCAAGAACGAACCGGTGATCTGGGACGCGATCGCTTTTGGCGCGATCGTCGAGAACGTCATTATGGATGCGGATACCCGTGATCCAGACTATGCCAACAGCTCACTGACAGAAAATTCCCGCGCCTGTTATCCACGCAGCAACATCGAGCTGAAGGTGGATGACAACCGTGCGGGCGAGCCCAACAACATCATCTTCCTGACCTGTGACGTCAGTGGTGTTCTTCCACCCGTCGCCATTTTGTCGAAGGAAGCGGCGGCCTATCACTTTCTGTCAGGCTACACCGCAGCAGTGGGCTCCACCGAAATTGGATCAACCGAAGCCTACAAGGCGACGTTCTCGACCTGTTTCGGAGCACCTTTCTTTCCCCGACCTGCAGGCGTTTACGCGGACCTGCTGATCAAACGCATCGAAGAGTTCGGTTCGCGGGTGTACCTGGTCAACACAGGCTGGACGGGGGGCGGATTTGGTGTCGGTAAACGGTTCGACATTCCGGTGACCCGCGCGATCATTGCCGCAGTCCAGTCGGCCGCGCTCGAGAACGTAGCGACGACACATCTCAACGGCCTGAACATGGACATTCCAGTTGCTGTGCCTGGCGTGGATGCAAAGCTCCTCAATCCACGCGCCGCTTGGTCTGATGCTGCCGCGTATGACGCAGCAGCGCAGAGTCTCGCCGCGAAGTTCAGAGAGAACTTCAAGAAGTTCAAGGTCCCGGCGCACATCGTCGCAGCGGGTCCAGCCTGACCCGGCGACCCGCTACAAACGAGTGCGTGAATGAGGTGGGCTGCCGGTGGCCCACCCTCAACAACGCACTGTGCCGTTTTCACCAAACCGGTTAACCTCAAGACATGAGAGAGAAACTGGTCCCTGACCCCTCAGGGCAGGCACTCGACGCTTTGCGAAAAGGCCGCTTCGATCCCGCTCGTCTTCTGTACCGCGGTGTTGAAAAGGAGAGTCTGCGCGTCGATCCGAATGGCATGCTGGCACACACGCCACACCCCCGGGCGCTCGGCTCTGCGCTCATGCATCCGCAAATCACAACGGACTTTTGCGAGTCTCAACTTGAGCTCATTACCGGTGTGCATCCTGATGCAGACGATTGTGTGCAAGAACTGACCGACATTCACCGTTTCGTTTGGTCGCAGCTCAAAGACGAACTCATTTGGCCGGCGAGCATGCCCTGCAAACTGCCAGCGGCAGATCAAATTCCTATCGGTCAATACGGCACATCCAACAAGGGCAGAACCAAGACTGTCTACCGGCGCGGACTGGCGAACCGTTACGGTCCAGTCATGCAGACTATTTCCGGCATTCACTACAACTTCTCAGTAGATGACGCTGCACTCGCGACGCTCGGGATAAATTCCGTCGATGCACGAACAGCCGCTTACCTCGCCTTGATACGTAATTTCCGGCGTTATTCGTGGCTGCTCATCTATCTGTTTGGCGCATCACCGGCTATCTGCCGTACCTTCGGCTCGGAAAAAGAAACGGGTCTGTTACCGATAGGCGAAGGCAGCCTGTACCTGCCGTTTGCGACCTCGCTGCGCATGGGACCGCTCGGCTATACGAGTGATGCACAGCGACAGATACATGTCAGCTTCAACAGCCTCGACGATTACGCACGAAGCATCCGACAAGCACTGTCGATCCGACATCCGCGCTATCAAGAGATCGGTACGTTGGTGAATGGCGAGTACCGCCAACTCACCGATACGCTGATTCAGATCGAAAACGAATTCTATGGAACGATTCGGCCGAAACGTCCATTGCAATCGGGCGAGCGTCCCTTAACCGCCTTGTTTGATCGTGGCGTGGGTTACGTCGAAGTGCGATGCCTGGATCTGAATCCATTTATTCCAACTGGCATCGATGCCGCGCAGATGCGGTTCATCGACCTCTTTCTCTTGTACTGCCTACTCGCACCAAGTCCCGAGGACTCGGTTGAAGAGGCTGCACGGTTGCATGCCAATCAAGTCGCTGTTGTCCAACGTGGACGCAAGCCCGGACTCACACTCGATACAGGGCGAGGACCAGAGCCATTGTCACAACTTGCCGAAGCACTACTGGACGCTTGCGAACCCATGGCGGACTGGCTCGATTCTGTGAAGGGTGGTCACGCTTATGCATCTGCCCTAGAAACTCAACGTCCTTCCCTGGTCGATGCTGAGCAAACCCCATCGGCGCAGGTCCTGCATCGTATGCGGCAAGGCCAGTCGTTTTTCCGGGTCACTATGGATGAGGCACACCGCATTCAGACTTGGTTTCAGCAAACGCCTTTGTCATCGACCGAAGCGAAGGAATGGTCTGCTCGGGCAGTGAGTTCCTTGAACGATCAACACGAACTTGAAGTCTCCGAAACGATCGCCTTTGCAGCCCACCTGGCGACGTATCTACGCCTGCCATGAATTTCCTCGCGCACTGTCTTCTCGCAGCGCGTGCCGACGACACCCATGAACCTTACCTGGTTGCAGGCGGAATACTGGGTGATTTCTGGAAGGGTACGGTTCCCATCTCCTGGCCGCTCACCCTACAGACGGGGGTGCGACTGCATCGCCGGATCGACGCACTCTCCAACACTCACCCGGTTGTGCGACAAAGTTGTGCGCGATTTCCCGCAGAACTTCGCCGTCTCGCTCCGATACTGGTTGATATCCACGCAGATCTCGCATTAGCCCTTCATTGGCAACACCACTGCGCCGATCCATTGGAGGCGTTTGCGCAGACTTGTTACGTCAGCATTTCAGGGTTGAATCATGCACCCCCGGACTTACCTGAAGATCTGAGCCGCTTCATCCGGTACATGCGACAACGAGATCTTCTGTGTCGTTATGGAACTTGGGAGGGAGTCGAGTTGTGTATCGAGGGGATATCCCGACGACTTGGGAAAACCGATTTCACTGCACCGGCCTTGGCCGCATGCCAGTCACTCAGTGAAAGTCTTACTGACGATTTTCAGGAGTACTTTCCTGATTTACAAAGCGGCGCCGCTGAATTCGTCAGAGCTGCACGATGAAGTTGGTGAACATCACTTCTTCAACGTAAGGTCTGCCCGCTTCTTCCTCGAGCCATTCCGCGATTTCCTTGGCAAGTTCCCGACGAATCCGTTCACGTCCTTCAGCGGTGTTGACGGCAGATTCTTCCTGACCGGAAACGCCCATCACGAGGATGTTCTTTACCGCCCGCATATGCGCTTCGATGGCTGCAGCGCCGGCGGGTCCTTTGACTGAAATCGCTATATCAGTTTTGAGATAGGCGAAGCGTCCACCTTGGGTTTTTCTGATGTTGAGAATTAGCGTTGGTGTGATGCTCATGTAAGTGATGGTCTCGTCAATGGGCTCCCCTTCGGCAGGTGCCGCCGGAGCCTCCTGAGCCCGAACGCTGCTTTGAACGATCAGCAGCATCGCCAAACACATGACGACGCCGAAGGTACGTTTTCTGATTCGAAGACTGAGCGGCATAGTGGCCTCAGAAAAGAAGGTGGTGCTCCTTGAGCATAGTTGACGCGTTAACGCCTGCCAGTCATCGTCCCGATCTTCGTAATTTCGGATGACGGTAATGCGCGCTGTTCACTGTGTTCGCCATGGCATGCCCGAAGACCTTGTCCTGGCAGAAGTACCGGACCCCGTGCCATCTGCCGGACAGCTGCTCATCGACGTCCACGCAAGTTCGCTCAATTTTCCCGACGTCCTGATGATCCAAGGGAAATATCAGACTCAACCTCCGCTGCCATTCGCACCTGGAAGTGAAATAGCCGGTGTGATCGCCGCGATTGGGCCCGGTGTGACGGGATGGCAGATCGGTGAGCGGGTTTTTGGCGGGACGGGCGCGGGCGGATTTGTGGAGAAGGCGGCCGTTCCGGCGGCGGCCATGCGCCGTATGCCTGCTGCAATGGACTTCGCCACGGCTTCTGGCTTGAGCACCACCTACGGCACCTCGTACTACGCGTTGAAACAGCGCGCCGCACTCCAACCGGGTGAAACACTCCTGGTCACTGGCGCAGGCGGGGGTGTGGGCATCGCTGCTGTCGAGTTAGGTGTGGCAATGGGCGCGCGTGTGATTGCAGCGGCGAGTTCCGAGGAAAAACTCGATCTCGCGCGATCGGCAGGTGCCACCGAATTCATCAACTACAGCGACGGCAAACTCAAAGACAAGGTCAAAGCGCTGATCGGCGGGCGCGGGGTAGATGTAATTTACGATCCGGTGGGCGGCGCCTTGTTTGACGACTGCATGCGCTCTATCGCTTGGTACGGCAGGGTTTTGGTCATCGGTTTTGCAGACGGTGAAATCCCCAAACTGCCCACCAATCTGGTGCTGTTAAAGAGCTGCCAGGTCATCGGTGTTTTTTACGGTGCATGGACCGCTCGTGATCCGGAGAACACTGCCCAGAACATGCGCGAAATCGTGGCCATGTGTACTGACGGTCGGCTTAAGCCCCGCATCGGAGCCCGTTTCCCAATGGAACGGTATGCCGAGGCACTCCGCTGCCTGATGGAACGCCGAGCGCTTGGGAAAGTGGTTCTCGAGATTCGAGCACCTCAGCCATGACATTACCTCCCTGGCCGATCACCGTTGTTGCACTCACGGGCATTCCGCTCTTTCTCGCCCTGCTCATCGAATACCTTGGCGGGTTGGTCCCATGCCCGCTTTGCCTCATGCAACGCGTGTGGATGATGGCTGCCGGGTTGATCGCGTTGCTTGCGTGGACACACGGCGCCCAGCAGCGACTTTACTCGGGAGTAACTGCGGTAATGTCCCTGGTGGGTGCCGGTTTTTCTCTTCGCCATCTCTATCTTCAGTCGTTACCCGAACATGAGGCGCCTAGCTGCGGCCCGGACATCGACTACATGTTCCAGAACTTCCCCCTGTTGGACGTACTGGCAACCATGACGCGGGGAACAGGTGATTGCGCCAAGGTCACTTCTATCGTCGACGTGCTGATCCCAGTGGGCGCTCTGCTAATTTTTGTCGCAGTGACAGCACTCACCGTTGGTCGGCTAATGAGGAGGTAACTTTACTCATTCCGACCGGCACCTCGCCCACCCGCTCCGTCAATTTGGCGACGCTTTCTGGACGAATCCGGAATCACTGCTACGGTTAAATGGCAAACTCAACGGCGAGGGGAGCCATGAATACCGCAATCAGTGCCTTCAGCGATCGGTTCTACACATCACGTCACCGGCTGCTGCGTTACCTACTCAAACTCGGACAGGCCATCGATTCCGACACACCAGATTTAGCGGAAGCGTTGACGACACGATTCTGTGATGCGCTGGTGGACTACCTATCCACCGGACACTTTCAAGTGCTGGAGCGATTCCGGCCAACGCTCGATCAGGTGGCGGCCTTCGAGGCGACCACACGCCAGGCGCTCTCGTTTAGCGATCAATTCGGCAACGGCCCACTCACAGACATCAAGGCACTACGCTCTGCACTGGAAAGTCTGGTGTTTGTGATCGATAGCCGTATGGATGTCGAAGATGAGGTCATTCAGCGTGCCAACGCCCCAAGCTTTTCTACCCGCCAACCGACAACATTTTTCCGCTTGGCAACCGCCCGCGCCTAGGCCCGGTCAGCGCTCAATAGCCCTTTAAGGCCGCCTACCGGCGGCCGCTCTCGCCGGGAAGTCGACTCCGGAACTCCATCACAAACTGTAAAAGCAAGACTCAATTAACCACGAGGCTGTGGAAGCCGTCGATTTTACAGTGGTATATTCCGCTTCGCTGAGTCGTTAGCTCGACTCTTTGCTCTCTTGGATAACAAGAACCAGGCACTGGATGCCAACTGCCCGGGCACGTCGCCGCGCTCATCGCGTGGTCATACAAGCAGTCGGGTAGACACGGTTGAACTCGGGTGGCCTTTCTGTGCGCCGGGGTACCAGCCGTAAAAGCAACAAACAGTCACAGGAGAGCGCCTGCAGGTTCATCGGAATCTCAGGTGGATGATTCGGGGGTTAGGGCGCCGCGGGGCGATTGCGCGGGCCGAACGGGACACGTGAACATGGCCGATGTTCCTAGCCGAATTCTGGTGGTCAACGGAAAAGGCGGGTGCGGGAAGACCACAGTAGCGACGAATCTTGCGGCAATGATGGCAAGAGGCTCCGTCATGGGCGCTGAAGGTGAAACCCGACCCCGCAAAGTTGTTCTCATCGACCACGATCCACAGGCAAGCAGCAGCTATTGGGTTGAACACCGCAGCCCGCATTTGCCACCAATCCACGTCATTCCGGCGCATCAACGAACGAGTATGTATCAGACGCAGACCTTTGCGTACCGGATACCCATCGACACTGATGTCATCATCGTCGACGCCCACTCCAATTCGCGAGACCGCGATCTGGAAGCGTTGCTCAAACTATCCGATATCGTTCTGGTGCCGATTCTGGCCTCGCCCATCGACATACGCGCGGGTGGCCGTTTCATCGCCGAACTACTGACGCATCGGGCATTCAGGGCCGCACCACGACCCGTCGGAGTGATCTCCAACCGGGTTCAGCCAAAAACCGAAACCGCCCAAAAACTTGCGCATTTCCTCGAGTGCCTGGATGTACCAAACGTCGCTACCTTCCGGGACACACCGGCCTATCACGAGGCCATGGAAGACGGCCGTGGCATCGCGGAACTGCACGACTCGCGTGGTGCGCGGCGTGAGTACGCCGAATGGCGCAACCTCGTTCAGTGGATCGAGTCGCAGACACTCGGGGCTACGCGAACGCCAACAGCCATTCGATCCATGCCGCTCGCAGTAGCGCGCAAATCTGAGACCTCCACTTCCGCACAAGCCTGATTGCCTGCTCCGACGGGCTCGTTTCAGCAGGATGATCTCTGCGCCAACCTGCTAATCTTCGCGCCCGCGATTTCACACCCTCCTGAGAATGATCACTGCCCAGAACATCGTTTTTAAACGCGGCGAAACCACGATCTTTGACGCGATGTCTTTCGTGGTTCACGCGGGACAAAAAGTCGGTGTCGTCGGACGGAACGGGGTTGGTAAATCCACACTGTTTCGATTTTTTCGCGGCGGCCTCGAACCGGATGTGGGTGAGCTCCTGTTTCCTGGTGGCTGGCGAATCAGTCAGCTCCACCAGGAAATCGACGGCGGCAATCGGCTGGCCATTGAGTTCGTCATCGATGGTCATCGAGAACTGCGCGGTGTCGAAGCTGAACTAGAAGCCGCGACTCATGATCCGCAAGTCGACGGTGCAAAACTCGCCGAGTTACACGCGCGCTTCCAGGATCTCGGTGGTCACACCGCGAACGCGGATGCAGCGGCCATTCTGGATGGTCTTGGGTTTTCCGCCGAGGATTTTCAGGAGCCCTTCGAAACGTTTTCGGGGGGATGGCGAATTCGATTAGCACTCGCGCGTGCGCTGATGACGCCAGCTGACCTCTTGCTGCTCGATGAACCGACCAACCA